>CAJTRT010000057.1 GCA_910579105.1 uncultured Muribaculaceae bacterium | reverse complement strand
CTGTAACCTTCTGATCCGTAGTCAGATGCTCTATTCAGTTGAGCTAGCGAACCAATCGCGTAACTTTCGTTTTGCGAGTGCAAAGTTAGGCACATTTTTTCAATCGGCAAAATTTTTGGGCAATTTTTTACCGTTTTTCACTTTTAGTGGGGGTGGCTCCGCTCTTTTTGGGATGATGAGCGGGTTATTTGGCGGCGCGGGGCGGCATCCCGTCGGCGACCCAGCGCATGACGTTGGCCGGGGGGCGCTCCGCTGCGAGTTCCTCCTTCATGAAGTCCATATAGGGCGCGACGTGGGCGAAGAACCGGCGGTAGCCTTCGCAGAGATAGTTCAGCCCCGGCTCGCCGTCGGCGGTCAGGGCGAAGCGGTTCTTGGGACACTCGCCGTTGCAGGCGAAGAGCCATCGGCAGTCGCGGCACTGGCGCGGGAGCGAGTCGCGCTTGGCGGCTCCGAAGCGCAGCTGGCGGTCGCTGTACATCATTTCCACGAAGTTGCTGGTGTTGAGGTTCCCCAGGCGGTATTCGGGAAAAACGAAGTGGTCGCAGCTGTAAACGTCGCCATTGTACTCCATCACCCCCGCATGGCCGCAGGTCGGGGCCATGGTGCACACCCCCGGCTGCTCGCCGACCCAGTTGGCGAGCGTCGCGTCGAAGAGCTGGATGAAGTATTTCCCAACATCCTGCCTTACCCATTCGTCAAACAGGGCGCACAGGAAGCTGCCCCATTGCTCCGGAGTTACCGAGAAGTCGGCCAGCGGGATGTCAGTCCCGTCGGCCGGACATGCCAGATAGCGCCCGTCTTTTTTGGGAGCGATGCGTTCCACGATGGGTGTGAACTGGATATAGCGGCAGCCGATTTCCTTGAAGAAATTGTAAAATTCCAGCGGGTAGTCGGCGTTGTAGTCGTTGACGACTGCCAGGGCGTTCCATTCCACGCCGTGTTTTTTCAACAGCTCTATCCCCTTCATGACCTGGTGGAACGACGGGGCGCCGGCTTTGTTGCGGCGGTACTCGTCATGGAACTCCTTCGGACCGTCGATTGATACTCCCACGAGCCAGTTGTTCTCCTTGAAGAAGCGGCACCACTCGTCGGTGAGCATCGTGCCGTTGGTCTGTATGCAGTTGTCGATTATGTGCCCGCGGGCGTATTTCCGTTGAAGCTCCACGGCCTTGCGGTAGAACGACAGCGGCCGCATCAGCGTCTCGCCTCCGTGCCAGGTGAAAAGCACCTCGGGCATCGTCTGTGCCTCGATGTATTCCTTGATGAATTTCTCGAGAATCTCATCGGTCATGGTGAATCTTCGCTGGGGATCGCTGTCGCGGTATAGCTTGTTTTTCTCAAGGTAGTAGCAGTACTCGCACGCGAGGTTGCACCTCGAGCCGGCTGGTTTTGCCATGACGTAGAGGGGGCGGGCGAAAGGAGTGTTGACGGTCTGCATCGTTTCGGGGGCGTTTGTCAGGCAAAGTTACGCGAAAATCCGCTTAGGTTCGGCGCAGAGGTGGTTAAATAGACGTAAAATATGGCGGAGCACGGGTGGGCGGCGATATTTTATGGCGCTTCTTGCGTCAAATATTCCACGGAAATCAGCCGCGGTATTGGTAAATTCGCGTCAAATATTATCTAACCCTAAATCTCGACTGTGAATGTCAGCGAATAAATTCATTCTCGCATGCGCCCTGGCGGTTTCCGCCGCCTCTGCCTCGGCGGTTGAAAACCTCGACCGAGGAGTTGTCGCCATGTATGCCAGTCCGGGGGTGTTCGTCTCCTGGCGCAGCCTGGAGTCCGACGCTCCGAAAACGACTTTCGACGTATACCGCGACGGCACTAAAATTAACGCCCAGCCTATCACCGGGGGCACTAACATCCTCGACAATTCCGGCAACGCCACATCGACATATGTGGTGAAAGCGCTTGTCAATGGCGAGGTCGTTGAAACCTCGAAACCCGCGAAAGTGCCCGGAAAGGCCCTCCGAGTCAAGCTCGATCGTCCCGAGGGAGGAACCATCCCCGGCAACAGCAAGTTCTCCACCGAGGCGGCACCCATCACCGACGACTACACTTATTCGCCCAACGATTGCTCGGTGGGCGATGTTGATGGCGACGGCGAATATGAGATTTTCGTGAAATGGGATCCGAGCAACTCGCGCGACAATTCCCAGAACGGCTACACCGGGAATGTCTACATCGACTGCTACAAGCTCGACGGCACAAAGCTGTGGCGCGTCGACCTTGGCCGCAATATCCGTGCCGGTGCCCACTACACCCAGTTCATGGTCTATGACTTCGACGGCGACGGCAAGGCCGAGATGGCCTGCCGTACGGCGCCCGGCACCATTGACGGCAAGGGTAATCCCGTGCTGATGGGGTCCGACAATATTGATGCCGACTACCGCGACTCAAAGGGGCAGGTCATCAAGGGTTCGGAGTACCTGACGATGTTCTCGGGCCTGACGGGCGAGGCTCTCTCGACTGTCGAGTTCGAGCCGAAGCGTTCCTCGATGTCAAACTGGGGCGACACCTACGGAGGCCGCTCCGAGCGGTTCCTGGCATGTGTGGCCCATCTCGGCGGAATCGATGAAAACGCTTCCGTGGTGATGTGCCGCGGCTACTATACCGGCTCTTTCCTGGCTGCCTACGATTTCAAGGACGGGAAGCTCGTCAAGCGCTGGCTCCACGAGAGCAAGGAGAAGGGCAAGGGGGCCTATGGCGAAGGCGCCCATTCCGTGACTGTGGGCGACTGCGACGGTGACGGCTTCGACGAAATAGTTTACGGCGCTGCCGCCATCGACCACGACGGCTCGCTTCTCTACCGCACCGGCGGCGGTCACGGGGACGCTCTCCACCTCGGCGACTTCGATCCCGACCGCGAGGGACTCGAGGTATTCATGGTTCACGAGGAGAAAGGTTCGGCCTATCCCTTCGACAGCGAGTTCCGCGACGCCAAGACCGGAGAGATCATCTGGAAGACAAAGCAGTCGGGCAACGACATTGGCCGCGGCCTGGCCGCAGACATCAGCGACAAGTGGCGCGGCTACGAGTGCTGGCCAAGCGCTTATTTCGTCAACGGCCAGTCGACGCAGGCCACGTTTGATTGCCACGGCAACATCGTCGCGGAGAAGCGCGCCTCCACCAACTTCCGCATCTACTGGGACGGCGACCTGCTCGACGAGCTGTTCGACGGCAAGTATGACAAGGCCACAGGCACTTCCTATCCCGCCGTGACCAAACGCAAGGACACCCTCACCTCCGATGCCAATTCCTGGGATTTCAGCACCTATCACGCCCAGTCCTGCAACACCACCAAGGCTACTCCCTGCCTCCAGGCCGATATCTTCGGCGACTGGCGCGAGGAACTCGTGCTTTGGGACGGACGCAACTCATCCGATCTGCTGATTTTCACCACCACCGAACCTACGAAATATCGTGTGCCATGCCTGATGCAGGATCATAACTACCGCCTGGCAGTTGCATGGCAGAACACCGCCTACAACCAGCCGCCTCATCTGGGCTATTACCTCCCGGACCGCTTCTCGACCGATGCCCGCGTGTCAATCACCGCCGGTCGCCTCGACCAGAGCGTCGAGGTCGGATTCCCGATTGCCGCTGTCGAGGGCGTGTTCGCCTACGCTGATAATGTCACCGCCACTGGGCTTCCCGTAGGGGTCAATATGGCTGTTGACAACGCTGCCGGCACATTCTCGATCAGCGGAACCCCGACGAAGGCCGGCTCGTACAAGATCGTTGTCAAGGCAGTGGGTGAAAGCTCCGAGGCCACCCTCGAAGGAATGATGACAGTTACAGAACCCGTGGTACTCGAAAAACTCGCCTATTTCCCCTTCGAGGCTGTCGAGGGTGGCAAGGTGAAGAACGAGGTGAGCGGCGAGGCCGACGTCAAGGGCGCTCCCGCGATTGTCGAGGGCCAGGTTGGCAACGCCATACAGCTCAACGGCACTGCCGACTACCTCACCCAGGAGGCTTACTCCGCCATTCAGTTAGGCACCGCCGACTTCACAATCGAAACCTGGTTCAAATCGACCGACGATGCCGCATACCTCTTCCATAAAGGCTCCATGGCCGCCAACGCCACGACAGGCGCGACCGGCAAATGGGTCGGCATCGAGCTGAAAAACGGTCTGCTGAAATTCTCGGTTGACGACAACGAGACCAAGTCTGAGTCGAATTTCGAGGCCGCTTCCTGCTTCGACGGTCGCTGGCACCACCTCGTCTGCGTTCGTGAAAGCGCTACCAGCCGCCTGAAAATCTACCTCGACGGCGTGCTTATGGCCGACGCGACCGACTCGACCGGCGACATCTCCGACAACGACGAGCTGATGGTGATCGGCAACGTGAACGTGAACTTCAACAACCTCTACATGGGAGCGTTCGACGAGTTCGCCATCTACTCCGGCGCGATGAGTGCCAACAAGGTTGCCGAGCGCTTCGCCAACGGGGGCCAGGAAGTCGCCGTTGAGACGGTCGGCACCGACGACGAGTCGAACCTGCCCAAGCATCTGACACTCATCGATGCCGAGACCGGCGTCATCGTGGCCCGCGGCGTGGGCGAGCCCTCCAACGTCACCTCCTCCGCAGCCCCCGGTGTCTACATCCTGGTAATCCAGCAGGGCCGCACCCGCTACATCTCCAAGGAGGTAGTGAAATAATCCCAGGCCCTTAAATAAAATAGTGAATCTGCCGTTACGCCCCAAACGTAGTGGCAGATTTATTATTATTTATTTGTAGGTGTTTGATGTTTGCATATACTCAAAATTTATTCATTATTTGCGAAAAAACAAAGTTAATGGAAGTTAAAAAGTTTGTATAGAGTGAAAGAATGGCTACATTTGCAACTGTCATTCATAACCAATGGATATCAGACTTTCAAAATACACGCTCCCAGTCACGTGCTCAACCGGCGACTTGGTGATAAGTATGGCAATGCGAAATAATTTTATAATGAAGCTGGCATTAGCCGCTTACCTTTTATTCTGCCCGGCAGCCGTGTTTGGGTTCTCTTTATCAGGCGTTATTGTTGACGAAGAGAGCGAAGTCCCGGTGGAGTTGGCCCATATTGAGGCAAGCGATGTCAGAAACAACGCTAAATTCAATGTTTACGCGGATTCGTTGGGACGTTTCTCATTCGACAATGATGTTGATATTGACTCGTGCCGTCTGATTGTCACAGCGTTTAATTACGAGCCGTTCAGCGGTACCGTGAAATGCCGCGACGCGCGACCATTGAACATCCGTCTGAAACAAAAGAGCAACCAACTCGGCGAGGTGACCGTCACCGCCGAGCAGGTGAAACGTATTGATGGCGGTTACCGCATTATCCCGTCAAAGAACCAGGTTAAGCATGCGTTCGGAGGGTATGGATTGCTGTACAATCTTATGATTCCGGGCGTTAACGTCGATCAAATCTCGGGAACGGTGACCGCCTTAGGCTCAGATACGAAATTATATATCAACGGCGTTGAGGCGTCGTTCCGCGAGGTGCAGTCGCTGCGGGCAAAAGATGTGGCTCGCGTGGAATACTACGACACACCGAAAGGGGAGTATGCAATGGACCGAACGGCCATTAACATCATTCTTAAAGAGCGCGATTCCGGGGGATACGTTGACGCCGTCGCCCGCCAGACCATCGGTTTCGCCAAGGGCGATCTTGACCTTACGGCTAAATTTTTTAACGGCAATACCAGGTACACCGTTTTCGGCGGCGCGAACTATGGCGCCTACAAGGGTGGCGACACATATGCCTGTGACACGATAGATTTCCCTGAAGAACGCCTCGTGAGAAGCCGCGCCACGGAACTCGGCAAACTGCGCTCCAATTCGGAATACCTGCAATTCCAGGTGCAGAACGCCAACAAGAAGCGAACTCTCCGAGGCGACCTCATATTCAACCGCGACGCTACTCCGGTAAATCGTACTGCCGGTTCCACCTCATATTCAAGAGCCGGCCTTGAAGATTTGGCAACCTCGTCGGAAACCTCAAGCGAGGCCAATACCGGCACGATAAAACTATTCGGCAACTTCAATTTCAGCGACAAACACCATTTTCAGGCAACAGTGATTGCCAGGCTCGGCCGTAACACCTATAACTACCTTTACAGCCAGGCGCAGGCCGACGGAGTACGCTCCGATGTCAAGGAGGACAACTACTCGCAGAGGGTTAATATGCGTTATCTGTGGAATATCAATAAAAAACATACTTTGGCTGCGAGAGCCGAGTTCAACAACATGCTGAGCGATGCCGACTATTCCGGAAATATAGCCAACACCCAGCATACGCGTTCAACAGACGGGCGAATAATGCTGTCATGGCAGTTTAATAGTGGCAAGTGGAGTACGAATCTCATGCCGGGGATTAATATCTCCGAATATTATGTCGAAGGTAATAAGAAGAATCGGAAAGTCTTGCCACGGCTTACAGCGTCGGCGCAATATCAGCCCCATAATAATGATTTCATATTTATGGAAGCCATGGTCGGAACGGCCGCCCCGCCGGTGAGCTGGCTTACTGGTGCGATGCAGATGGTGGATCCGGTGGAAATCAAGGTCGGGAACCCGATGATGTCGCAAACGAAATCCTATATGGGCACCATTGTCTATGGCATTGGACTAAGCAAGATAAATTTACAGTGTTTCGCAAGATATGTGTTCCAGGACGATTCCCCGGCATATGTGTATTCTATCGAAGACCATTACCTGTTGCGTAGGATGAGTTCCGACGCTGACTTCCACCTTTTCGTCACCAGCCTTGATGCGACATGGCGCCCGTCCAACAAGTTAAGCCTTTCGGCAAACGTAGGATACTCTTACCAAAGAGACAAAATACCGGGAGAGGAAGCGCCGAAAGCCAGCAATATCCTTTATGGAATAAGGGCGGCGTACTATATCGGCAATGTGGCGATAAATGCCAGATTTGACAGTCCCAAACAATACTCTACTTTCGGAGGCAGAATCAAAACAGACCACACCTACGGAATCTCGGCATCATATGCCATACGAGGCTGGCAAATTGAGGCAGGAGCCAATAATCTCTTCCTGAAACCGACTACGGAAACGTGGGCATTGTCGAACGTTTATCGCGGATTGACAAAGCAACGGGATAAGACAGAGATGTCACACGGCTATGTCCGCCTCGCCTATACCTTTGATTTCGGCAAGAAGCTCCGCCATACAAACGACGGCCCTGACCGCTCCTCCGAATCGGCCATCCTCCGCGCTGACTAAACCCAACTAACTGCTATGCTCCCATATGATGCCATAGAGATTCAGAACCTCGACACATCTTATACCGCTTCAAAATACCTTCTCGTCCATAACGGCAGGTATTGTAGGGTTAAATGGGATGTGTCTTTTGTGTGGAAAATTGGTCCGAGATAGATTCTGTATGCCGTTCGGGCACCAAAAAAACGCTGTGTGGATATTCCACACAGCGCTTTCTAAATATATAACTAATCTATGTCTGATTCTGTTATTTGCGGAGTTTTCAGCGAATTTTGAGTTTTTTGCCGGGTTTGAGCTTAGACTTGGTGGTGAGGCCGTTGAGCTGGCAGAGCTGGCGGACGGTGACGCCGTTGCGCGACGCTATGCGGCTGAGTGTGTCGCCGCGGCGTATGGTGTAGCTCTTAGAGCTTCTGCCCGAGCTTTTGGCAGCTGTTGTGGCGGCCTTGTGCGAGCTTTGTGAGGCGAGGAACTCCTTGGCGTGAGCCTGGTTGGCGGCGGGGTCGAAGTTGCGGGCCTGGGTGTAGGTGCGCTTGTCGAACGTGTACTGGTCGGTGTGCACCGTCTGGTTGGCGAAGTCGAAGATGGCCGACGGGTTGATGGGGTAGCCCATAAAGCGGGTCTCGAAATGAAGGTGCGCTCCGAACGAGCGTCCCGTGTTGCCACCGAGGGCGATGGGGTCGCCGGCCTTGACGTACTGGTCTGGCTTCACAAGGAATTTCGACAGGTGGCCGTAGACGGTCTCCAGGCCGTTGGGGTGGCGCAGTATGGTGTAGTAGCCGTAGCCGCGGCGCTCAAAGTTGGTGAGACGTACGCGGCCGTCGAACGCGGCGCGCACGGTGTCGCCGATCTGCAGCTTGAGGTCGACCCCTTTGTGCTGCCGGCGGAAGCGCTTGCGGTAGCCATAGGGCGAGGTGATGTAGCCGGGGGTCGGCATATGGAAATTGGTCACGTCAATTACCTTGGATGAGGGAACGTCGGCCTCGTTGAAGGGGTTGACGCGTTTCGACTCCCACCCTTCGGTGTAGATGTCCATTTCCGGCTCTTCCTCGTCCTTGAAGAGCTGGTCGAGGAACTGCTGGGTGTCCTTTACTGAAATCTGGTTTCCTATGTTTTCCTGGCGGGCGATAAGGTCGGAGTGCTCGGCCTTGTGGGCGGAGGGGAGCTGGTAGCTCTGTGCCCAGGCCGACGCGGCCGTCAGGACGGCTGCCGCCGCGAGTGTGATTCTGATGATTGTTTTCTGAAGCATGGGAGAAGATCGGAGGAGAGGTGCTGTTTTTGTCAGCTCGGCCGCTCGGGGCCTGTCGTATTTCGTGTTAAAGGGGTTAGTTGTCTGCTTTTAGTTCTCAAACCTGATTTCGACCCGGTCGCCGGTTGCCTTACGACGCGGCCTCTTCGGGATCGTATATCGCCGGGAGGGTGCAGGGGGTATAGTCGAAAATCTCGCCGTCTCCGAAGAAGCGCGCCACCTCGATGGCGGCGTTCTCAGGCGAATCGGAGGCGTGCACGATGTTCTCCTGGCCGCTCATGCCCAGGTCGCCGCGGATAGTGCCCGGCTGGGCGAGGCGCGAGTTTGTCGCGCCGGTCATCTGCCTCACTACGCCTACCGCGTCAACGCCCCGGAGGGCGAGGCATACCACCGGGGTGGCCGTCATCGAGCGCTCGAGCGACGGAAAGAACGGGCGGTCGACAAGGTGGGCGTAATGCTCGCGCAGAATCCTGCTGTCGAGCTGCCGGAGTTTCATACCGACAATCGTCAGCCCCTTGCGCTCGAAGCGGCTTATGACTTCGCCGATAAGGCCGCGCTGCACGCCCGAGGGCTTTATGAGGACCAGTGTTGTTTCCATTCTTTTCCGAATTAAGGTTTGTGAGTGAGCGGCGGGGTGAGGCCCGCGCCTCTTCCTTGCGTTGCCAAAGTTACGAAAAAATAACGTCATCTCGAAACTTCCGACGCATTAAATAATGCTAATTATCATTTAATTATGCGCCAGATCAAACAATCCTGGTTCTCAAAGGCCTAAATCTTAACGGTTTACCGCGAGGGAAGTTTTTTTGTCTGTCAAGTATGCCTTTCTCGCTGAAATTCAGCGTTTCGCGCATTCGACAGCCGAGTGCGCGAACTTTCGGGACTCTTTTCACGTCAGCTTATGCGGCTGAGGTCGGCCGGTCGGGGGTACAGTCTTCGAAGCTCGGCTGCCAGGACCGGATGAGCGGCGAGGGCCGGGTCCGCGTCGAGCAGTTGCTCGGCGCAGTCGCGGGCGAGCTGAACGAGCTGGCCGTCGGTGGCCAGATTGGCAATGCGCAGGTCGATGGGTATGCCGCTCTGCATCGTTCCCTCCAGGTCGCCGGGGCCGCGGGCGCGCAGGTCGGCCTCGGCGATTTCGAAGCCGTCGGTGGTGCGGGTCATCAGCTCGAGGCGCTTGCGGGTGTCGGCCCCGATGCGCCGCTTGCTCATAAGCACGCAGTAGCTCTGCGCCGCTCCTCGCCCCACGCGTCCGCGCAGCTGGTGCAGTTGTGAAAGTCCGAACCGCTCGGCGTTCTCTATCACCATCGTGGAGGCGTTCGGGACGTTCACGCCGACCTCTATGACCGTTGTCGATACGAGAATCTGCGCCTTGTTCTCGGCGAAGAGCTTCATCTGGTGGTCCTTCTCAGCCGGTTTCATCCGTCCGTGGACGTATGTGACGCGGTATGACGGGAATGTGCCGCGTATCAGCTCGTACCCCTCCTCGAGGCTCCGCAAGTCGAGCTTCTCGCTCTCGGTAATGAGGGGGTATACGATATAGACCTGGTGGCCGGCGGCGAGCTGCCTCCCTATGGAGCGGTAGACGCTCTGCCGCTGGTCGTCGTAGCGAAGCAGCGTGCTGACAGGCTTTCGTCCCGGCGGAAGCTCGTCGATCACCGAGACGTCGAGGTCGCCGTAGACGGTCATTGCCAGGGTGCGTGGAATCGGTGTCGCGGTCATTACGAGGATGTGGGGGGGGGCGGCCGCGTTCTTCCCCCAAAGGCGTGCGCGCTGGACGACCCCGAAACGGTGCTGCTCGTCGATGACGGCCAGTCCGAGGTTCTTGAACGACACGTTGTCCTCTATCACGGCGTGGGTGCCGACGAGTATGTGCAACGAGCCGTCAGCCAGCTCCCGGGCGATAGTCTCCCGTTCCTTCCTGCCTGTCGAGCCGGTGAGCAGCCTGACGTTCACCCCCAGGGGGGCAGCCATCGAACGCATACTTTCGTAGTGCTGCGTGGCAAGAATCTCTGTCGGAGCCATTATGCAGGCCTGTGTGCCGTTGTCAATAGCGATGAGCATTGTCATCAGCGCCACTATGGTCTTGCCCGATCCGACATCGCCCTGCAACAGACGGTTCATCTGCCGGCCTGAACCGAGGTCGGCGCGGATCTCGCGCAGCACCCGTTTCTGCGCCTCGGTGAGCGGAAAAGGTAGCGCCTCGTTGTAGAAGCTGTTGAAGAACCGTCCTATGCGGGGGAAGGAAATCCCCGGGAGTGCGCCCGGGCGGTTTGAGGCATAGCGCCTGATGTTGAGCTGGAGGTAGAACAGCTCCTCGAATTTCAGCCTTTCACGGGCTCGGCGCAGCTTCTCCGCGTCTGTCGGGTGATGCACGGTGGTGACGGCCTCGCGGGCTCCCATGAAATGATACCGAGCCAGGATTTCAGGCGGAAGCATTTCAGGGATGCTGTCGCCGTAGGCCGACAGGGCGTTCTGCGCCCACTGGAATATGTTGCGCGAGGTAACGCCGCGGTTGCGCAGTTTCTCCGTCAGGGGATACACTCCGCGGAATTCCGCCTGCGCCTGGCTTGAATTAACCGGGTCGACTTCGGGATGCACGAGGCTCCAGCGCCCGTTGAATTCCTGCGGCTTTCCGAAAACGATGTAGTCAACCCTGGTCTTGTAAAGGTCTCGCAGCTGTTTGATCCTTTTGAACCATACGATCTCAATGTTGGATGTGCCGTCGGTGAACAGCCCCACGAGGCGTGCCTTGGCACTCTCGCCGATAACGTTGAAGGTGACGAACTGCCCGCGGAGCTGCACGGCGGGCATCTCCCCGGCGAAATCCCTTATGCGGTACACATTGCTCCGGTCGAGGTAATGGCTCGGAAAATGCCGGAGCAGGTCGTGGACCGTCGAAAGACCCAGCTCCTCGTCGAGGAGTTTCGCCCTTGCCGGGCCGATGCCTTTGACGAATTTCAGCTCTATGTCGCGGAGGTTCTTCAATGCGTTTCGCTCCGTTTAAGCAGCAATTCCGCTACCGCGAGGTCAAACGGGTTTGTGATCTTGATGTTGTCTGCCGCTCCGTCGACGAGCACCTGGTTTTCGAAGCCGGCTTCGGCAAGCACCGACGCGTCGTCGGTGAATGTCTCGGAGTAGGGGAGGGCATAGGCCTCTCTCATTCTCCACAGTGTCGCGCCCTGCGGCGTCTGCACGGCCCGGTATGCCGAGCGGTCTACCGGCTCCGACATCGGGCCTGTTCCGTCGTCGAGCCTGCGCAGGGAGTCGGTTACAGGGACAGCGGGAATGGCGCAGTCGGTGTTGCGTGAGGCCGCCCGGACCCTCGATATGACAGCTTCGGAGACAAGCGGCCTCGCTCCGTCGTGGACAAGGACCACCGTTCCGGCCGGGACAACGGCCGGAACGGCCGCCAGACCGTTCTTTACAGACTCCCAGCGGGTCGCTCCGCCTTTCGCGTATATGGGCTCGGATATACCCGCTTTGGCGCACGCGTTATCGACGACGGTACGCCAGTGGTCGTAATCCCTGGGGGGAAGCACCACTATGACGATTCCCCCTGGAAGGGTTTTCTCGAACGCGCGTATGCTGTGGCACACCACGGGAAGCCCCGACAGCGGCAGGAACTGTTTGGGAATCTCTGAACCGAACCGGCTGCCGCTTCCGGCTGCCACTACTATTGTGACGCAGGGTGTATTCGACATGATGTGTTTGTTTGTCTTGCCGTGTCTTTGCCCCGGTCGCGCTGCCGCATATGGCTCGCGGCGACAAAAACGAGGCCTGTTATAGGCGCGAATTTACGAAAAACTCTCCACCTCCCCAAATACGGCTTATATGGGGCAGGCGTGTATAAGACAGGCGCGGCCCCGGGGGATACCGGAGCCGCGCTATTGTCGGTTGTGCTTTATCCGTGTGGCCGGAGCCCTGGGTCGGGACGGCTTGGGAAATAATTACTGCTGGAGCTTGAAGTTGATCGGCAGGGTGTACCATACGGCAACCGCCTGGCCGTTCATCTTGCCGGGGATAAACTTCGGCAGGGTCTTCACGACGCGCTGAGCCTCCTTGTCGAGGTCCGGGTCGCGGCCGCGGAGCACCACCACGTCGCCTACCTGTCCGTCCTTCTTGACGACGAACTTCACTACCACGCGGCCCTGGATGTTGTTCTCAGCCGCCATGGTGGGGTATTTGATGTGTGTGGAGATATATTTCAGAAGCTCGGCGTCGCCACCGGGGAACTGGGGCATCTGTTGGACGGCGGTGAAGACTTCCTCCTTGACGGGTTCTTTCTTCTCCTCGACGATGATTTCCTCCTTGTGCTCGCGCACTACGTTAAGGTCGTCGGTGCCTTGGTCGAACGTGGTCGCGCCTGCGGCCGCGGTCGATTCCTGCACCTCATCCTTGGAGGTGATGTCCTCGGTTACCTCGTTGTCCTCGGCAATCGCGATTTCCGTATCCTTGATGGTGTTGAGGATCTCCTCGGGGAGAGCCTCTTCCTGCACGGGTTCCTCAACCGCCTGCTGGATTTCTTCCTCGGGCTGCTCTTCGGGAAGCTCTTCCATAGCGGCGAGCTGCTGTTCGAGCTGGGCCTGGAGCTCGAGTTCCTTCTGCTCGCGGCGGTAGTCGTTGTACATTCCCCAGAAGTAACCTCCGATGAGCACCAGCACCAGGCCGATGATCACGATGATCATGGCGCGGTTGTGGCGGCGGTCGCTCTGCTGGCGGAGGGTGTATGCGCCGAACGCCTTATTTTTGCCTTCAAATATAAGGTCGGTCCATTCTTTCGATGAAAGATCTACATCTTTTGCCATGTTGATTCTTCTTTTTGCGGTTAGTTAATATAGACTGTCATCGATTACTCCTTGTGGGTCTTCTTGAACTCTTCGGTGTTGAACACCATGGCCTTGTCAACGTCGGTCAGCGAGCCGAGCTGGTAGCGCGAGATCTGGTTGATCTGCATCTCGTCGAGCGCGGAGATCACGCTTTCCCAGGATGCCTCGGGCAGCGGCTTGATGATTACGACGGGGCGGGTGAGCTGGTCGTTGTTACGGATCTTCTTGGCCGCTTCCTGGAACTGCTCCTCGGTGATTTTCTTGTCGCGCCAGAGCTGTTTCTGCTCCTCAACCTGTTTGAGCACGTCCTTGTTGCGCTCGTTGAGGATCTTGCGGATGCCGCGGGGGGTGATTCCCTCGTTGCCTTCGAAGTGGGTAACCTCGATGTTGGAGCTTACTAGCTGGTCGCCGTTGAACTCTGTGACGGGTTTGCCGAAGTAGTAGTACACGGTGTTGCCCTTCACGCCGCCGTTGTCGTCGTAGTTGGTGTCGAGGATCATGGTGATCGCCTCCGACTCCTTGGCCTTCTGAAGCTCTGTCTGCTCGAGCTTCTCGTTGGTGGGGAGCGCGATCGACAGGGTCTGCGACTTGATCATGGTGGTACAGAGCATGAAGAACGTGATCAGAAGCATGTTCATGTCGACCATCGGGGTGAAGTCGACGTGGATTGACATTTTTTTCTGGGCGCCTTTCTTCTTCTTGCCCCCGGATGATTGTTCTATCTGTGCCATATCTTAGTCAGCTTCGGTTTTAAGGGCAGTCATGACTGAGAATTTGTTCATCTTGATGGTCT
>CAJTRT010000056.1 GCA_910579105.1 uncultured Muribaculaceae bacterium | reverse complement strand
ACTTGGCTCCTCGGAGCCGTTAACAAATTCTCAAAAAATAACCGAAGTATTGTTAGAATCTTGTTATGGGAAAAATCATACTGACGGGCGACCGCCCGACCGGACGCCTCCACGTCGGCCACTATGTTGGCTCGCTGCGCCGCCGCGTCCAGCTCCAGAACTCAGGCGAGTTCGACAAAATCTTCGTGATGATCGCCGACGCGCAGGCCCTCACCGACAACGCCGACAATCCCGAGAAAGTGCGCCAGAACGTCATCGAGGTCGCCCTCGACTATCTCTCGGCGGGCATCGACCCCGAAAAGACAACCATCTTCGTGCAGACGGGCGTCCCGGAGCTTACCGAGCTGGCGTTCTACTACATGAACCTCGTAAGCGTCGGGCGCGTGCAGCGCAACCCCACCGTAAAGACCGAGATCAAGATGCGCGGGTTCGAGCAGAGCATACCCATGGGGTTCTTCTCATACCCCGTCAGCCAGGCATCGGACATAACAGCCTTCAATGCCACAACAGTCCCAGCGGGCGAGGACCAGGCCCCTATGATCGAGCTGACACGCGAGATTGTCGGACGCTTCAACAACATCTACGGCCCGACCCTCGTCGAGCCTGAAATACTCCTGCCGGAGAACGCCGTATGCATGCGCCTCCCGGGCACCGACGGCAAGGCAAAGATGAGCAAGTCGCTCGGCAACTGCATATACCTTTCCGACACCCCCAAGGAACTTGCGAAAAAGGTGAAGAGCATGTACACCGACCCCGAGCACCTCACCATCGACTCCCCAGGGCACCTCGAGGGGAACTGCCCGTTCATCTACCTCGACGCATTCTCGACCGACGAGCAGGTGGCGCGGCTTCTCCCCGACTACAAGTCGCTCCAGGAGCTGAAAGACCATTACTGCCGCGGCGGCGTCGGCGACGGCACAGTCAAGAAACTCCTCATCGGGGTGCTCGAGGAAGAGCTGACCCCTATCCGCGAGCGGCGCAGGCAGTGGGAGCAGGACATCCCCGCCGTCTACGAAATCCTGCGCAAGGGCACCGAGAAAGCCCGGGCCGAGGCCGCCAAAACCCTCGAACGCGTGCGCGAGGCCATGAAAATAAACTACTTCTCCGACGAGAAACTGATTGCCGAACAAGCGCGCAAGTTCGCGGCCAAATAATCCCGGACAACCAGAACGAGCCAATCACCCTCCTAACGCCACAATCCAATGCCCCGCAAACTCCTGGCCGCGGCGATCGCCGCCATTGCCGCGTGGCTTCCGGCTGACAGCGCCGAGCCACCAGCGGAACCCACGCGAGAGCCGCTACGCCCGGTCAACTCGGCCTTTATGCTCTCCGCCGGCTCTTCCCATCTGGCCGACACATACCTCACCCCGCTGAAATACGAGGGGTGGAACGCCGCCTTCCGCTACGAGCGCGCGCAGGCCATGAAGTTCAGCCCCGACCGATGGCGGCAGCAGCTCCGCGTCGGAGTGGAGATGAACAGCGCCGAAAACCCCGCCAGGAATGCCTCGATGCAGTATCTCAATCTCGCCGCGTCGTGGGGCATGATCCACGTCTGGAAGCTGCCCGCCGGTTTCCAGCTGGGACTTGGCGGCAGCACGGGCATAGACCTCGGGGTAGTCTACAACGGGCGCAACGGCAACAATCCCGCCGACGCGAAGGCCGACTGGACTGTGAACCTCACCGGCACCGCCGCGTGGCGCTTCCGCATGGACCGCATGCCGGTCACCGTGCGCTGGCAGTCGACGCTCCCCGTCACCGGCATCTTCTTCTCGCCGCAGTACGACGAGCTTTACTACGAGATGTATCTCGGCAACCGCTCCGGCCTGGTGAAAGGAGCCTGGTGGGGCAACTTCTTCCGGTGGGACAACCTCGTCACCGCCGACCTGGGACTGGGCCCGTGGGACCTGCGCCTCGGATTCCAGTCGTCGGCGCTCTCCACCAAGGCCAACGACATCGTGACCCGTTGCTACAACTTCTCGTTCGTGATCGGCGTCTGCGGCGACTGGTTCTCGCTCAATCCGCGCCACGGCCTCCCTTCCCCCGAAACACGCATCATAAACGCCCTCTATTAAGCTATGCGCCTTCTGAAATCCCTACTGCCCATAATCCTCGTGGCGCTCACCCTCGCGGCATGCCACGAGATCGAGGAGTTCGACAACAACCCGCGCGGCAACTTCGAGCAGCTCTGGAGCATCCTCGACGAGCATTACTGCTTCTTCGAGCAGAAAGGCGTGGACTGGGACGAGGTGCACGCCCGCTACGCCCCACAGGTGGCCGACAGGATGACCCGAGAGGAGCTGTTCCGCGTTTGCGCCGCCATGCTCGACGAGCTCCGCGACGGGCACACCAACCTCTCCGCCCCTTTCGAGACCTCCTATTATAAGAAATGGTGGAGCGACTACCCGCAGAACTACGACGCGCGGCTGGTCGAGCAGTACTATTTCAACTTCAACTACCGCACTCTCGGAGGAATAAACTACGGCATGCTCCCGCAGAACGTCGGCTACATGCACTACTCCTCATTCTCATACCCCGTGGGAGACAGCGCGATGGACGCCATACTCGCCTTCTGCGCCTCGGCCGACGGCCTGATAATCGACGTGCGCGACAACGGCGGCGGCTCCCTGACAAACGTCGAGAGCATTGTCAGCCGCTTCATCTCCAAACGCACCCTCGCCGGTTCCATCTGCCACAAAACCGGCCCCGGACACGGCCAGTTCTCGGAGCCGTACAAGTACTATTACAACCCGGCTCCCGCCGGGCGCGTGATGTGGGCCAAGCCCGTCGTGGTGCTCTGCAACCGTTCCACTTTCTCCGCCGCGAACAACTTTGTCTCCATAATGAAATCGCTCCCCAACGTCACTATCGCCGGATCCACCACCGGCGGCGGCTCGGGAATCCCGTTCAACTCGGAGCTTAACAACGGCTGGGGCGTGCGCTTCTCAGCGTCCCCGGTCCGCGACCCCGAGGGGAACCTCACCGAGTTCGGCGTGGAACCCACCGAGGGATGCGCCGTCGACCTCGACCCAGTGGAGGCCCTGGCCGGACGCGACACCATGCTTGATTTCGCCATAACGCGCCTCACACGATGAAGATTCCCAAAACAATAGCCGTTCTGTTCCTGCTGTTGGCCATATCGTTGCCACTGCTGCGTTCCTCTTGCTCCGGAGGAGACAAGGAACTGGCAGAGGAAACCGCCGAGCTGTTCCCCGACATCACACACCGCGCCACGCTCCTGGCCATGCGCGACCTGGGCAACGGCGCCACCCTCGTGGATATAACGAATCCGTGGGACACGTCGGCCCTCCTCGCGTCATATCTCCTGGTGGGCGACGCAGGCCGCCCCGACAGCGTGCCTCCGCGCGACCGGCTGACCGAGATCAGGGTGCCTTTGCGGCGCTCGGCCATCTTCTCCGCGATCCATGCCGGAGCCGTCGATGAGCTGGATGCCGTCGGCAGTGTGGCCGCGGTAGCCGACGCCGAATATTTCAAGGGACGAGTCGCCAGAAGAATCGCCGACGGCTCGATCGCTGACCTCGGCTCGTCGCTCTCCCCCTCGATGGAGAAAGTGACCCTCGCCAAACCCGACGCGTTCCTCCTATACCCGATGCAGAACGCCGGCCACGGGGCGCTCGAAAATTCCGGAATCCCCATTATCGAGATGGCCGACTATATGGAGGCCACCCCCCTGGGCCGAGCCGAATGGATCCGCCTCCTCGGCATTCTATACGGCCGCCGCGCGGAAGCCGACTCCATATTCGCCTCCGTAGAGGAGAAATACACCGCCCTGGCCGCCAAGGCGTCGAAGCTCGAAAAACGCCCCAAGGTGCTCACCGAGATGCTTACCTCGGGCTACTGGTTCGTGCCCGGGGGGAACAGCTATATGGCGCGCCTCATAACCGACGCGGGAGGCGAATACCCCTGGGCGGCCGACAAATCTTCCGGATCACTCCAGCTCGACTTCTCGGCCGTATACGCCCGGGCCGCCGACGCCGACATATGGATCGTCAGGACATACGGCTCCGACCTCACCCTCGCCGGGCTGAGGGAGGTATACCCTCTCAACTCACAGATCAAGGCCTTCAAGACAAAAGGAGTATATTCCGCCGACACCCATAAAGTCACCCTTTACGAGGAATTTCCCTTCCACCCGGAGCTGCTTCTGGAAGAATACGCGAAGATCTTTTCCGGCGACACCGCCAACCTGAGATACTTCAAGCAGACACACTGATATGACTCTGCCAGGCAAACAACACCGGATCAGCCGCCCGGCGGCGGCATGCGCGACAGCCGCCGCGGCGTCGCTGGCGCTGTTCGCCGCCCTGCTGTTCACCGGCACGGTCGACATACCCGCGGCCGATGTGTGGCGGGCGCTCGGTGGAGACGGCGGAGAGGCGACCCGGCTTATCGTCATTCAGCTGCGACTGCCGATGGCACTCACCTCGCTCCTCGCCGGAGCCGGGCTGGCGCTCGCCGGCCTCCTCTTGCAGACGGTTTTCGACAACCCGCTGGCCGGGCCGTCGATTCTCGGCGTGTCGACCGGCGCCTCCCTCGGGGTCGCGGCGCTTATGCTCCTTTTCGGGGGCGCCGCCCTTTCCGCGGGCTATTTCGCGGCGCTGCTCGGCGGAGCGCTGGCCGGAGCGGCCGCCGTGCTGGCCGCCCTGCTGCTGTTCTCAACACTGGTGCGCTCGTCGATTGTGCTGCTGATAATCGGCATACTGATCGGCTATCTCGCATCCGCCGCCATATCCCTGCTCAACTTCTTCGCCACCCAAGAAGGAGTCCACTCCTACGTCATCTGGGGTCTCGGCAACTTCTCAGGCGTGACCCTCGACCGCCTCGCCGTATTCGCCCCCGCCGTGCTGCTCCCCGCCGCCGCCTGCTTCCTGCTCGTCAAGCCCCTGAACGCCCTGCTTTTGGGCGATGTGTATGCCGCCAGCATGGGGGTTGGCATCCGCTCGACCCGCAACGCCCTGCTCGCCCTGTCGGGCATACTCACCGCGGCGGTGACCGCCTTCTGCGGCCCGATCGGGTTTCTCGGACTGGTAGTGCCCCACGTCGCCCGCATGGCTTGCGGAACCTCCAACCATGCCTCGCTCCTCCCCGCGACACTCCTTTTCGGCGGCGCGGTAGGGCTGCTCTGCGCCTTCCTGAGCGTATGGCTCGGAGGCGGCAGCCTAATCCCCGTCAACGCCATAACGCCCGTACTCAGCGTACCTGTGATAATATATGTGATCCTGAACCGCGACCGCCTCTCATATATGCGGTGAAAAGCCTGACCCACGAAATGAGCGCCACCACTCCCATACTCCGCCTCGACCGCCTGGCACTCGGCTACCCCGGGCGCGGCGACGTGTTCCGCGGCCTCCGCGCCGAGCTGCGGCCAGGCGAGCTGGTCTCGCTCCTCGGAGCCAACGGCTCCGGCAAGTCAACCCTGCTGAAAGCGCTGTGTGGGAATCTAAGGCCGACAGCCGGGCACGTGGAGGTCAACGGCAAGCGGCTGTCGCAGCTGTCCGCCATGGAACGCGCCCGCCTGGTAAGCATCGTGACCACCGACAAAGCCGCGGCCGGAGGCCTCACCGTCGAGGAACTCGTCGCCATGGGACGCTACCCCCATACGGGGCCCCTTGGGCGGCATAGCGCCGCCGACCGGCGCATCATAGCCGAAGCCATAGACGCCGTCGGCCTCACGCGACTCGCGTACCGCCTCACCGCGACCCTCTCCGACGGCGAGCGCCAGAAAGCCATGATAGCCCGCGCCCTGGCGCAGGACACCCCCGTGATGCTCCTCGACGAACCCACCGCCTTCCTCGACGCCGCTTCCCGCATCGAGATCCTCTCCCTCCTGCGCGACCTCGCCGCCGGCAAAAACAGAGCCATACTCCTCTCCACCCACGACATCTCCCCCGCCGTCCGCCTCTCCACCCGCCTCTGGCTCGTCAAGCCCGCCACTCCCGCCTCAACCCGCAACACTCTCGGTGCCTCGTCATCTCCCAGCAACACCACCGTAGCCTCGGCCACTCCCAGCGTCGTGCCCGAGGCGGAAGCTGAGGGAAGCCCCTGCCTCGCATCCGAGGGAAACTCCCCCCTCTCAATACTTGTGACCGGCACCCCCGCCGCGCTCGCCGCCGACCCCGAAGGCCTCCCCTCCCTCTTCCCCGGCCGCCACGTCCGCTTCTCCACCTCCACCTGCGACTACCTCCCCCTCTGAATAGCCCCCCTCTGAATAGCCTCCACCGCCATGTCATTCTGGAACTTTCTGCGCAAGATGTTTTACTACCACTTCTGGTACTCGATATTCTTTGGCGGCGACAACAACAGCCGCCACAACTGCGATTGTGACGATGGCGGCAACTGCGACTGCGGCGACAACCAAGGCGACGGCTTCTTCGACCCCTTCAATATTTTCAGCCCATTCTGTCCCTGGAGCCCATTCTGGGACCACGATGACGATGACGACGATTAGCCGGGTTACAAACGGACGGGCGGGCGGCGGAGGTTGCGGGAACCGATGTTGACGCGCAGGATCAGGCGCTGGTAAAAGATGAAGGCGTCGGCGGTGACGTGGAAGTCGAGCGAGGCGCGGAGCCCGACGTACTTGCCGCGGATTATGTCGGCCCACACGTCGGTGCGGTTGTAGAGGCAGGAGCGGTAGAACGGCTCCCCCTGGTAGAGCAGCGGGCCGAATGACAGATAGGAAGGGAAGAGCTTGCCGCCAGCGTACAGGCTGTTCTTTATGCCAAACCGGCGGTACCGGGCATACACTTCCAGCCATCCGCCGCAGGGTGTCTCCCACGCGTCATCGGGGTTCGCACGGTTGCGCTCCACCGTCAGCAGCAGCCCCCCGCGCAGTTGCAGGGAGTCGAGGGGTGTCTTGCGGGTGAGGTCTACTCCGAGATACGGGTTAACCAGGAAGTTGTCCACTATGTGCTGTTCATCCTTGTTCTCGCGCGAGAGGGCGAAATGGTTCATCATAGCGTGGCCGCCAAGGAACAGTATGCCTCCGCGGCGCGGGTGCCAACGTCCGTGGAACACGATGTTGAAGGCCTCGCGCTGCGTGGCCGTCTGCATGCCACGCCAGTCGACATACGCGTCGAAGAACCCGCGGCCGGGGCGCTCGTACTGCGCCAGGGCGCCGCGGATATTGTTCTGGTGGTAGCTAAGGGAGTCGGACCACAGGAACGAGGGCATCTCCTCCCGCAGCTGGCGGCGGGGAAACATTCCCATGGAGAAGCGCCAGGGGCCGTCGACGCGGCGGTAATAGAGCGTCGGGGAAACCCGCGCGCCCTCCCACTGGCACCCAATCGGCTGGTCCCACACCACACCCCCGGCAATACGGTCTTTCTCCGACAGCCGCAGGCCGATTTCCGGCGCGAGGTGGGTGAAGAAGAACGTCTTGGTGTCGGTGTAGCGGTTGGAGCCCTCGCGGTTGTCGAACACGGTCGAGAAATCGACGTCCCAGGTCAGCTCCTGCGCGGAAGCGCGGAAGTTCCGGCCTATGCAGAAAAGCAGGAGCAGCGCGGCCAGCCGCGCGTGCCGCGGTAGCCTCGGGGTCATAATATCCGGGTGGTGGGTTCGGGACGCGACGGCTTCTCCTCGTGGGTGCCGGGGCGCCGCATTTTCAGTTTCAGTTCGTCGAACCCCTTGCCGTAAACGCCGTTGACCTGGGCCTGGGTGATGAACGCGTCGTTGTCGATCGACTTTATTATGCGGAAAATAGTCACAGACTCGATCTTCCGGCACATGACAAGCAGCACCTTCACCTCGGCCTTGGAGTACCACCCCATGCCGTTGAGCACCGTGCAGCCCCGCTGCGCCTCGTTGTTGATGGCCGTAGCGATCTCCTCCCATTTCGGAGAAAAAATCGTGAACTGCACCGCCATGCGGTTGGTGTTGATCATCATGTCGGCCATGAACGGAATCACGAACAGGGTTATGAGGCCGTAGACAAGCGCCGGCACCGAGTCCTGGAACGAGAAGTCGGGGTAGAACACGAATTTCAACAGCACCGAAGAGCTGATTATCGAAAGGTCGAAATACATCATGGCGCGCCCGATCGACACATTGCTCTTCTTGGATGCCACGGCCGCCACTATGTCAGTGCCGCCGGTAGAGCCGTTATGCACGAACACCAGGCCGATTCCGAGACCGCAGAGCACCGCCCCGATTATCACGTCCATGAACGTCTGTCCCTCCACCGGCGGCTGCTTGAACAGCGGCTGGAACACGGCGAACATAAGCGTGATCACTACCACGCCGAAAAGCGTCCTGACAACGAACGTCCGCCCCACGATCCTGTACGCCATAATCAGCATCAGGCAGTTAACGGTGAAGATCGTCACCGAGTAGGGTACATGGAAGCCGAACAACCCCATCGTGATCATGTCGACCACCTGGCTCAGGCCGGCCATGCCGCCGATAACCACCTTGTCGGGCGCCGTGGCTATAAAGGCGCAGAATCCCAGGCCGTAGAGGGCGATTCCGAAAATAATGATCAGATAATCCTTGGCGTAGAGCCAGAGTTTTGGGTTAGGCTTGGTCATAGATGCTTCGATAGAGAGTTTGTGCCTTTATGGCGCACAAATTTACGAAATAAATCGAAACTCCGTCGAAAACGCTTCAAAAAAACAACCGGCCCGCACCACCCCGAACCGCGGAGCGCCGCAGCGCCCGCTCAGCTGACACCGCCGGGTAGAACGCGGAAGCCCGCGTATTCCGCCGTGGCGTCGAAACAGGGACACGCCTTGCGGGCGAAGTCGCGGTGGGAACGGACGAGCGCCCCGGGGAACGACCGCGCCAGAGCGCCTATGAGCGCGGCGAGCGCCGAGCGCTGCGCCGCTGTGCGCGTGTCTGCCGGCGACCCGTCGTCACCGATTCCACCCATATAGCACACTCCCACAGACCGTGCGTTATGCCCCCGGCAGTGCGCCCCGGCCAGGTCGAGAGAACGCCCGACGGACACCGTCCCGTCGGTCTCCACCACGAAATGATAACCGATGTCGCTGAAACCGCGCTCGCTGACATGCCAGCGCCTGATGTCGTCCGCGGTAAACCCCTGCCCGGGACGCGTCGCGGAGCAGTGCACGATGATCTCGCTGATTTTCCGCGTGGTGCGGAATCCCGCCGCTGCCAGAGCCGCGGGATCGGCCTTCGCCAGTGCCGTGGCGGCCTTTCTTCTCCCATTGTCCATAGTCTTAAAGAATTAAAGGTTTGAAAAAACAATACGTCTATGAAAAACACTCCGCGAAGTTATACCCGCGTCCCCGCGCGCCGTATGCGATAACGCCACTCGCCATCCCCCCTCCGGGCACAAAGAAGGCGATGTGTCTGAATCAGACACAGCGCCTTCTTATGTTTCTCCGGGAGCGCGGCTCCCGCCACCGGCGTTACTGCTTGCGGAGCACGTCAGGCGACTGGGGATATTTCAGGTAGAGATACATAAGGTCGCCCTTGATGCTGTACTGTGTGGCGAGGGTAACCTCCTTGTAGTTTTCAGTGGCCTGGAGCACTATGTCGAGCTTGGTCAGACCGTTATCGCCCGCGGCGGCGGTATAAGTCAGAGCGCCCTGGAATTCCTTGGTGACGAGTTCCGAGCCGTCGAACACGCCGTCGCCGTCAAGATCGATCGGTTCTTCGGCGAGAGCGGTATAGTTGAAAATGCCAGTGCCGTCGGCGTTGAACACGAACGAAACGGGCGCGGCGGGCTTCTCGGAATCGACAACCACGTCGGGAGAGGTCACAGTCGAGGTGATGTTGACGTTTTCGATGATCTTCCATGTTCCGGCGAAGGAGGCGTTGGCCACAGCGTCGTCGTCATCGTCGTCGCAGGCAGTGAAGCCGAGGGCGGCGAAAGCAACGGCAATCATCATCCCAATTTTGCGCAAGGTCTTCATAATTCAGCAATTATGGTTTTAAAATCTGTAATTTATAACGTTTTGGTCGTTTTTTCGCCAACAGCGCCACCGTAGCTAAACGCCGCCGTCAGCTTAAACTATGGTTACAAAGTTAACCAAAAACTTCATTTCGGCCAATCTGTTAACCGATTTTAACACAAGAGGCGGCGCCGTCATGGCGCCGCCTCCCTATGCGTTAAAGCCGTGACGGCTATCAGCCGTTGACTTTCTTCATGTGGGCGATGAGGTCGAGCACCTTGTTGGAGTAGCCGATCTCGTTGTCGTACCAGGAAACCACCTTCACGAAGTTGGGGGTCAGGTAAACTCCGGCGTTGGCGTCGAAGATGGAGGTGCGGGCGTCGCCGAGGAAGTCGGACGAAACGACAGCGTCCTCAGTGTAGCCGAGCACGCCTTTGAGCTCGCCGGCGGCGGCTTCCTTCATGGCGGCGCAGATGTCCTCCTTCGAAGCGGGCTTCTCGAGGTTGACGGTCAGGTCGACAACGGAAACGTCGAGGGTGGGAACGCGCATCGAGATGCCGGTCAGCTTGCCGTTGAGCTCGGGGATAACCTTGCCCACAGCCTTGGCGGCGCCGGTGGAGGAGGGGATGATGTTGCCGGAAGCGGCACGGCCGCCGCGCCAGTCCTTCATGGAGGGGCCGTCAACGGTCTTCTGGGTAGCGGTGGTGGAGTGTACGGTGGTCATCAGGCCGTTAACGATGCCGAACTTGTCGTTGAGCACCTTGGCGATGGGGGCGAGGCAGTTGGTGGTGCAGGAAGCGTTGGAAACGAACTGCTGGCCGGCGTAGGTCTTCTCGTTCACGCCGCAGACGAACATGGGGGTGTCGTCCTTGGAAGGAGCGGACATAACGACGTACTTGGCGCCAGCCTCGATGTGGGCCTGGGCTTTTTCCTTGGTCAGGAAGAGACCGGTGGACTCAACGACGTACTCAGCGCCGACTGCGTTCCAGGCGATTTCTTTCGGGTCGCGGCAAGCGGTTACGCGGATTTCCTTGCCGTTGACGATCAGGAGGGACTTCTCGAGGTCGAAGGAAACTTCGCCGTCGAACTGGCCGTGCATGGTGTCGTATTTGAGCATGTAGGCCATGTAGTCAACGGGGAGAAGGTCGTTGATGGCGACTACCTCGATGTCGTTACGCTTGCAGGAAGCGCGGAAAACGAAGCGACCGATGCGGCCGAATCCGTTAATACCAATTTTAGTCATAGTCGATAAATAAAAAGTATGTTGGTGTTTTCGTTAATCTGTATTTCTTATCGCAGCCTGTTTCAGGCGATTACGCAAACCTTTCCGGACAGACGGCTTTATTCGGGTGCAAAGATACGAAAATTTTGGCTCTGTCAATCATTTATGCCTCAAAAATAGGGAAAAATTTCCTTAATGAGGCTTAACCCAGGTACCGGAGCCGTCCGCGCGGGCAACGGGTCAGGCGAGCCTGCGCTCGGCCTTGAGACCCGGGGTGTTGCGGAAAGTCAGCGCGGCGAAAGTGGAAGTGGGCCGGGAGTTGTATTTCAGATGGTAGCGTTCCTGCCCCAGGCCCGGGAGGATGAAGGTAGCGGTGTCGATCCACTCGCCGCCGCGCCCCGGGGTCACGCGCTCCTCGATCGATATGTCGAACCCCGCGCGGGTCACGGCCAGCGCGACCGTCGCCGTGTCTGTCAGGTCAGCGAGACCGTGCCTGGTGAGCAGCACGTTGCCGTCGGCGAGACATTCGACGCGGATTCCCGGCTCCATCGGCTCGCCGACGCGGCTCTCCCGCAGGTAACCCGTCAGGAAGCCAGTCTCAGCCGGACCGCGTCCGGAGGGAGCGCAGAGCACCCCGACGACCAGGGCGGCGACCGCCGTCAGCACCACATAGAACTCGACCGAATGGAATATCTGGTACATCTCAGCAAAGGGCCTGCATCAGCGCGTTGGAAATCAGCATATAAATCAGCATGCCTATGATGTCGTTGGTGATCGATATGAAGGGGCCGGTGGCAAGCGCGGGGTCGATCTTGAGCTTTTCGAGAGTCAGCGGCACGAACGTGCCGAATATCGACGCGAATAGCACAACCGCCATAAGCGAGATCGACACCGCCAGCGTCGTCGGGTTCCACGGATTCAGGCTGAAAGCGTTATAGGCGAACACTATCAGCGATATTATCAGGCCGTTGATGAATCCGACCCCGACCTCTTTCAGTATCTGCCGCCCGGATTCCTTGATGTCGAGCGAGCCGTTGGCAAGGCCCTGGACCACGATGGCCGACGACTGTATGCCGACATTGCCACCCGTGCCGCCGATCATGGGTATGAAGAGCGCCATTGCCGGGTTGGTGGCGAACCCCTGCTCGAAATTACCGAGTATCAGCGAGTTGCCGATGCCGCCGGCGATGCCGATGAGCAGCCAGGGAAGGCGGGCGCGGGTCTGCTGCCAGATCGTGTCGTCCGACTCCACGTCCTGCGACAGACCGGAGGCCAGCTGGTAGTCGCGCTCCGACGACTCGCGGACGCGGTCCATCACGTCGTCGACCGTTATGTGCCCCACCAGGCGCCCTATCGAATCGACCACCGGCATGGCCACCAGGTTGTACTTCTCGAAATCGATCGCCACCTCGTCGAGCGGCATGTCGGTCTTGACGGCCACCGGGTCGGTCTCCATGACGTTCCTGATCTTCGACACAGAGGGGTGCGTTATGAGCTTTTTCAGCGGCAGGGTGCCGCGCAGCCGGTCCTCGTTGTCAACGACATAGACGTTGTAGACCTCGTCCATGTCCTCGGCCTGCATCCTCAGCTGCTTGATGCACTCGGGCATCGACCAGTTCTCGTTTACCACGAGCATCTCCGTGCCCATGAGGCCGCCGGCGGTGTCCTCGTCGTATTTCAGCAGGTCGATGATGTCGCCGGCCTGCTCCACGTCGTCGATGTGCGACAGCACCTCGTCGCGGTCCTCCTCGTCGAGGTCCTGGATCAGGTCGACGGCGTCGTCAGTGTCGAGATGGTCGATGTACTGGCGGGCGATATCCTCCGGCTCCATGCCGCTGAGGAGCTTGCGGCGGTCATCCTCGTCGAGCTCCATCAGCACCTCGGCGGCCTTGTCGTCGTCGAGCAGCCGGTAGAGGTATTCGGCCTCCTCAAGGTTCAGGTCGTTGTACAGCTGCGCTATGTCGGCCGGGTGCAGGTCGGCGAGAACCGTCCGGGCCGCCTCGTCGTCGCGGCGCCCTATGATTTCCTTGATCTGGTCAAGCTGCTCTTCGTCAAATTCCTTCATCGCCTTTAAACCTACACCTTAAATTTACTAAGAATTAAATGTGACCGAGGCCTATGACAGCAGGTTGGTAAGCTCCACGAACTGCGCCACAGAAAGCTGCTCGGGCCTGAGCGCCATAAGCGGCGACTCGGGCATCGCCCCCCCTGGGGGGAGGAGCGACTTGGCCGAGTTGCGTATGGTCTTGCGGCGCTGGCCGAAGGTGGTCTTCACCACGGTCTTGAACCGCGCCGGGTCGCATCCCAGCTCTGTAACAGCGTTGCGCGTCAGGCGGATGACCCCCGACTTCACCTTTGGCGGCGGATTGAACACGTGCTCGTCTACGGTGAAGAGATACTCTACGTCGTACCACGCCTGCAACAGCACGCTCAGTATGCCGCGGGCCTTCGTGCCCTCCTTGGCGGCGATACGCTCCGCCACCTCTTTCTGGAGCATTCCCGAGCAGCACACGCACTGGTCCTTCCATTTCAGTATGTGGAAGAAGATCTGCGACGATATATTATAGGGGTAGTTGCCTATCACGCAGAACTCGCGCCCGGGATAAAGCGATCCGAGGTCGAGCGTCAGGAAGTCCTTCGCTATTATATGGTCGTCGGAAAGCGCGGGGAACTCCTCGCGGAGGTAGTCCACGCTCTCGCCGTCGATTTCCACCACGTCGAGCGCGTGCCCCTTATCCACAAGGAAACGGGTAAGCACCCCCATGCCGGGACCGACCTCGACCACCGGGAGGCCGTTGAACGCGTCGAGGGTCGAGGCGATACGCTCCGCGACACCAAGGTCGGTGAGGAAATGCTGGCCAAGGGCCTTCTTTGGTCTGACTTTGCGCATAATCATTCGTCATTCGGGCGCCGCGGCGCCGTTGTCTCATCGGTATATCAGGCAAAATTACGCTTTTTCCGCATAACCGCCAAACAAAACCGCGTGGTGGCAAAGCGAAATCAGAGACGCGTGTTTCGCGTGAAATCGTTCATCGTCACAACCGGCAAAGCGTTAAAGACGCCCGTAATTAACTATCATTAACATTTGGGCAGGTAAATTCTGTTAATTTTTATCTACTTTTGCGACCAAATATTAAACCCAGTCTAATATACCATGAACCATTAGTGTCCACTAAAAAATCATAAGAGTACTTTGAAATTATTGAAATTCAAT
>CAJTRT010000055.1 GCA_910579105.1 uncultured Muribaculaceae bacterium | reverse complement strand
CCAAATTGTAGGGACGCACGGCTCGTGCGTCCGAGTTGTCGGGGTTGATTAACAGTTCATCAGCTGATGAACGGATTATTAGCTGACTAACAGTTTATTAGCGGACGCACGAGCCGTGCGTCCCTACAATTCAGATGAAAGTTCTACGACATCCCTTTGCCGGCAGATTCTTAAAGTCGCCCGGCTGTCGGATAATTGAGCCACCAGTGCCGTTGCCGGTTTATATGGCCGCATTGCCAGCTTGTGAGTTGGGTGACTGTCAGGTTACAGGGTTACGCGGCGCGTCACCGAGCCGGCCTGTAGGATGTAGATGCCCCGCGAGGTAAGGCGCAGTCGGTGGAGGCCCGGCTGCAGGTTTTCCGAGGATATGAGCTGGCCGAGAATGGAGAAAATCTTCACCGTGGTAGGCTTCGCCACCCACAGGTATATCGCACCGTCGCGCACCACAATCTCCGTCTGCGACTCCATTTCCATCTCCTGCGTTATCTCAGGCCGCGGGGCGTTGACGCCCACCCATGCCGGGGGCGCTCCGTCCGCGGTCACCGCCGCAATGGCTAATATGCAGGAAATGAACAATTTTCGCATCTTACACGCTTTTCAACCCACAAATTTAGCCAATCCCCTCCAATTCCCCAAAAATATCCCCCGAAATCCGCCCCCAAGCCATCCGTATAGGTTCAATTGTAGGTTCAATTGGCAAGTGCTCCCTGGAAACGCGTATATTTGCGGTGCGGGTTCGCGGGGTGGGGGTGGCTACGAACCCCGGTGAACTTTCGGCGGGGGCCGGGTGTTGGACTGGTAACATCACATTGTGCTTATGATTATGAGAAGGAAGTTGACGGACGGATGGCGCGGATGGCTCCTTGCGGGGCTGTCGGCGTTTTGCGTGTGCCTTTATGGCGGGGCGGCGGAAACAACGCCGGGCGGACAGTTGTCGTTTGACGAGGCTGTCGGCCGGCTGGAAAACGCCAGGGGGTATGCGGCGGAAGTTGATTACGCCGTGACGCTGCCACAGGCGCAGGACGATGTGGTCTACAAGGTGTGCCTCGAGGCAGACAAGGCCGAGGGGGACTCGCTCTGCGAGGCCGACTACCTGATCAGGTGGGAACTGCCCGCGCCGAGCGGGCTCGCGGAGGGCTTCCTGGCATATTTCGACGGCCACCACTACCGTTTCCGCGACCGCAGGTTGCAGGAGTATCATTTCGAGTGGGACTCGATTCCGTTCCTCACCCGCGGCGGAGGCGTTCAGCGCAACGGCCAGTTCGTCGACCTCCTGCCACAGGCAATCGGTGCGACGCTACGGCGCATGGCGGGGGACTCGCTCGTCGCGCTGCGGTTCAACCCGGATACCGTTGTGGGCGGGAGGCGTATGGCGGCGGTTACCGCAGTCCAGTCTGTCAGGGGGTACACGGGGCGCGTGATGAGGCTGCTTCTCGACGGGACCACGGCCATGCCGGTTATGATTGACAACGAGTTCAACCCCGGGCAAATCAGCGAGCAGCTCGTGGTCGTGAAATACGAATATCCGGGAAATCCCGCTGAAGGCGGGTTGCCGGGGTCGGAGGAGGCGCTGCGACACCGGTTCCCGGAGGTGTTCGAGAAATACCGCGAGAGCAACTATTCCATAGAGAACCTCAGGGGGGAGCCGATGCCCGGGTTCTCTCTTCCGACACCCACCGGCGAGCGGTATGCCCGGACAAAAGGGGATAGATTCCCGTCTCCCGCGGTGATAGCCCTGATCGACCCTGACGCCGGGCTGGCCGCCGAGACAGTCGCGGCGCTCCGTTCCGCCGCGGCGATGTCTCCGAGGGAGCTGCGGCTGATAATGGCGTTCACCGGGAGCCATGCCGACCGCATAGATGAACTGACCGGGGGACTTCGTCCCGGCGAGGCCGTGCTTATGTCGGCCCGTTCGCTCGCCCGTGACTGCGGGGCGGTGTCGTTTCCCGCCATAATGGTTGTCGGGGAGGACGGAAAAGTGGCCAATGTAATCCTCGGATTCAACAACTCGCTGGCCGCCGACGTTATACAGTCAGCCGCCGCCCTTTGACCGCGCCGGCTGCTCTTGAATAATGCTTTATAATTTGCTCAAATCTTAAAGACAATATGGAAACTGTTTACTTCAAAGGGATTCCCTGCCACACATATGGCGACGTGCCGGCGGTCGGCGACAAGGCCGCGTGCTACAACTTCGTGACCCCGGAGCTGAAAGAAATCAGCTGCAACGACTTCAAGGGGAAGCGCGTGGTGCTGAACGTGTTCCCCTCGCTCGACACCCCGGTGTGCGCCGCGTCGGTGCGCCGTTTCAACCAGGAGGCATCGTCGCTTGAAAACACCGTGGTGCTCTGCGTGTCGATGGACCTCCCGTTCGCCGCCGCCCGTTTCTGCACCGCCGAAGGCCTCAAAGACGTGGTTCCGGCCTCGGCGTTCCGCTCGCCTATGTTTGCCGAGAAATACGGCCTGGAGCTTGTCGACGGCCCCCTGGCCGGACTGCTGGCGCGCGCCGTGATCGTGCTCGACGGCGACCGCAAGGTGATATACCGCGAACTCGTGGAAGAAATCACCAACGAGCCCGACTACGAGGCGGCCCTATCGGTGCTCCGCTGACGTTCCCGGCAATGTTTTTATAAAACGGCTGATTCCGCGTCCATTTGGGCGCGGGATCAGCCGTTTGCTTATTATGGTCGGAATTGGTAACTTCGCGGCAAAGAAAACCATCCTGACGCAATGAGCAAAAAGCTGCTGTCGCTCCCCCCGAACCTTGTGGGGTGCTTCCACGACATTACCGGTCTTCCGGCTTCGGAATATTTCTGCACAAACGACCCCGTGGGCTCGCGCCTCGGCAGCGGGGGTGGAACCGCGTGGGTGCTCCGGGAGTGCGCCCGTTCCGAAGGCTATGCCCCCGAGGCGATGGCCGGCTGGCTTCCCCGCGAGCGCCGCATCATAATCCACGCCGGGGGGCAGGGTAGGCGCATGCCGGCCTACGCTCCTTCGGGGAAGGTGCTGACCCCGGTGCCGGTGTTCCGCTGGGAGCGCGGGCAGAAGCTCGGCCAGACGCTGCTCGACCTGCAGCTCCCGCTTTACGAGCGCGTTATGGAGCGCGCCCCGAAAGGGCTCAACACCATGGTTGTCAGCGGCGACGTGTATATCCGCGCCGGAGAGAGGCTCCCCGAGGTGCCGGATGCCGACGTGGTTTGCTACGGCCTCTGGCTTCCGGCATCAGTGGCCAGGAACCACGGAGTGTTTTACAGCACCCGCGAGAACCCCGCGGCGCTCTGCCGCATGTTGCAGAAGCCCTCGCCGGAACAGCTCGCCGAGCTGTTGCAGACGGGCTATTTCCTGACCGACATAGGCGTGTGGCTCCTGAGCGACCGCGCCGTGGAGCTGCTTTGCCGCCGCTCCGCGGGAGCCGGCGGGGAGCTGAGGGAATATGACCTTTACGGCGAGTTCGGCCGGGCCCTGGGCACAGACCCCGACATCAAGGACGACGAGCTGCGCTCGCTGACGGTGGCGCTCGTGCCGCTGGACGGCGGCGAGTTCTACCATTTCGGCACGGGACGCGAGATGATATCCTCGACCCTGGCCGTGCAGAACCTCGTAAATGACCAGCGCCAGATCATCCACCGCGACCGCAAGCCGCACCCGTCGCTCTTCGTGCAGAACGCCAGGGTGGAGTTCCCCTTTACCCCCGGGAACGCGAACATATGGGTGGAGAACAGCCACGTCGCGAAAGGGTGGAGGCTCACCCGCGACAACATAGTGACCGGCGTGCCCGTCAACGACTGGGCGCTTGAACTGGCGCCGGGGCAGTGTGTCGACATGGTTCCCATCGGCGACGACCGGTGGGCGTTGCGCGTCTACGGCATCGACGACAAGTTTGCCGGCGAGGAGCAGACGCGTCCCCGGTTCCCGGTAAGCGGCTCGCTTGCCGAGCTTGGCCGCCTGGCCGCGGTTATGCTCCGCGGCGAGGCGCTTCCCGACGGTCTCGAGCTTATCAGCGCCGAACGAATTTCCGACATAGCGCGGCTGGACCGCCTCGTGGCGCAGCGCCGGGTTTTCCGCAGGGAGAACTGGGAGGGGCTCGCGGTCAACCACCGCCACAGCGTGTTCTACCAGACCGACCTCCTCGACGCGGCCGGGGAGTTCGCGGCCGGCGGATGCGCGATGCCCGCGCCGCTCGACGGCGATGCCGAGCCGCTTTTAAAGCGTGCTACCGACGCGATGTTCCGCGCGGAGGTGCTGCGGGCGCGGGGCGATGACCCCGCGGCGATGGAGGAGCGGGCTTTCGCCCTCCTCCGCGAGGGGCTTACCGCCACGGCTCTGCAAAGCAGGCAGACACCCGTCAGGGCCGTCTGCGACGACCAGATAGTGTGGAGCCGCTCCCCGGTGCGCATAGATATAGCGGGAGGTTGGACCGACACCCCTCCCTATTGCCTCGCCGAGGGGGGCAACGTGGTGAACCTCGCGATCGACCTCAACGGGCAGCAGCCGTTGCAGGCCTATGTGCGCCCCTGCCGCGAGCTTCGCGTGGTGTGCCGCAGCATCGACCTCGGTGCGGAGGAGCATATCGACACCTACGAGCAGATTCTTGACTTCCACCGCGTGGGCTCTCCGTTCTCCATACCTAAGGCGGCGCTCGCGCTCGCCGGGTTCCACCCGAGGTTCTGCTCCTCGCGGTTCGCGTCGCTCCGCGAGCAGTTGGCCGAGTTCGGTTCCGGCCTGGAGATAACCCTCTTTTCCGCCATTCCGGCCGGGAGCGGCCTGGGCACGAGCAGCATACTCGCGGCCACGGTGCTCGGCGCGCTCAGCGACTTCTGCTCGCTGGCGTGGGACAAGGCCGAGATTTGCCGCCGCACGCTCGTCCTGGAGCAGCTGCTCACCACGGGCGGAGGCTGGCAGGACCAGTTCGGCGGCGTGACAGGGGGTGTCAAGCTCTTGCAGTCGGCTCCCGGCTTCGAACAGGAGCCGCAGATCCACTGGCTCCCCGACACGGTGTTCACCGATCCGGAATACGCTCCCTGCCATCTTCTCTACTACACCGGCATAACACGCACGGCCAAGCATCTGCTGGCGCAGATCGTGCGCCACATGTTCCTCAACAGCGGCTCGCAGCTGAGGCTGCTGCGGCGCATGAAGGAGCACTCCATGGAGATGTATGACGCCCTGCAACGGTGCCGTTTCCAGACGGTAGGTTCCCTCGTGCGCGAGACCTGGCGGCAGAACTGCCTCATCGACCCGGGAACCAACCCGCCGGAGGTGGCGCGCCTGACATCCCTTGTCGACGACCTCTGCCTGGGCTACAAGCTCCCAGGCGCCGGCGGCGGAGGCTACCTCTATATGATAGCCAAGGATCCCGACGCGGCATCGCGCGTCAAGGCGGTTTTGACAGCCAACCCTTTGCGCCCCAACGCGAGGATGGTCGACATGTCGCTCTCGCGCACCGGTCTGACCGTCACCCGCAGCTGACGCGGGGCTCTAAACCATCGGGAGCTGGATTTGTTGAAATTACATACACCGGACGTTTCAGCAACGGGATAAAAATCACACACGCGTATGTCGAGACAGCATATTTTACGACTTCACTGGAAGCTATTCTTCCCGCTGGTGGGTTTGCTGTGGCTTATTATCGGCATAACGATTTTCTATTTCGTCAGCCACGAGAAGCAGCGCCAGAAGGAGAATCTGGAAAACCGTCTGCTGAATGTCAACAACACCGTGGTCGGGGCTTACGAAAGAGGCGTGGACTTGCAGAAAACGGTTGATTTCATACGGCTCTTCACCAACAACACCACTCTCGACCCCCTGCGTATCACGGTTTACGACGACGACGGTGTGATGATAGCCGACAACCCGGAAGCCACGATCGTCCTTTACGACGGCGACGGGAAGATGAAGCCCGAGCTGGCGGCTTTGTGGGACGACTGCGGTAACGCTACCGTGCGCGACATGGCCTACGACGACAAGGAGAGTATGATATGTTCCCGCGAAAGTCCCGACGGGCGCATACATTCGTTCGCCGCCCTCCCGTACGAGGGGGAGGTGATTGACTTTCTCCGTATCGACCCGATGGTGTGGATCGTGGTGATACTGCTCGGGCTGGTCTCTTCTGTTTCGGCATATTTCGGTGTGAGGGCGCTGTGCCGCAACGTCTACACGCTCAGGGATTTCGCCCGGGCAGTGTCGTCAGACAACCTACCCGACGACATTGACTCATGGCAGTTCTCGAAGGACGAGCTTGGCGACGTCTCGCGCGACCTGCTGGCGCTTTACCGCGAGAAAATCCACGCCCAGCAGGAGAAAATCTACCACGAGCGCCAGATAGGCATGAACATAAGCCACGAGCTGAACACCCCGGTCGGAATCATAAAGGGGTATCTCGACGCGGTGATGAACGACGCCGACATGCCCGAGGAGACCAGGCGCAGGTTCCTGCGGCGCGCGCAGCAGAACACCGACCGTCTGACCACCCTTGTGGGCGACGTCGGCATGGTGATGCGTCTGCAAGAAAACCAGGGACGCGTCGCCGTCGCGCCGATTGATTTCCACCACATGGCCCTGAGGCTGGCTGAGGATGTCAGGCAGGGGCATATGGCCGACGGCATGGAGTTCGACTTCGAGATTCCCGAAAAGTGCGTCGTGCTGGCCCACGAACCGCTGCTGGCCAACGCCCTGCTGAACCTGGTATACAACGCGGCGAAACATTCCGGCGGCACGCGGATGTCGCTCTCGTGGCTCCGCGAGGAGGATGGGCGCCATTTCTTCGCTTTCGCCGACAACGGTTCCGGGGTCGACGAGGAGCATATCGGCCGGCTCTTCGACCTCTTCTACCGCGTCGATCCCGGGCGCTCCCGCAAGAGCGGCGGCCCCGGCCTCGGCCTCCCCCTGGTGCGCCGCATCATAACCGCCATGGGCGGTTCCATCACCGTCGAGAACATCCCCACCGGCGGCCTCCGCTTCACCTTCTCCCTCCCCGCCGCCCACTGACTTCTCCCCCCCGGCAGCTTTGTGGTTTTTGCCAGCTCCCTTGCGGAGCGGTATGCGGATCGCAAGAGCCGCGAAAATTTCAGTGTTTTAGGTATGGAATTGTCGTACTGTGATAACTTGGCGTGGAAGAGCTATTAATCTTGCGAAAAATGATTAACTTTGCCAAATAGGTTTTAAAGACCAAATAACATCAATTTCGGCCTGCACCAGTTAAAATAGGATATGGCAAGGACAGACAATAAACCGGCATTTGTGAAACGCGATACTATCATTGCGGGAAAGGAGTATGCAAGGCTTCTAAGCACGTTGAAAGAGCGTTTCCGAAAGTCGCAGATAAAAGCGGCTATTAAGATCAACACATCCATGCTGGAATACTACTGGGGTATGGGGCGAGATATTTCAAGGCTTCATGAGGCCGCCAAATGGGGAAGCGCGTTCTTTGACTGCCTCAGCCTTGACCTCAAGACGGCTTTCCCCGGCCAGACAGGTTTTTCAGTCACTAACATCAAGTATGCCAAACGGTGGTATGAGTTTTATAATCAAGAGGATGTAATTCGTCACCAAGCTGGTGACGAATTTGAGATGCCGATTGACTTCGGGATGGTGCCATGGAAACATCATGTATATATATTTACTCATTCCCATTCAGTTGATGAGGCTCTTTTCTATATAGAGGAAACCATACGGAATGGTTGGAGCCGGGCTGAACTTGGCGTTGAGATAGATAATAACCTATATGGGAAACAAAGCCATGCCATTACCAATTTCGATGAAAAGCTGCCCGCCCCATATAGCGGTCTCGCAAAAGCGATTTTGAAAAGCCCTTATGATTTCGGATTCATCGACAAGAAAATTACGACCGAGAAGCAATTGGAAGATGAACTTGCGGCAAATATCACTCGATTCCTACTTGAATTAGGACAAGGATTCGCATATGTCGGCCGTCAGATGGAATTGACGATGCCAGGTGGTCAGACGTTCATTCCCGATATGATATTCTATCACACGAGGCTCAAATCTTATATCGTCTGTGAGTTGAAAGTCGTGCCGTTCATCCCGGACTTCGCTGGAAAACTGAATTTCTATGTTTCGGCAGTTGACGAACTGATGAAGCAGCCTGATGACAACCCCACGATAGGATTGCTGATTTGCAAGTCGAAAGATGACACGGTTGTTGAATGGACGTTCCGGGGGATGAACCAGCCACTCGGAGTTGCCGAGTATCAGCTCAAAGAATTCATTTCAGGGAAAGCCGCGAAGCTGTTGCCGTCCGAGGCTGAATTGCAGAATCTCATAGACACATATGATGAGGGGCAGGATTATTAGCCCTGTCCTAATTCTCGGGGTTGTCCATTGGTTGTCGGCGGGGCGGTTTTTTCTGTTAAGGAGTGGGGATTTCGGGGGAAAAGTGCTAACTTTGCCACCATAACAACTAAAATTCCTATTCTATGAAAAAAATCAAATGCATTCTTGCCGCGCTGGCGATCGCTTTCGGGCTGGCTGCTCCCTCGGCTTCCGCTATGGGTCCGCTGAAATTCGGCGTTAAGGTCGGCACGGAAATCAACTCGCTGAAATTCAACGAGGACGCTTTCAAGTCCGACAACCGTGCGGGGTTCACAGGCGGTGTGATGCTGCAATTCATCGCTCCGATCATCAACCTGGGCTTCGACGCGTCGGTGATGTACACCCACCGCTCGCTCCATATGTACGCCGCTGACGACAAGACGCAGAGCGCCCATGTCGGGAGCGACTTCATCGAGATTCCCATCAACCTCAAATACAACATCGGCCTGCCTGTGATCGGCAAGTTCGTATCGCCGTTCCTGACCACCGGACCCGACTTCTCCTTCCTTGTGTCGAAGCGCACAGTGAAGGATATGAAGCAGAAGAACTATGATCTGGCCTGGAATTTCGGCATAGGCCTGTCGTTTGTCGACAAGGTGCAGGTGGCGGCTTCCTACGGCCTCGGCATAACCAACAACGCTTCCGGCGACCAGGCTCTTTACGATTCGAAGAACCGCTTCTGGACCGTCACGCTGGCCTATCTCTTCTAAGCCAGCCGGCAATAACTTATATCCGGGGCGCCGCGTCAGTAGCTGACGCGGCGCCTGTCTGTATTCGCCGGGAGGGGTGGAATAATTGTCGGGGGAGGGGGAATGAGCCGAATTTACGGGAGAATGAGCCGAATTTAACCGGTGTGGCGCGAGGGGCTGCCTAATTTCGCGGTATAACGTTTCTAAACTTTTTTATTGCTGTCCGATAAAACTTTTTATACCATGCGAAAACAACTGCTATCAATCTCGCTGCTCGCGGCGCTGTCGATGACGGCCGCGCGGGTGGAGGTCGGCCCGTCGACGTTCGAGAACGCCTACAAGGAGGCCGCCGACGGCGACGTGCTCGTGCTGTCGGAGGGTGCTTACGGAGGCACGCTCACGTTCCCTTCCGGCAAGACCCTGACAATCCAGGCCGCACCGGGCGCGGAGGTAAGGTTCGCCTCCCTGTTCCGCGCCAACGACAACGCGCTCACCGGCGGGGGAATTATACTCGACGGGGTGAACATATCGATCACTGACTCCTATTTCATCAACCTTGACAAATATGGCGACATAGCCACGATTACCCTCCGCGGCTGCGAGGTGGCCAACATCGGACGATGCTTCCTGCGCACAAGCAGCGAGGGGAGCGCGATAGAGGAAATCGTGTTCGACAACTGCGTGATCCGCGACTGCGGCAGCGGCGGGTGGAACTTCATGTACCCCAAACATACGGTGAAGAAGGTAGCCGTTTCCAACAGTACTCTCTATAATTATTCCAATGGTGAGAGCTTCTTCATGCCGCAGACCGCCAACACTGCGAATGCGCTGGATTTCTCGTTCAGGAACAACACCGTTTACCGCTGGGGCAAGTCGAACGACCGCGCGCTGGCCAAGGTCGAGAAGAAGTACGGCCCGGAATCGGTCTATACTTTCACCGACAACATCATCTACAAGGGTGGCGTCGACGGCGTAATACCGTTCGTGGTTCAAGCCTCGAGCGGCAGGCTCGTAGCCTCCAACAACCTGGTTGTCGATTACGGCGACTATAATATCAACGACAAGACCGTCAATGATCTTTCGCTCGACGGCCTGGGCCTTTCTGAGCTGAGTTTCCCGAACCCCGACGCCGGGGACTTCACCATCGTCTCGACTTCGCCGCTGGCGACAGCCTCGACCACGGGAGGCATTATCGGCGACCCTCGCTGGCTCAAAACCGTCAGCGAGGCTGTCAGTCTGGCAATCACAGCGCTGCCGGAAAACGGGGGCACCGTCAGTCCGGCCTCGGCTGTCTACGAGGCAGGCGACCAGGTGACCGCTACCGCCACGGCCAACTACGGCTACCGTTTCCAGGAATGGCGCTACGCCGGGGGGAACACCGTGTCGACCGACAACCCGTATTCATTCAATATCTTGGCAGAAACGGCGCTTACGGGCGTGTTCTCGGCTGTCGACACCTACACCCTCGCCGTTGATAAAGCGGGCGACGGAGCCAAGTGGGGCGCTGTGAAGCTCACACCGGAGCCTGTCAACGGGATATATGAGACCGGGACCGAGGTCGTCGCCAGCGTGGTGCCTAATTCTGTGACGCGCTTCCTCTACTGGGAGGATGGCTCGGCGGAGGCCGCCAGGAGTGTGACTATGGACGGCGACAAGACTATCGAAGCGGCGTTCGACGTGGTGCCTTTCATCGTGGCCTGGGACTTCGCGGTTTCCGAACCCCGCGGCAACCGTCAGGCCGACTACGCGTTCACGACCGACAACACCGGTCTGCTGAGCATCTATAACGGTGACGGCTCTACCACAAACTGGGGCGGCTCCACACGCAATTTCGGCACTGGTGATACCAACTGCATCCGCCGCTACACCAACTATGCCGATATGGGGAATCCGAGGTCGTTCGTAGCACGCTTCAACACCGAGGGATACACAAACATTAGGATCCACGCCCTGGCGGCTGCCGACAACGACTGCGTGCATTCGGTACAGAAGTTGCAGTACTCCACCGACGGGACAAACTACACCGACCTCGCGACCCTCGACATGGCGGCCAAGAATCAGTGGCTCCCCTTCGATGCCACTCTGCCCGACGGCCTCGGCGCGGTTTATGTGCGCTGGATCGGCGATACCTCTTCCCCTCTGCTCGGCACTCCCGGCTCCAATGACACCGAGGGCTTCTACCTTGCCGACATAGTGGTTTACGGCGATGTCGCAAGCGTTGACGACCATAACGCCCCGGTGCTGCTGTCAAGCTCGCCGGCCGAGGGATCTGCCAACGCCTCGGCGCGCGGCAACTTCGTGCTCTCGTTCGACGAGCGTGTCAAGGCGGGTAGCGGCGATGTCACCCTCAACGGCGTGGTGCTCGAAGGCGCGTATGGCAGCAAGACTGTCACTTTCCCCTATTCGGGTCTCGCATACGGCACACAGTACGCTCTTGACATACCCGAAGGCGCTATCACCGACCTCAGCGGCAACGCCTTCCCGGCAACGCGGATTTCATTCACTACTATGGAGCGCCCCAGACCCGAAGCCCGCGTTTTCGACGCGGTGGTCGCGAAGGATGGCAGCGGCGATTTCACTACCGTGCAGGCGGCTGTCGACGCGGTGCCGGAAGGACGCATCTCCCCGTATCTGATTTTCGTAAAGAACGGCGAATACGAGGAACTCGTGGTTATTCCGAAGACCAAGCCGTTCATCCACCTTATAGGGCAGGACAAGGAGAAGACGTTCATCAAGTTCTGGGTGAACAACGGAGGAAGCTCCGACATCGGTTATGAGTATTCGACCAACAACCCGGCGTCGCCGGCCTACGGCCACCACGGCGTGGTGCAGGTTGAAGCCTCCGACTTCTATGCCGAGAACATAACCTTCTATAACTCGTTCGGCGTGGAGAAGCAGTCGGGTCCCATGGGGCAGGCGATGCACTCCGCCGGCGACCGCCAGGCATACAATAACTGCAAGTTCCGCTCCTACCAGGATACCTGGTATACCGACGTCAAGAACGCCTCTGACCGCCATTATGTGAACAATTGCTGGATAGAGGGCGCCGTCGACTACCTCTATGGCGCTGGCGACGTGTATGTGGAGAACACCACGTTCTACCAGGCCCGTGCGACAGGCTCCGTGATTCTCGCGCCGGGTCATAAGGCCGGCACCAAATACGGCTATGTGATCGACCGCTGCGTGCTCGACGGCCCCGGAAGCAACCACAAGCTCGGCCGTGCCTGGACAAACGAGCCTATGGCCGTGTTCCTGAACACCACTTTCAAGACCGACGTGGCAGCAGAGGGGTGGAGCGAGTGGCATATCGCCCCCAAGCTCTTCGCCGAATACAACAGCGTTGATGCCGACGGGAATCCGATTGACCTCTCGAACCGTCGCACCGAGTACAAGGTTGACAACCAGACGGAGAAAGAGAAGCGCAAGGCCGTGCTCACGCCCGAGGAGGCCGCCGTGTACACTTATGAGAACGTCACTGCCGGAACCGACGGGTGGAACCCCCGCAAGTTCTTCGAGGCGGTAGCCGCCCCGGCCAACGTAAGGGTCGACGGTACCGGCGCCCTCACGTGGGACGCTTCCGATTACGCCATCTGCTACCTCGTGATTGACGGAAGCGACAACGTGGTGGGGATTACCGCCGATACAGCGTACCTTCCCTCTTCCCGCTCCGATACCGGATTTGCGAATTACAGCGTGAAGGCCGTTAACGAGTACGGGAGCCTGAGCGCCGCGTCGAAGATGGATATTCAGACCTCTCTCGACAGCCGGCTTGAGGCTGTCGAGGTGACCGGCCGCGTGTTTTACAATGCCGTAGGCATGGCCTCTTCCCGTCCGTTCCAGGGGGTCAACATAGTGGTGGAAACTTTCTCTGACGGTACCACCCGCACAACTAAGACTGTAAGGTAAGCACATAGGTAAATATGGTTCGGGAAGCCGCGATGGGATTTCTGTCGCGGCTTCCTGTGCCTTTGTCCCCGGTTACCTGCGTTTAGGTTCTGCCAACCAAAATCGAGGATGGTTGTGATAATCCGGGAAATAAAAGCTAACTTCGCAGCATGGAACCACAGGAAAACATAACGCTCGACTCGATTGACGCCTATAACAAGATCTACGGGCTTGCCACCCGTCATCCGCTCGTTTCGGTGATTGACCTCAAGGAGGCCACCAGGAGGCTGGACAGGTGCACGCTGAAATACGGCGTTTATGCCATTTTTCTGAAAAACGGTGTGGGATGCACCATAAAATACGGACGCGAGTATTACGACTACCAGGAGGGGACTATCGTGAGTTTCGCTCCGGGCCAGGTGATCGACGTTGACAGCAGCAACCATCCGGTAAACCCCGACGTGGTCGGACTGATGTTCCACCCCGACCTCATATGCGGCACGCCGCTTGGCTCGGCCATCTCAAAATACGGCTTCTTCGGATATTCGCAGAAAGAAGCCCTCCACCTTTCGGAAATGGAACGCTCTATTTTCCTTGACTGCCTCGACAAGATAAAGAGTGAGCTGGAGCATCCGGTCGATACCCATTCGGCCGACTTGCTGTCGGCCAACATCCAGTTGCTTTTGGAATATCTGAACCGTTTCTATGACCGCCAGTTCATAACGCGCCATAAGGTCAATTCGTCGGTAGTGGCGGCGTTCGAGAAAGAACTTGACCGAATTTACGCGGCGGACGCGTCGGTCGATATGGTGCCCCGTGTCTCGTACTTCGCCGAGAAGGCAAATCTGACTCCCGGTTATTTCAGCGACCTTGTGAAGAAAGAGACCGGGAGCACCCCGCAACAGATTATCACCCTACACCTCGTGAAGGAGGCCAAGCGCCGCCTCGCTTCGTCCGACCGCGATGTCAGCGAGATCGCCTACAGTCTCGGCTTCGATTATCCCCAGCATTTCAGCCGCCTCTTCAAGCGCGCCACCGGCAAGACCCCGCTCACCTTCCGTAACGAGATTATTTCAAATAATTGACTGAAAAATGTAAGGACGCACGGCCCGTGCGTCCGCCCCGCGCTTAATCGTTGAAAGCGATTAATAGTCGGATTTTATCGATGAACGAGGTGTAATCGTTGTATATCACGTTGGGGCCGAGTGCGGGGACCTCGATTTCGCTTTGGGTGACCTCCGGGAGGTTGCGGCGGTAATAATCGAGATATGCCTGGTTGTTGGTGACGGGTTCCGCTGGATCGGGGATGTGGAAGATTGACAGCAGGGTTTTGTCGGGGGTGTGGAAATAAACGTTGGTGTTGTCATTTGAGAGCCTGACGTATTTCTCCAGGTTGTGCGCCGTGGGGCTTTCCCATCTTTTCAAGTGTTTTTCAGAATCGAAATTATTGCTGTCCGATAAAACTTTTTGAGGTCTCAAAAAATTAGGACTGATTC
>CAJTRT010000054.1 GCA_910579105.1 uncultured Muribaculaceae bacterium | reverse complement strand
GGACCAAATTTATTTAATTTTTAACTAGCTCCCATTTTTATGGGACACTAGTGTATTAACATCATAACCAAATGAGTCGCAGACAAGGCCTTGGAATCTTTGTAGCCGCGGCAGTAAGCCTGTCGGCTCCGGTCGGAGCGTATTCGGATGAATTGACGGCTGAATACGGCCTGATTCCGCACCCTAAGGAGATAACTGTTCTGGGCCAAGGCCGAGTGGCGCCGTCCAATCCGGAACCGGCGGTTTCTTACGATGTGCCGCCGGCCTGGCGCCCGGAGCAGTACGCTCTGTCGATCACGCCGGCGGGTATAGCGATAACCGCGGCCGACAGGCGCGGTGAGATCTGGGCGCTGCGTACGCTTGACCAGTTGCGCGATTCCGCCGGGACTTATCCCCAGCTGCGGATCACAGACTATCCGGAATTCCCAGTCAGGGGATTCATGTATGACGACGGACGGAACTTTGTCGGGGTCGAACGCGTGAAGCGTTTTATCGATGTAATGTCAGAGTACAAGCTGAACGTGTTCCAGTGGCATCTTACCGACAAGCCGGCCTGGCGCATAGAGAGCCGTTGTCATCCGCGGCTTAATGATGGCAAGTTCCAACGTCCTGGCAGGGACCAGGGCGCGTATTACACATATGCCCAGATCCGCGATGTCATAGCTTACGCCGGCGAGCGCGGGATAACGGTCATTCCGGAGATTGACATGCCCGGGCACAGCGACTTTTTCAAGACAGCGTTCGGGTTCCCCATGGATTCGCCTGAGGGGATGGAGGTCCTTGAAGAGTGCCTGGCTGAATTTTTCGAGGAGATTCCGGCGGAAATGTGCCCGTACATACACATCGGTTCTGACGAGGTCAAAATAGCGGATCCCGAGGGATTCATGAAATGGGCGCAGGATATTGTGCGCCGCGACGGACGCAAGACGCTTTCGTGGGATCCAGGCCTCGCGGTCGATTCCCTGACGATACGCCAGTTCTGGCGCGACGGTGACCCGGGAAAAATGGCATATCCCGCGGGGGTGCCCTTTGTGGATTCAGGAATGGGATACCTCAATTACTATGATCCGCTACTGATGCCAGCCAAACTATATTTCCATACTCCTTGCGGAACGGGCGAATCCGGTTCTGACGCGCTGGGCGGTATCCTGTGCCTATGGAACGACGTAAGGGTGGGGGATAAGGACCTTGTAGGCCGGCACAGCGGAATGCTTGGCGGCATTATGACGTTTGCCGAAAGATTCTGGAACGGAGGAAAGATTGCGGATGAATGGCTCGGGACGGTCATACCGGGGCCGGATAGCCGTGCCATGGCTTTATTTGAGCGATTCCAGGAGCGTATGGCGGCGCATAAGCAGCGCAGGAACGATGGCGAGATGGATTATTGGGAACCTGTGCACGCTACTCCGTGGGAAGTCGAGATAAGCTCTGGTTCGGATTCGGTGAGATTCACCGCGTATGGCGACGTGCTTGATCTTGACGCGCTTTGCGCGTCGCGGGGCATACCTGCCGACATTCCGGCGGATTGCCGGGTTACCCGCGTTATAAAGTCAGAGAGGGATACGGTCATCAGGTATAAAATCGGTTTTGACGCGCCCGCGCGCTCCAACCGCGTTTCCGACGGCATCCCGGCGCGGGGGAACTGGCCCAATTTCGGCACGGTGGCGATTAACGGTGTGCCTGTCTCGCCAGGAGAATGGGATGAACCCGAAACTTACAGGTATCATTACAACACATGGGCCAAGCCCGAGGAGGAGCTTCCCTACACTAACGAGCAGCTTTACTGGATGCGGGAACCTGTTGAGGTTCCCCTTGCCAAAGGTGACAACCTGGTGGAGCTGAGACTGCGCCGCCATTTTAAAGGGCAAAGGTTCCAGGTCGGGTTCGTGGAGGTTCGCTGACGGGTTCACCCAGCGGGAGTCATAGTTTCCGACCCTCGCGCATGGTCATATAGTCGCCAAGCCACAGGCCGCCGATGATCAGCACGCATCCGGCACAGCTCAGAAGCGTTATGGGATCGTTGAGCGACGGGAGCACCGCCGCGATTATCATGGTCACGATCGGCTGTATGTAAAGATAGTTGTTCGTGGTTATGGCGCCTAACTTGCCCATAACTTTTGCCCAGAGTATGTAGCTGAGCATGGAACAGCAGATACCCAGGAAACCGAGGTTAAGGAGCACCTCAGGGCGGATGATGTTGCCGACTGGGGAAACCGGCTCGTTGGATAACAGCCAGAACGGCACGGCTGTCACAAGGCCGTAGAAGAATGTCTTGCGCGTGATGAACTGGGCGGTATACAGCGCGTTGAGCTTGCGCAAAACCAGGGAGTATATCGCCCACGACAGGGAAGCTCCGAGCGCGAGCATGTTGCCGATGAACGCGTATACGGAGGTCCCTTCTGAACCGCTCTCAGGCATGCCGTCCTTGAACACGATGAATCCCACGCCGGTGAGCGCGATCAACGATCCTATATACACCCATTTGCCGGGACGCTCGGTTCGGTACAGCGCTCCGATGAGCAGTGTCGTCAGCAGGGGTGACAGCGAGGTGATCATTGAAACGTCGGAGACGCGTGTGTATTCGACAGCCGTGTTTTCCGCTATGAAGTATATCGAGCTGCCGCATAAGCCGCAGACCGCGAAAAGCATCTCGTCGCGCCAATTGCGCGCCCATAGCTTGTCGTGGCAGATGACGAGCATGAGCAGATACGCGAGGATGAATCGGTAGATGTATATCTCAACCGGGCCGAGCGAGCAATTGATCAGGACTTTGGTGGCTACGAATGATCCGCCCCACATTGTTACCGCCAGAAGCGCGCCGAGATGGCACAGCAGAACGGTTTTTTTAGAAGTCCCTACTTTCCATGGTGACAAAGTCGACATACAGATTCGCGGTTATGGTGATTCGCGAAATGAATATTCGCGTTTAAACTCGATGCGAATTTACGAAATTCCCGCCGGATTTCCGCAAACCCCTTAACAAAATTTTCTACCGGCTGTTTTTATTGACAAGATGTAGCGGCCTTTATCCGAGAGGCGGGAGCATCGGTTAACAAATTTCAGAAAAAAGTGTTAACTTTGCAGACTTACGTTTCCCGCCAGGCGTTACTAAATAAGCGGGGGCGCGAGTCGCTTCCGATACCGTCCGCGAAGGCGGCGCATACAGAGATACTTAATTATTAACCCATAACAACGAGAACTATAATGAAATCAGTTAAGACTATTGCGGCCGGCATGCTCTGCGCCGGCATGCTTCTGACAGGGTGCAGCTCTATGACAAACACCGGCAAGGGCGCCCTTATCGGCGGTGGCGGCGGCGGCGCGCTCGGAGCCGGCATCGGCGCGCTCATCGGCGGCGGCAAGGGTGCAGCTATCGGCGCGGCTGTCGGCGCGGCTGTCGGCACTGGTGCCGGCGCTCTTATCGGCAAGAAGATGGACAAGCAGAAGGCCGAACTTGAAAAGCAGCTCAAAGACGCGCAGGTGCAGACGGTCGAAGACCAGAACGGTCTGACCGCTATCCGCGTGACGTTCCCCGGCGGCATCCTGTTCCCGACAAACGGCACAACCCTTAGCCAGGGCGCGAAGACCGATCTCTCGCAGTTTGCCGCTTCCCTCCGCCAGAACCCCGACACAAACGTGCAGATTTATGGCTTTACCGACAACACCGGTTCCATGGAAGTGAACACCCGCGTGGCCAACGGCCGTGCCGCCGCCGTCATGAGCTATCTCTCCAACGCCGGTGTCGCTCCCACCCGCCTTACCTCGCAGGGTATTCCTATGGCCGACTATGTCGCGTCCAACGATACAGCCGCCGGCCGCGCCCAGAACCGCCGCGTGGAGATCTACATCACTGCCGACAAGAACATGATCCAGCAGGCTGAGGCCGGAACACTTCAATAATCTGTGCCGACGACGTGTATCATAGCTTGACGCGTTCCCGGCTCGTATTCCCAAATAAAGAAGACCCGGGCGCCATTTCAAATGGCGCCCGGGTCTTCTTTATTTGTTGTGTTATCAGATGAGGTACTGGGAGGAGATGGATTCGTTGTTGTGGACGCGGCGTATGGTGTCGGCGAACATCTTCGCTACCGAGAGAATCGTGGCCTTGGGACAGTCTTTGTGGAGCGGGATCGAGTTGGTGAAGATGATTTCTTCGAGAGCGCAGTTGTTGACGCGCTCTGTCGCCGGGTCGCTCATGATGGCGTGGGAGGCGAGGGCCCGCACGCTTTTCGCCCCGTTGGCTATCATGAGGTCGGCGGCCTTGGTGATGGTGCCGGCGGTGTCTACCATATCGTCGATAAGGATGACGTTTTTATCCTTGACATCGCCTATGACCGTCATTGAGGCTACTACATTGGCCTTGGCGCGCTGTTTGTGGCAAAGTACCAGGGGTACGTTGAGGTATTTGGCGTAATTGTTGGCACGTTTGGCGCCTCCTACGTCGGGGGTGGCTATGACAAGGTTCTCGAGATGGAGGTTCTCGATATAGGGGAGGAACACGCTGGAACCGTAGAGGTGGTCAACCGGCACGTTGAAAAATCCCTGGATCTGGTCGGCGTGGAGGTCCATGGTGATCACGCGGTCGACGCCCGCGGCTACGAGCAGGTCGCTGACGAGCTTTGCCGCGATAGACACGCGGGGCTTGTCCTTGCGGTCCTGGCGGGCCCATCCGAAGTATGGCATCACGGCGATTACCGATTTCGCGGAAGCGCGCTTGGCGGCGTCGATCATCAGCAACAGTTCCATAAGGTTGTCGCAGTTGGGAAATGTCGATTGCACGAGGTATACCTCGCAGCCGCGGATTGATTCCTCAAACGACACCTCGAACTCGCCGTCGGCGAAATGCTGGATGTTCATCTTACCAAGCTCGATGCCGAGTTCCTGACAGATTTCCTCGCCCATGTAGCGCGACTTGGTGCCGGCAAAGACTTTGATAGGGGGTAACAGAGCGTTCATATATAGTTTTGAAAATGGTAGTGCAAAGTTAGGCATTATTCTCGTAACGAGCCTTGGAAAACGCCAAGTTTTTCGAGGCCCGTCATTTTGTCGCGCGGGCTTTCACGCCGCAGGCCGCGGCGGCTTTGAATTTCCACACGGCCGCGCCCCAAGGCCCGAGGTCGACATCGAACGGCCTGGACGCGCTCACGGTCTTGCGCGCTTTGTCGCCGGAAATCAGTTCCACGCATTGCTTTGTCCCCTCTTTGATGCCGTACATACCTATGGCGAGTTCGGGGATGGCTATCTTCTGGGTGCGGGCCTGGTCGGAGAAATTCACGGCTACCAGCAGAACCTCGTCGCCGTGCCGGCGCAGGAAGGCGTAACAGGTGTGCGGGTTGAAGTCTGCCGGGCGGTCCATGTTGACATACATCAGGTCGAAGAACTCCCCTTCGCACAGGGCCTTCTCGGAGTTAAGCAGGCGCAGTATGTGCCCGTAGAGGTCGCGCAGGCTTTTCTCGTGGGGAGCGAGCAAGGCGCCGTCAGCCGCCCCGCCGTTAAGCCAGCGGCGCAGGGTGGGCACGCTCCAATAGTCAAAGATGGTGGTGCGCCCGTCGCGGCCGCTGAACCCCTCCGCGTCCTCGGCTTTCTCGCCAAGCTCCTGCCCGGCGTATATCATGAACGGGGCGTTGGAAATCATCGAGCTTACAACGAGCGAGGGGAGAACCTTGGCGGCGTCGCCCGCGTACTGCTCCGAGGCGAAACGCTGCTCGTCGTGGTTCTCGAGGAAGTTGAGCATGCGGTGGCCGATGCCGTCGACGCGCTGCCAGCAGTCGGTGATCCGGGCTGCCGAGTGGTTCCAGCATTGCACGGCCCTGAGCGTGTCGTAGAGGTTTACCTTGTCGTAGAGATAGTCGAAGTGTCCCCGGTCGAGGAAGTCGCGGTACTGGCCGATGTCGTATATCTCGGCGATGAATAGGAGGTCAGGATTGATTTCCCTGACCTGCGGTATGGCCCAGTTCCAGAATTCGACCGGCACCATGAACACCATGTCGCATCGGAAGCCGTCAATCCCTTTCGACGCCCAGTAGCGCATTATGTGGAGCATCTTGAACCATGTGGGCGGTACGGGATCGAAATGGCGGCTGCCGTCGCCATAGTCCACGCCGTAGTTCAGCTTTACGGTCTCGTACCAGTCGTCGCGGCCCGGAAAGGCGTTGAAACAGTCGTTGCCGGAAGCCTTTGCGGGAAACTCCACATACCCGTCGATAGGGAAGCGCGGCTCGAACTGCTGGCGGGGAATATAGTAGAAGTTGTTTGACGGAGAGAAAAATTTGGTGGTGTCGTCTCCCTGTCCGAGGTCTTCGATGCCTGACGGGGCCGCGTCGGAATGATAGCGGCGCGCCACATGGTTAGGAACGAAGTCGATGATGACCTTCATTCCGGCCTCGTGGGTACGGCTGACCAGATCGTCGAACTCGCGCAGGCGGTCGGGAACGCTGACCGCTATGTCAGGGTCGATGTCGTAATAGTCTGAGATGGCATACGGGGATCCGGCCTTGCCCTTCACGACCGACGGATTGTCGGGAATTATTCCGAAACGGGAATAGTCGGTGGCATGCGCGTGTTCGATTACGCCGGTGTACCAGACGTGGGTTATGCCCAGTTTCTTTATCTCGTCGAGCACGTGCGGGGTTATGTCGTTCATCTTTCCGCAGCCGTTGGTCTCGATGTCGCCGTCAGGCACGCATTTGTCGCATGTGTTGCCGAAAAGGCGCGGCACCATCTGGTATATTACAGGCTTCAGGGCGGATGCGGGCTTGTTGTTCTTCTTATATGCCATTTGGGGTGTAAATGATTGGTTCGAGGGAGAGAGGCCTTGTGTACGCGGGGTGGGGCGGTCAGAGGGGCGGGGGTGTTAGCGCGAGCCACTCTTTTAGCGCCTTGTGGGCGGCCGCGTAGCCGCTGAGATAGACTTTCTGAATGTCTTTGAGGTTGAATACCTGGTAATTGGCTATGTTGGGAGTCTCTATCACGAGATCGCACATATCGGTGTCAAGCCTTTGGTTTGACTTTGCCATCAGGGCGTATGTGCGCATCGCGACATCGAACACTGACTTTTTGTAGCGGTATGTCGTCAGCGGTGAGCAGTTCACGCCTATCAGCACGTCGCACCGCTCGCGGATAATCCAGGCCGGGAGGTTGCGGAGCACCCCCCCGTCGACATAGTTTGTGCCGTCAATCCTGACGGGCTGGAAAACGATGGGAATCGAGCACGAGGCCATCACCCTCTCGCCGAGGGCTCCGCTGTGGAACTCGGCCGGCACCCCGTTGTCGAGGTCGGTGGCGCCGACGAAAGTGGGAATCGCGAGTTGCTCGAGATTTTCGACCCCGGCGTGCCTGACCATGAATTTCTTCAGGTTGTTGATGGAGAACAGGCCTCCGCCGTCGCGGATCGACAGTTTGCAGAAATCTGTGAATTTTGTTTTGGAGAAAAGAGGCACGAGTTCGGTCGGGGGCATCCCGGCGGCGTAGAGCACCCCGGCGATTGATCCGGCGGACACTCCGGCGATCACGTCGGGCTTCAGCCCGGCCTCCTCTATGGCCTTCAATGCTCCGGCGTGCGCGAACCCCCTGGCACCGCCGCCTGAAAGGGCGATGCCGAGCCGGTACGGGCGCTTTGTCGGTTTGTGGTCAGTCACAGCCTGAAAACTTTTACGCGAAGTTAATACTTTTTTCCAATTCGTCAATGCCGTAACAGGATTGCCGGATCATAAAACGGGAATATAAAAGACAGGGCCGCGTCATAGCGAGGTACGGCGCGGCTCTGTGGATATGCGATGGAACGGCAGCTCTGACAGATTGTCAGTTCTTATCCTTTATGAGGCCGCTGACGGTCTGTGTCTCGGGCTGGGTTGGAAGATCGTCCGCGGTCTCGACCACCCTCAGCTTGTAGCTGAAAAAGCCGTAGCAGATGGGGTAGTCGACAACGTAGATCGGGGTCGAGATTTCGAGTAGGTAGTCGCCGGGGGTGAGGTTCGTGGGAACCTCGAATTCGTAGGGGCGGGTATAGGCCTGGCCGATCATGGCGCCGTTGATGTAGTAGGTTACCACACCCATTCCGCCGTCCTTGCCGGAGTTGTTCACCAGGTTCAGCTGGTCTACTTTCAGTTCCGCACCCTTGACGACGTATATTATGCCGTCTTCGATGGTGGCGCCTGAGAAAGTGGCCTGGATGCCCACGTTGGGCACCTTGTTGTCGTCGTCGTCGCATGCCGCGCAGAGTGCGAGCAGCGGCAGTATGAGCAGGCAGTAGATAATCTTTTTCATAATCCCTTGAAATTGTATAGTTGTCTGTTAGTTGCGGAAAACGAGGCTGTCGCCGTCAACATCGATGATGATGGGCTTCTCCTTGTCGACGGTCTGGGCCAGGATGTCCTTCGAGAGGCGGTTGAGCACCAGGCGGTGGATCACTCGCTTGACGGGACGGGCGCCGAACTCGGGGTCGTATCCCTCGTCGGCCAGGAAGGCGAGAGCTTTCGGAGTGACCTCGAGGGTGATTCCGTTCGCAGCGAGCATCTTCTTCACGCTCTTGACCTGCAGGCCGACGATTTCCTCGATCTCCTGTCGGTTGAGGGGGGTGAACATGGTTGTCTCGTCGATGCGGTTCAGGAATTCGGGCCGTATGGTCTGTTTGAGCATGTCGAGGACTTCCTGCTTCGTTTTCTCGATGGTCTCATCCCTGTTTTCCGGGGTCATTTTCGCGAAGTTGTCGCGGATGACGTTGGAACCCATATTGGAGGTCATTATTATTATGGTGTTCTTGAAGTTCACCATGCGCCCCTTGTTGTCGGTAAGGCGGCCGTCGTCGAGAACCTGGAGGAGTATGTTGAACACGTCGGGATGGGCTTTCTCAATCTCGTCGAAAAGCACTACCGAGTATGGCTTGCGGCGCACGGCCTCGGTAAGCTGTCCTCCCTCGTCGTAGCCGACGTATCCCGGAGGCGCTCCCACCAGGCGCGACACGGCGTGCTTCTCCTGGTACTCGCTCATATCGATGCGGGTCATCATGTTCTCGTCGTCGAACAGGTATTCCGCGAGTGCCTTGGCCAGTTCGGTCTTTCCCACGCCCGTGGTGCCCAGGAAGATAAACGAGCCTATGGGGCGGCGCGGGTCGTTAAGCCCGGCGCGGGAGCGGCGCACGGCGTCGGCGATGGCCCGTATGGCCTCTTCCTGCCCGACCACTCGCCCGTGGAGTTCCTCTTCGAGATGGAGGAGTTTTTCCTTCTCGCTCTGCACCATCTTGCTGACCGGTATTCCCGTCCAGCGGGAAACCACGTCGGCGATATCCTCGGCATCCACTTCCTCCTTAATAAGGGCTTTCTCGCCCTGCATGGCTTTGAGCTGTTCCTGGATCTGCTTGTTTTCCTCCTCTTTGTGCTGTATGGAGCCGTAACGGATCTCGGCGACTTTCGCGTAATCGCCTTCGCGTTCGGCGCGTTCGGCGTCGAAATTGAGCTGCTCGATGTCGATCTTGTTCTGCTGGATGCGGTTGATGAGCTCTTTCTCGGCCTTCCACTTGGCGGAGAACTCCTTCTCCTCTTCGCGCATCTGGGCTAGTTCTTTCTCGATTTCCTGCACCTTGGCCTTGTCGCCCTCGCGCTTTATGGCCTCGCGTTCGATTTCTTTCTGGGCGATCATGCGGGTGATCTCGTCAAGAGCCTGCGGCACGGAGTCGATTTCGAGTTTGAGCTTCGACGCGGCCTCGTCGACGAGGTCGATGGCCTTGTCCGGGAGGAATCGGTCGGTGATGTAGCGTTCGGAGAGGGTCACGGCGGCGATAATCGCCTCGTCGCGGATGCGTACCTTGTGGTGGTTCTCGTAGCGTTCTTTGAGGCCGCGGAGGATCGCGATGGCGCTTGCCTCGTCAGGTTCGTTGACCATCACTTTCTGGAAACGGCGTTCGAGCGCCTTGTCCTTCTCGAAATACTTCTGGTACTCGTCAAGGGTGGTCGCGCCTATCGAGCGGAGCTCGCCTCGGGCCAGGGCCGGTTTGAGTATGTTGGCCGCGTCCATGGCGCCCTCGCCCTTTCCGGCACCGACGAGGGTGTGTATCTCGTCGATGAAGAGTATGATCTCGCCGTCGCTCTGTGTCACCTCGTTGACAATGGCTTTCAGACGTTCCTCAAACTCGCCCTTGTATTTCGCGCCGGCGACCAAGGCGCCCATGTCGAGGGAGAAAATCTGCTTGGAGCGGAGGTTCTCGGGCACGTCGCCGCGCACGATGCGCTGGGCGAGGCCCTCGGCGATGGCCGTTTTACCGGTACCCGGTTCGCCGATGAGCATGGGGTTGTTCTTGGTGCGGCGGCTGAGGATTTGCAGCACGCGGCGTATCTCGTCGTCGCGTCCGATCACGGGGTCGAGCTTGCCGGAACGGGCCCGCTCGTTGAGGTTCACGGCGTATTTGCTCAGGGCGTTATAAGTGTCTTCCGCGCTTTGGTCGGTAGCCTTTTTCCCCTTGCGGAGCTCCTCGACGGCGCCTCGCAGCTCCTTGGCGCTGAGGCCAGCGTCTTTCAGTATTGTGGAAGCCTGCGAGTTGATCTCGAAGATGGCGAGAAGTATGGCCTCCAGGGGCACATACTCGTCGCCCATTTTCTTTGAGATGTCGATGGCTTTCTGGAGCACGTCGTTGGAGGTGCGGCTAAGATATGGCTCGCCTCCCGACACTTTCGGCAGGGACGCGATCTCGCGGTCGATCTGCTGGCCGGTCGCTGCCAGATTGGCACCCACTTTCTGGAAGATGAACTTCACGAGCGATTCTCCCTCGGAAACGATCCCTTTCAGCAGGTGGACCGGCTCAATCTGCTGCTGCCCGGCCGACCGGGTGATTTCCAGCGCTTTCTGGATGGCCTCCTGCGATTTGATAGTGAAACTGTTGAAATTCATAATTCCCTGTTATCTGTTCGAGTTTGAAATTTCTCTGAGTAAAGATTTTTTATACTTCAAAAACAAATCTCGTGCCAGAAAGGTTTTTACAAGTTCCAATCAGTGAGTGCTTGTGGCGCTGTGTCAAAATAAGACACAACGCCTTTATTCATATCCGGATGGGAGGGTGCAGTCAGAATGGTTCAGATGGTAGGAGCTTGGAGGTGAGGTCGATGGGAGCAATCTGAAGATTGTGACCGAGACCGTTATCGACCTTTGGTCGCTTTGCTCCGCAAAGAATCCTTCAAGCGACGACCCAGATGAGCCATTATGACATACCCTCTTCTTTCAGGGGTGTCATGCCCGCCGCGTCATAAGGTTTTGCGGCCGGGATAGGCTTCGAGCGCCTTTCGGAGGACGAGCATCGCCTTGCGAAGCTCCTCCTTTTCAAGGACGTAGGCCAGGCGTACCTCGTCACGGCCCATTCCAGGGGTGGTGTAGAAGCCCGAGGCCGGTGCCATGAACACGGTCTCTCCCTCGTAGGAAAATTCGCGGAGGCACCATTGGCAGAATTCGTCGGCATCGTCGACCGGTAGGCGGGCAACGGTGTAGAACGCGCCCATGGGGATTGGGGAGTAGCAGCCCGGAATCTTGTTGATCTCGTCAATCAGGAGTTTACGGCGGTCGACGTACTCGTTGTACGTGTCGAGCATGTACTGGGCCGGAGCGTCAATCGACGCTTCCGCGACAAGCTGTCCGAGTAGGGGAGGGCTGAGGCGCGCCTGGCAGAACTTCATGACGTTCTTTTTTAGTTGCGGATGCTTCGTTATAAGCGCTCCGACTCGTATGCCACATTCATTGTAACGTTTTGAGACGGAATCGATAAGCACTACCTGCTCCTCGATGCCTGGCAGGTGGAACGCCGAGATGTAAGGGGCGCCGGTGTAGCAGAACTCGCGGTATACCTCGTCGGAGAAGAGGAAAAGGTCGTGTTTCTTTACGATGTCGCGCAGTTGCAGCATCTCCTTCATCGAATACAGGTAGCCGGTCGGGTTGTTCGGGTTGCATATAAGTATCCCCTTGGTCTTAGGGGTGATAAGTTCCTCGAATCGCTCCATCGGAGGAAGCGCGAACCCCTCGTCGATGCTTGACGGGATGGTCACGATCTTGGCACCGGCGGAAATCGCGAACGCCATATAATTGGCGTATGCCGGTTCAGGCACGATAATCTCGTCTCCGGGATCCAGGCATGCCATGAAGGCGAAAAGCACGGCTTCCGAGCCTCCGCAGGTCACGATGATGTCGTCAACATCAACGTCGATGTGGTACCGTTTGTAGTAGCCCCGCAGTTTCTCGCGTAGAGAGAGCAAACCGGCGGAAGGACTGTATTCCAGCACCTTGCGGTCTATGTTTTTGAGCGCGTCGAATGCTTCACGAGGAGTCGGGATGTCGGGCTGTCCGATATTCAGCGAGTACACTTTGATGCCGCGCCGGCGTGCTTCGTCGGCCAGCGGCACAAGGCGGCGTATCGGGGATGCGGGCATATCTATGCCGCGTTGCGAAACATTAGGCATAATGGAACAGGTTTACGATGTCAAAAAGCATTACTTATTCATATAACAAATTCCAATCAGAAATTTCCGCGAAGTTAACCAAACGCGCCCGAACCGCCAAACATTATGCCCCGCGGGGAGGGCGCAGATTTGAAACAGAATGGCGGTTAAGTTAAATAAAAAGAGCTTCTACAAAATAGGCTTTTACAAAATAGTTGTGGATTAAGATGCATAATTGCTTCCGGGGATGACCAAAATACAAGAAAAAATGATTATTTTTGCGATTGAATTAATAACATAAAAACGTATGGATAAATACTTATCTATTTTTTTGCTTAGCTTCTTGGCATTAGCTATGGCTGCGTGTGGACATGATGAGCCAAATCAGAAGGATGAAGACAATGATATGTCTTCAGAAGCTGCAAAATTTGTTGGCACATGGTTTAATAATGTCTCGTATGGAGGAATATATTACACCTTTCAATCAGATGGGAAATGTTTTTCCTCGCCGGCTGGCGGTAATCCCGATTATCTTGTCGGATCCAATCATAGAGGAACCTGGAAATATCTACTAAAAGAGAAAATGCTCATTACTACTCTTGAAAAAGGTGGTGACTCTTGGAAAATATATGATATTTCTGACAAATCATGGACAGGGCAATATCAAGGATCAACATTTCCAACATTCAGCTACATAAAATACGAAGAGCCACCTATTCCAGGAAAGGATCAAGACTGGTGTCCACCAAGTTTAGGAGGACGAAAATTATTGATGCATATAAACTATGCATCAGTTGATGGTGATAAGATAAAGGAGATATATAAGTTCCTATTTTACAATTATAATGCAAGATGTACTTGCGAGAGCTCTTCCAAAGATGTTAGAAGTGGATATAACTATTCGTTTTCAAAAGAGTCTGCAAATACATGTAAGCTCAAACTTGTGGATATCGGAACTATTCCCGAGATATATTATGATTTAAATTTAACATTCGATTCTAACACTACATTCACAATAAGCGGAGCAAAGAAAATTGGCAAAAACAGCACTAATATAATTTCAGTAAATGGGAACGGCACTTATATTAAAAATATAATGTAAGTGTTTAAGGAATTGAGTAAATTCGCGGTATAAACGGATTTAAATGGCAGACACATCGCTACTCGGCCGACTTGAAGGCATTGAATCACGATTCGAGGAAGTAAAGACGCTTATCACCGATCCGGCAGTCATAGCCGATATGAAGCGCTATGTGCGGCTCAACAAGGAGTACCGCGAGCTTGAGAGGCTGACTGATGCGACGTCGCGTTACCGCCGGTTGCTCGATGATGTGGCGGAGGCCAGGATGCTGCTCGAATCCGAGGGCGATGACGAGATCCGCGCCATGGCGCGCGAGCAGCTAGACCAGGCGACGGCCGCCCTACCCTCGCTTGAAGAAGAAATCAAGATTCTCCTGATACCTGCCGACCCGGAGGATTCAAAGAACGCTATCGTGGAAATCCGCGGCGGTACCGGCGGCGACGAGGCCGCCCTGTTCGCCGGCGACCTCTTCAAGATGTATTCGCGGTATTGCGAGTCAAAGGGCTGGTCTGTCGCGGTGACGAGTGTTTCGGAGGGCGCGGCCGGCGGATTCAAGGAGATTGTGTTCGCGGTCAGCGGCGACAATGTCTACGGCACGCTCAAATACGAGAGCGGCGTTCACCGCGTGCAGCGCGTGCCTGCCACCGAGACCCAGGGACGCGTGCACACTTCTGCGGCGACTGTCGCCGTGCTCCCAGAGGCGGAAGCCTTCGATGTGGAGATAAACGAGGGCGAAATCAAGTGGGAGACATTCCGCAGCGGCGGAGCGGGCGGACAGAACGTCAACAAGGTGGAATCGGGCGTGCGCCTGCGCTATATGTGGAAGAACCCCGTAAGCGGGCAGACGGACGAGATCCTGATCGAATGTACCGAGACCCGCGACCAGCCCAAAAACAAGGAACGCGCCCTGAGCCGCCTGCGCACTTTCA
>CAJTRT010000053.1 GCA_910579105.1 uncultured Muribaculaceae bacterium | reverse complement strand
TTCCACGACCTGCACCCCTACGACTGGATAAGCTGCTGGGAATATCTCCAGCGCAACTGGAATATCGACGTGGGATGCCCCAAGGGAGTGTTCCTGAGCTTCAACATAGACGCCAAACTAAACTCGGCGTTCGTGGCCCTGGCGATGCTTTACGGCAACGGCGACTTCACCGAGACCCTCGACATCGCCGCCCGCTGCGGCCAGGATGCCGACTGCAACCCCTCAACCGCGGGAGGCGTGCTCGGCGTGATGCTCGGCTACGACAAAATACCCTCCTTCTGGCTCGACCCGCTCAAAGAAATCGAGGATCTCGACTTCGACGGCACGGAGATTTCCCTCAACGATTCCTACGCCATAAGCCTGCGGCAGGCAAAACAGCTGATTGTGAAAAACGGTGGCAAAGTGACCGGCGACAAGGTATTCCTCCCCGTGGAATCTCCCGCCGTGCTTCCGTTGGAACAGAATTTCACCAACACCTATCCCCTTTTCCGCGAACGCAAGGACACATTCCTCGACAAGGAATATGAGTTTGACTTCAACGGCAACGGCTTCGTGATCTGGGGCAACATCTGCTGCCTGAAACACATCAACAAGGACTACATCGACCGCGTGTCGAACCGACACATCGGCTCGGAAGTATTCGGCCTCGCTGAGCCTGACGACAATTATGTGGCCAACGTGGAGGTGTACATCGACGGCAAGCTCGACCATGTTTCCCGTATGCCGATGCGCAACACCGACCGCCGCGTGGAACCGGCCTGGAAATACCTCCTTCCCGAAGGACACCACACCGTGCGCCTGGTATGGACCAACCCCGACAAGAACTATACCATCCGCATAAACGACATAATGTATTACTCCGAGAAGCCCAACCACGACCGCTTCTATTCCAATACCAAGTAAACCGACATGAAGAAATACATAATGCCCGCGATCGGGGCCGCGTTGCTCGCGACACTCGCCTCCTGCGGGAACGGCGGCGACCAGGCCGCCAAGGAAATTCCCTATGGCGCCACGGTCAAACTGACCCGCGGACAGCTCCTCGACAAAATCAAGGGGGGATGGGCCGGCCAGACCATCGGCTGTACCTACGGCGGCCCCACCGAGTTCAAGTACAAGGGGGGCATGATCAACGACAGCGTGCCCATAATCTGGTACGATGACTACTGCAAGGACATCTTCGAGGAGGATCCCGGCCTGTATGACGACGTGTACATGGACCTCACATTCATGGAGGTAATGGCCAGGGAGGGAATCAACGCCCCCGCGTCGAGCTACGCCCGCGCCTTCGCCAACGCCGACTACAAGCTGTGGCACGCCAACCAGGCCGCACGCTACAACATTCTAAACGGCATAGAGCCTCCCGCGTCGGGCCACTGGAAGAACAACCCCCACGCCGACGACATCGACTTCCAGATCGAGGCCGACTTCATCGGCATGATCTGCCCCGGCATGCCCAACACAGCCTCCGCCATCTCCGACAAGATAGGCCACATCATGAACTATGGCGACGGATTCTACGGCGGGGTCTACATGGGCGCGCTCTACTCCCTGGCATACGTATGCGACGACATCCCCACCATCATAACCGAAGCTTTGAAAACCATACCCGAAGAAGCCAACTTCCACCGATGCATAGCCGACGTGGTGAAATACTGGAAGCAGTACCCCGACGACTGGAAGCAGTGCTGGCTCAAGATCGACGAACGCTATACCTGTGAGAAAGGGTGCCCCGAGGGTGTGTTCAACGGCTTCGACATCGACGCGACCATCAATGCGGCATATTGCGTGATCGGCCTCCTTTACGGCGAAGGTGACTTCTTCAAGACCATGGACATCTCCACCCGCTGCGGCCAGGACAGCGACTGCAACCCCGCCACCGCAGCCGGAATCCTCGGCGTGATGTACGGCTACGAGGCCATCCCGCAATACTGGAAACCGGGCCTGGAGAAGTGCGAGAACATCGATTTCCCCTACACCTCGATTTCGCTCGCCACAAGCTACGGCATCACCCTCGACCTGCTGGAACAGGTGCTGGTGGCCAACGGCGGCCGCGTTGAAGGCGACGACTACTATACCACCATCCAGAAACCCGCGGCTGTGCCTTTGGAACAATCGTTCGAGGGAATCTACCCTGTGGAACGCCGGGTGATCAAATACGACCTCGGCAAAGAGCGCGTATGGAAGTTCGACGGCTCCGGCATAGTTGTGCAGGGCAACGTCCGCGCGGCTCTACCTGGTGCTCCGGAAGACTATGTGGCCCGGCTCGAGGCATCGGTCGACGGCGAGGTGGTCGAGACCTTCGACATGCCACTTGACTACATCAAACGCAAATACGACATATTCCACATCTACGGCCTCGCCGACGGCAGCCACGAACTGACTGTCAAGTGGCTCAACCCGAACCCGTCGTACGCCATCCAGTGCAAGGACGTGATTATCTACGCCGACAAGCCCCTGGCGCGCATCAATCCCTACCAGTAACGGCATCCGAACAACAACATCCGATCTTCTTACCTTACACCGATTCCGGCAATGGATATAAGAAACGCCTGGCGACTGACTGTCAGCCTACTCATATTAGCCATCGGCGCGGCCTCCTGTTCCTCCGACAAAGAGGGGCAAGAGCCGGCGCCGCAGGTGAAGACCAAGTTCACCAAACGCTACAACACAGGTATGACATTTTACAGCAACACCCTGCGGCAACAAGTCACATACAACCTGCTCCTGCCGGAAGAATACCTGACCGACAGCGAACGCTCGTTCGACGTCATGTATCTCTTCCACGGGTTCGGCGACTCACCCTCGACATGGGACCCCGGACATTTCGACATCCAGCGTGTCGATGCCTCGGCCCGCGCCGCAGGTATGATAAGACCCATCATCTACGTCATGCCCCAGGGTTTCAACTCCTACTACGTCAACCGCTACGACGGACAGTTCAACTACATGGATATGCTCGCGAAAGAACTGATTCCTTTGATCGACCGCATGCTGCGCACCAACACCGAGGCACGCGGCCGCGCCGTCTGCGGTTACTCGATGGGAGGATTCGGCGCGCTCGCCGTGGCCTCGAAGAACCCCGGGCTGTTCGGCACATGCGTCGGCCTAAGCCCCTCGCTGAACACCGATGAGCAATACCGAACCCTCGGCGCGTGGGACTCGCAGTGGGGTTCGGTTTTCGGCGGCGCGGGGACGGTCGGCGACGCCAGGCTCACATCGCACTACCGCTCGCTGTGCCCTCTGCACTTCTTCAACGACAACCCCTCTCAATACGCCTCTGTTAACTACCTCATAGACTGCGGAGACGATGAGGAACGCCTATACATAGGGAACGGCGAACTGCACTCGCTCATGCGCGACAACGGCATAAGGCACGAATACCGCGTGCGCGACGGAGCGCACACCACGGCATACTGGCGGCAGGGAATCCTCGAAGGGCTCGCTCTGTTCGAGGCCACGCTGTCGGGCACCCCCTACCCCGAGGAGGAAACGTCGGCGATTCCCCAGGCACCCGCCACGAACCAGCTATCCGCGGCCGACGGGAAAGTGACCATCATCACCGGCGACGGCTACAAAGCCAACAGCACCTCCCACATAATCTACTTTGAGACCGGTTCTGGAGCTGCCGCGATCGACGCGCCCGGAGCCGCCCAGGCTCTCGCGCAGATGCTCGCGGGCCGCAACTGCGCCCTGGCATTGTTCAAGACATCCGACATGGCTGGCATAACCCCGGCTGAGCTGTTCTCCGAAGTGGAGACGGCACTCGGCCTGACCGGCTCCGACCCCGCTCGCCAGCTGATGGTTTACGGTAAAGACACGGCTGTACTCGCACCCTACGCCTTCTCCGGCGCGGCGGTGGGAGGATTCTACGCCGAGGATGCCGACTTCACCGTGCCGCGGAACGCTCAGTTTAAGTCGCGGGTCTACATCCTCGACCTGACCGACATGGGCACCAACCACCGCCAGATGCTCTCGGCATTCCGGACGCTCCGCGACAACGACGCACCTTGCCAGTACCGCGTGAGAAACGGCCGCGACAATCTCGCCGGAGCGCAGCGCGGCATAACGTCGATGACATCTTTTATGAACCTGCCCGTTAGGTAATCCGATGACAATGACCCGCAACATCCGCCACACAGCAACCGCGCTGTTCGCCGCAGCCGCGCTGTCAGCGTCGGCGCTCCCGGTGGAAATCGAGGAGTGCTCGATTGCCAGCAAGGCGCTCGGGCGCGATGTGGCATACTCCGTGATACTCCCCGAAGGGGTTCTCGACGGGACCCGCTACCCCGTGCTTTACCTCTTCCACGGCATAGGAGGCGACAAGTCAAGCTGGATGGAATACGGCGACATAGCCCGCGCGATGCAGCACCTCGTCGATGCCGGCGAAATCCAGCCGATGATCATAGTCTCGCCCGACGGATACCTCAGCTACTATTCCGACGCGATTGACGGCTCATTTCCATACGAGAGTTTCTTCACCAAGGAACTGATGGCTGCCGTAGACTCGCTCTACCCCACAATAGCCAACCGCGAACACCGGGCTGTCGGCGGATTCTCCATGGGCGGCTTTGGCGCTCTGTCATGCGGGTTGCGCAATCGCGACAGGTTTTGCGCCATAGCCGCCCTTTCTCCCTCCATCCGTACCGACGGGCAATATTGCGCAGAAGGCCCGCAGGAGGGATGGGACAACCAATGGGGACGCACATTCGGCGGAAAGGGCCTTTCCGGCTCCGGCCGCCTGACCGGCTACTACAAGGCGCGCTCCCCTTACCATATTATCGACACCATCCCGGCGGCAGAACTGGCCGACATGGCCCTTCTCGTCGACATAGGGGATACCGAAGGCTCGCTGACCGCGAGCAACGAACAGCTCCACCGCCGCCTTAACGAGCGCGGAATAGCGCATACCTACATCGTGCGCGACGGCGGCCACGACTTCGAGTGCTGGAACGCCGCGATGCCCGGAGCCCTGCGGATGATTTCAGCCCGGTTCCCTCAAAACGCCGCCACCGGCACCAAAGCCGTCAGGACACCTGACGGCGGCCATGCGGCACCGTTGAAAGTCTCCCGCTCGGAAGTCTACATGCCTCAGCAGAACCCGCTATCCCGGCGGCGCTATCCAGTAATCTACCTCTGCGGCGATTTCAACGCCTCGCAGAGGCTAGAACTCTCGTCGAGGGCAGACGCGATGGTCAAGGCCGGACGCACCGCCCCGATGGCGCTATGCTTCCTCGACCCGGCGGACACTCCGGCGAAGATCGAGGCAGAAGCGCCGTCGCTCCGAGCCTCGCAGCGCATGCGGGCGCTCGTGTCGGTCGGCAGGCCGGTGTCGGAGGTAAACGCCCTGCATAAGGATGCGAATATGTTCACCTCGATCATCCTCTCCGAACCGCTCGGGCCGGAAAGCGAGGCTGACGAAACCGTCGCCATTATCAAGAGCCACGGGCGATACCCGCGCCTATGGATCGAACAGAGACCCGCCGCCGCCGACTATCCCCTGGCAAGCAGGCTGCACATACTCCTACGCGACAACGACCTGCGCCACGAATACCGCGTGGCCCATCCCGCAGCCGGCACCCTCCTGCCCCACTGGGAGGAATGGCTCGTGGCGCTCGACCGGCGAATACACATCTGACGGCTACCGCCGCCACACCTCGACAAAGAATTCATAATTAATCATCAACCTCTATTAACCTTAAAGCATGTTTATCGTAACCAACTACACCCTGGCCGTGATTTTCTGCCTGGTCACCATGATTTGCTGGGGCTCCTGGGGCAACACCCAGAAACTCGTGTCGAAAAACTGGCGCTACGAACTCTTCTACTGGGACTATGTGATCGGCATGGTGCTGTTCACCGTCCTGCTGGGCCTCACAATGGGCAGCATCGGCTCGGAAGGTCGTCCGTTCTGCGAAGACCTCGCGCAGGCATCCTCGTCAAGCATCTGGTGGGTAATCCTCGGCGGCGTGATTTTCAACGCGTCAAACATTCTCCTCTCAGCCTCCATCTCCATGGCCGGCATGGCGGTGGCCTTCCCTCTCGGTGTCGGCATAGCACTTGTGCTCGGCGTGATTGTCAACTACCTCGGCGTGCCGACCGATAACGCCGCACTGCTCTTCACCGGCGTGGCGCTCATCACTATCGCCATCATCTGCAACGGTGTCGCCTCCGGCAAGATGCAGAAGGGCGACGACAAGGAAGGAGCCTCGGCCCACAAGAAAGGTCTCATTCTGGCAATCGTGGCCGGCGTGCTGATGGGCTTCTTCTACCGCTTCGTGGTCAAAGGCATGGACGTGGAGAATTTCGTCAATCCCGCACCCGGCATGCTGACACCTTACTCCGCGATCTTCATCTTCTCGATCGGGGTGCTTCTCAGCAACTTCGTGTTCAACACCCTGGTGATGCGCTACCCGTTTGTAGGGAAGCCCGTGGGCTACGGCGAATACTTCAAGGGATCTTTCCCGACACACCTCTGCGGCATGCTCGGGGGCGCCATATGGGGCCTTGGAACGGCTTTCAGCTACATCGCTTCCGGCGAGGCCGGCCCCGCTGTCTCCTACGCCCTGGGGCAGGGAGCGCCCATGATCGCCGCCATATGGGGCGTGTTCGTCTGGAAGGAATTCAAGGGCGCCAACTCCCAGGTCAACCGCCTGCTCGCCGCGATGTTCGCCCTCTTCATCATAGGCCTGGCGCTAATCGTCGTGGCTGGCAACTAAAACCGAAACTAATCTTCTAACCTTTAACATACAAATTCATGAAAAAATCATTCCTGCTTCTGACACTCTGCGCCGCCGCCCTGGGTTTCACCAGCTGCTCCGACGACAAGGACACCGACGAGGTTAACGTGCTCGAAACCCCGATGCTCGCCGCGCCTGCCGTGACCCACAACTCGGCGACCTTCACCTGGAAGGCCGTTGACAACGCCGACATGTACGTATACACGCTCAACGGCGGTTCCGAGATGCAGACAACCGAGCCTACCGTAACTCTGACAGGCCTTACCCCCTCGACAGAATACTCTTTCAGCATCAAGGCACGCAAGGACAACTCGAAATACTTCAAGGATTCTGATTACGCTACTTACAACTTCACAACCAATGCAGAGCCGGTAGCCGCCAAGACCTACCGCGTGGCTTCGTTCGGCGACGACTGGGACACCTGGTTCTACACCTACAACGAAAATGGCACGCCCAAGCGCATCTACCGCACAGCCGACGGCACACCCGGCGGAGCGCTCGACCGCGAATGGGTGTTCACCTACGACGGCAAGAACCTCGCCGTTACCGGCAAGAACGAATGGACCATCACACTCAACGACAAGAACCTCGTGGAAACTCTCGTTGACGGCGAAAAGACCTACGCCTATACCTATGACGCCGACGGCTACCTCACACAGGTGACCAAGAACGGCGAAGTGGCCGTGAACATCGTGGTCGAGAACGGCGACATCATGCGCTGGAGCAAGATGAAGGATGGTGCCGAGGTGTGGAAGCTCCACACTTACGACGTTGTGGAGAACGTGAGCGGTTGCCGCGCCACCACAGCCGAAGGAATCGGCGCGAGCCGCTGGCTGGTTGAATCGGGCCTCTTCGGCAAGGGAAGCGCGCACCTGCACACCGAAATCAAGTGGGATTACTCCGAAACAGGCTCGACCTACACCTTCGACCTCGACGCCAACGGCTGCGTGATCGGCGAGCACAAGCTCTACGGCAGCGACCTGGAGAATTTCCACTACACCTACGAATAAGCCTCAACAGGTAAAATAGATTGTTGATTTCAACCGCCCCCGGCAGAACTTTGCCGGGGGCGGCGTTGTTATAACTGAAATTTCAAAAATCAGAATTATGAAAATCACCACCAAACTGATGCTTGCGGCCCTGCTTGTGGCTGTGCCGACTATGGCGTGGAGCTGTTCCGACGACGATGATGACAACCGCAAGGAGTCAATAACCGTTGAGCAGCTGCCACAGGCTTCGCGCACGTTCATAGCCGACTATTATCCCGGCGTGTCAGTGCTGCGCGTCACCAAAGAAACCGAACATTCGGGTTCGGAATACGACGTGAATCTCGCCAACGGCCATGAGATAGAGTTCAATGCGGCGGGGGAATGGACAGATGTCGACGCTCCCACCGGGCAGACCGTTCCCGCCGGAATCGCACCGAAAGCCATAGTCGAGTATGTGACGGCCAACTACCCCGACCAGGGAATAAATGAGATTTCCCGCGACAGAAAAGGATACGAAGTTGACCTTACCTCAGGCCTCGATCTCGAATTTGACACCAACGGGAACTTCATCCGCATCGACCGCTGACGTATCCCAATCGGCCTCAATAACATGCCAAAGGCATATCCCTACGGAGAATGTGTATCCACCCCCGAATACGACAGAGCCGCGCCCGGCAACCGGGCGCGGCTCTGTCGTTATCTTATGTCGTCGGATTATTTCGCGGCGAATTTCAGGGTCGAGACAGCTCCGTCGGCTGCCACGGCTTTTGCCACATAGACTCCGGGGAGGAGCTGGGCGGCGGATACCGCGTTGTCGCCGGTGAGCACGAGCTGGCCCTGGGCGTTGTAGACAGCGATCGCGCAACCTTCGGCCTTGATTTCTGAACCGTTGAAGGTGATTGCCGCAACCGCGTCGGCACCGATCTGGTCAACGCCTGAATATTCATTGACGGTAACCTTGAGGGCGGTAGAGCGGATACCGTCGGTAGCGGTCAGGGTGTAGACACCGGCCTTTTTCAGCGACACTACCACTTCGCCCGGCTCGACGAAATTGACAGCCTCAACGCCCGACTCGTCGGTGGAACTGAACGTGATGCCCGAAGGATCTATGCCGCGGAATACCAGCGGAACATTGATCTCATCACCCTCGACACCTTCGATAGAGGTCTCACCGAAGTAGAGAGCCTGTGAGGAGGTTGCCTCGTGGAAGAGTTCGGGACGCTCGGACGCGAACACCCAGGGTTCAGCGGAAGTCGCACCATCGAAGGCGTAGCCGAGAGTTGTGAACCAAGCCTGGTCGGCAGTCTCCGCAAAGGTGGTACCCTCGGTAGTGAGTGCCGGATCAGCAGTCTTTATCTCCGCGAGGTTGGTCACAACGTAGTTCTGACCGAGACGAGCCTCTGGCGCGGCGGGATGCACGACAGGCTTCATATCTTCGGCAGTGTCTCCCTGGACCCATTCGGTTACAGAACCGCCGTCGGCTGAAGTCCAGCCTACTACGCGGTGCGCGCCTACGGCCGAGGCATGCTCCTCGTTGTCGGAAAGAGCGATCTGATCAATTGCTACCACGCATTTATCAATGGCGACAAAATCGTCAGCGTCGGGTTCCTCATAGGAAGCTGCTTCGAGTTTGCCGACAATACCGCCGACGTTATATGTCAGCACGACGTCATCATCAGCATAGTCGGTGGTCGGAGCGGTCACCGCGATCGAACCCTCGACAAGCGAGCGCTTGATCGAGGAACGGCTCGAAGTGGCGAGTATGCCGCCGACCGTATGGTCAGCCACGAGAGCGGCGTCAACGTGGCAGTTGTCAAACAGGGCGCGGGCACTGCGGTTCTGGACCGCGATACCGCCGACATTCTGCGCGGCGGTGAGGTTACCGTTGAACGAGGAGGACTCCACCGACCCACCGCATACGATGTATGCGAGACCGCCGAGGCCTATCGACCCGGGGAGGTTTACATCGGCATCTTTCACAGAGGAGCCGGTAATCTTTGAGTCGAACGCGGAATGGAGGAGAAGGCCGGCGGTGGCCGACATATTCTCGGGAGCGTCAAACGAAGGCTCGATCACATGCACGTTCTCAATAAGGGCGTTGCGAGCCTCGCTGGCAAGGAATCCGAACTCGCGCATGCGTGTCGAAGCCTCGGCGCTGATCACGGGCTTGTAAAGGGTCAGATTCTTAATGGTGGCAAGAGGAGCTAAATCGGCAGAAGCGTCATCTTCGGCAATCCTGTTCCCTCCAATCAGGCCAAACATTGACGCGCCGGTAGCGGAAGCGGGAAGGAGCAAACCTGTGATTTCATTGCCGCGGCCGTCGATAGAGCCGAGGAAGTTTCCTTCGATCTGGCGGAACGGACGCCCCTCGCAATCAAAGCTGTTGGCCAGGGCGAAGTGCGAGGTCAGATTGTTGCGTACCTGGTCGAGATCGCCGTAGGTGCTTATGACATACGGATTCTCCACAGTGCCGTCGCCTCCCTGGAACTTGTTGAGCGGGAGTTTGATGAACTCTGAAACCGACACGCGTTTAGAACCCTCGGGCACATATGAATATGTTAGGGAAAGGGATGCGTCATTGCTCGAATTGCAGACGTAGCAGAAAGGCATAGTGAGCCCGCTTTCCGGCAGCTTGCGCACGGCGAGAAGGTTGCCCTTCGAGTCGGAAACAGCCATTTCGAGGGTTGTTCCCACATTGTCGTCCTTGTAGCGGTAGATGAAGTGTAGGTATTCCGTTTCCTTGTTCGTGTTGAACATATAGGGATTCAGAACCGCAGCGTCGATATAGGTGTTGATCTTGGCGATATTACCTTCGATCTGTATGTGGTCGATATGGTCAAGGGTTCCGTCGGGCTGGAAATAGCCTACATACTGCTCCCTCGCGGCTATACCGCCGGTAGGCTGCACGGGCGCGGCATAAAGCACGCCATTAGGTGTTTGCAGGCGGTCGGGTACACCTCCAAGCTGCCATATGTCATCCTCATGTACGAAGAGTTTGGGCATAAAGCCGACCTCTTCCATCGTGGGATAATCAAAGAACACCAATCCGTTCTCGCCGTTTTTCGACTCCATGTCGAAGCAGATCTGCTCGGGCTTTCCGGGTATGTTCGACATCATGCTCCATCCGTAGTTGTTGAGGCCGAAGGTCTTGATGACATCTCCCTCTACGTTGTACACACTGTAATAAGTGTTGGTCTGGTTACCCTGAATCTGGGAGTCGCGAACCTGGACTATATACGCGGGAAGATTGCCAGTGCCGAAATCGAAAGTCAGGTCGTCGGCACCGAAGAAGTTGCCCATACTGTAAGTTCGCATATTGAAATCACCCGTAGGCGACGCCATCGGAACAGCGGTGGTCTTTACCGGAGTGATATTGCTGCCGTTCCTGCCTTCGAAAAGCTCGATGACGAACTTGTTGTCCGGGGTAAGGTTGTCGTTGGACGGGTCGTCGGGATCCTCGAAATAAGGCTTCTCGAAGTGCCAGGTCGCGAAATAGGCAATATTTCCGTTAACGTTCAGCGCCAGGGGCAGCACGCCGTCGGCCTCGCCGTCCGAAGCGTGGAGAAGCGGGTTGAACGGAATCTCGCCGGCCTTCTGGGCGGTACCCTGGTAACCTGATTTGCGGTATATCACGAACTTTGAATCCTTGCCGCTGTCGGCAGGCCAGGTGGAATCATCGAAAAACGCCATCCAGTAGTTCTCGGATACGTTAGTGGAAGCGTTGCGGGCCACGATGTAGGAACCGGGGATGGTCGCCAGCAACGGGGTTTCCTCGCCTTCCGGCCTGAGGCTGAACACATAGGTCACCTGCTTGGCGCCATAACCCTGCGAGGGGTTGAAGTTGCCGATGACCATGACCTCGTAGTCGCTGTGGTTAGCGTTGAAGAACGACTTGGTCAGCTGGGAGCCAACCGAGATGTTGTCGCACTTACCGGAGCCTTCGATATGGTCGATTTTGCCGGACGCCTGTCCGACGAAGTTCATATTCTCGTCGTAGACTTTCAGTTTGAATCCGGTGAAGTCGTAGTCGGCGAAATACTCGTTTTCCACCAATACCTTGGCATCGGGTTCAATAACATAGAACCAATCCTCGTCGTTGGGACCGATCAGGTAACCGGTCGCGTTGATTTTCTGATAGTACGGAGCTACCTGTACGCCATCGGGAGAGATCACTCCGTTCTGGTCTACCGTCTTGGGCAGGTAGGCGTTCTTCAGGCTGCGCTTTGGCTGCCTGGCGGTAGCGTCGGCAGACTGCTGCGGCGAAAAAACCGCGATTTTCGCTTCAGCCGCAGTCACCGAGGTGAGCAGGGCGGCCGCGACCGCTGCTGTAAAGATGAATTTTCCCATAGGATAAAATCGGGGGTATAGAATGGTTATAGTTTGCTTATTTGATTATAATCTTCCGCGACTTCGACAGGACACCGTCGGCGGCACTCATCACATACACTCCCGGAGCGAGCGCCGACAAGTCGGCGTCGAGGAGCTGGCCGGAAACAGATGCCTTATAGACCTCCGCGCCCTGGATAGAGGCCACGCGCACGGTAACGCCCGACGACTGGGGGGCCTGCACCTGGTAACGGTTGCCTCCAAGCGGCACGATCGACAGTGGAGCAGTACGGTCGGCGTTCACGTTGCCGATGCCCGAAAGGCCGAGCACCTTGCAAAGGCCGCGGAACGCGTGCACCCCGCCGGCAGCGCCATCGTTAGCCTTAGTCGCGGTGGGGGCGGTAGCAGTCTCCTGAGCCACGCTGAGGATTTCGGCGGCCGTGAGCTGCGGATTGGCGGAAAGCCACATAGCGGCCACACCCGACATATAGGGAGATGCCATCGACGTGCCCGACATCGGCGTCCAGTGGTAGGTCTTGCCGTCAGCGGCGGTATGCGAATAGTACTTGATATCGTTCTCGGCGTCATATGACGGACCTGCCACATAATCGCTCGACATCGACGAGATAATCAGTGTGCCGGGAGCCATGATCTGGGGGTAGAACTTGCCACCGGGGCCGTGGCCCCACGACGATGTGGGGGAGGTGGTCCCGATCTCGTATGCCTTATATATTGCCGGATCAAAATTGTGGGTCACGAAAGAACCTACGGATATGACACCTTCGCTTGCCGCGATGGAGTTGATAGAGCCGTCGCCGGTGGATTCGTAAAAACCGGGCGCGCCAAGCGATTGCAGGGCGAATGTGAAAGCTGAATTTATCGCCTGGCCGTAAACGTAGACTTTCTGCCCTGGCTGGCCTTCAATGCGGAGCGCTGTGACGTAACGCTGGAAATCCGCCTCGCTGGTGGCCTCGAGCCGCACGTTTACATCCGCGTGGTAGCGATTGTTGGCGGCATACACGCCTCCCTCGCCAAGCACATAGCTGCGATAATAAATCTTGTTGAACGCCTCGTTGTCGTCGACCAGCTCGTCGACCTTGACCGAGAGAGCGTCAGTGGAGCTCATAGCCCCCGAACCATCCTGGGGAATGGTGTATGTCGCCACCGTAGTCCCGGTGGAGCGGTCTATGACGTCAAACGAGAGGGAGAAGGGGGTAGCGTCCTCCGACCACACCTCCATGGTGCCGATTGCCTGGGGGTAAAGCGGTATCCCCTCCCACACGGCGGAGGTATAGGCAGTAGGGCATATGAACGACTTCCATGTGGTGTTCCCATCGGCAAAGTCGGCATAAGCGAATGCCTTTTCCGCGCCCTCGTTTCCAGAGGCCACGCATATCACCGCGTCGCCGTCGGCGATGATGTTGGCAAGAGCGGCGGGGAACTCGTCAGTGCCGTCGTGCGGTCCGAAATTGTTACCCATCGATATGTTTATCACGCACGGCTTGTTCTCGGCCTTGGCGTAATCGGCTATCAGGCGCGCGCCTTTGATGAGATGCTTTGTGTCGCTCACACCGCATGACACGGCTATTTCAGCTCCGGAAGCGGCGCCTCGGAAATCGGGGGCGCCCGGATCGGATGCCTTGAAGGAACCGGCCGCTATGCCCATCACATGCGTGCCGTGGGTCATGGAGGAGTTATCCGTCGTGAATTTGGCGATTTTCTCGGGAGTATCAGCAGAAAGCGTCACCGAAGAGTTGCCCATCGCGGCGTGCTTGAAGGCGCGCTTCACGCGGTAGTTGCCCTGCTCGTCCTTGAAATTGACATGGTGCACGTCGATACCGGCATCAATCACGCCGAGAATCACACCTTCGCCGGCGTATGCCGCGGGGAGCGGGGCGGCCGCGGACTTTACCGCATCGAGGCCGATGGCCTGGCGGCTGAGGTCGGTGCCGAGCGGATTGCTCCAATCATATACCCGCAGCTGCTTCGACAGCGACGCGGTGACGACGCCATTCGCCGAAGCTACAGCCTCTGCCTTTGAAAGAGGGGCAGAGAGAATCACTATGTCGCCCTCGCGCTGCTCGATTTCAGCACCGGCGGCACGCATCGCGTCGAGCGCGGAGTCATCGGCTACGCGCGCGAACATAGAAACCCTGGGCTCCAGCGCGCCAGAAGTCCCGTTGGCCGCCCTTGCGGCGGAAATCATTTCTCCCAATCGCACGCGGTCGTTAAGACCGAGCTTTGCCTGCGCCATCATCGGCAGGGCCGGGAGGAGAAAAGCAAGCAGGTAGAATTTCTTCATCTCTTCTTAATCTGATTGGCCTAATTAGCTATAAATGCACAAATTGGCGGCATACCGCGACTTCAATGTCTGTCAGCGGAAAGGTTTTGGTCCGCCGGCAACCACCGGGCGATGCCCGCGTCGCGCGGCCGCTAATAACAAATCAACGCCGCAAATGTACTCAATATTTTGCTTATAAATACAAATGGATACTAACAATAGTTCGTTAAAAAATTATTCATAGGCTAAGCGGCATCTACCGCCAAGC
>CAJTRT010000052.1 GCA_910579105.1 uncultured Muribaculaceae bacterium | reverse complement strand
ATCTCCACCATCCCGGCGACGCTGCCGCCTTGGCGCCAGGGCGTCTGGTAGATCATCTTGCGCTGCCCGTTCTTGGAGATGGTGTAGGCGTTGCTCTCGCCGGTGGCGAGCATATGGCGGATTTTCGCTATCGACGCTTCCGAATGGCAGTCGAAAAGGTTCCTGCCTATCAGGTCGCCGTGGGATGCGAACACCTCCCTGGCCCTGTCGTTCATATAAAGGATTACCCCGCGCGCGTCGCACACCGTCACTGCGCAGTTGATGTCGTCGGCCCATCCGGGCACCATGCCATCGGTGTTTATCGTTCCAGTCATAATCCGGTTTGTCAGTTATGTCGCGAAATTACGCCAAAACCACCGACAATGCAAACAAACCGGTTGCCCGCGTGGGAAATATTCCGTATCTTCGCGCCACAGGCCCTGAAGATTTTCTTTTTACATAAACCTTTTAAAACACAGCCGCGCGGGGCCGGCGAGCTACACAACCAATGAAATTGTCACATTTCATCAACAGGGGATGGCGCGTTACCCAGGCCATGCTCCTGACTGCCGTCATCGGCCTGGCCGCTCCCTCATGCGGCGGCGACGACGATGATCCTGAACCGGAAAAGACCGAAAAGCCCGACACTCCCGACACCCCGGACGAGCCTGGCACCCCCGATCAGCCCGACGAGCCGGCAGAGCCGGAAAAGGTGCCGGCAGAAGGGGAATTCGTCGGCAACTTCCGGTGCGTGTGGTACAAGCACGTAAGCCACACATATGTCGACGACGTAATGGGGTGGACCACCGACACCTCCGTGTATACCGGGGATGAAATCCAATATTACACGCCCTGGTGCCGCGACATCAACCTCACAATCCACAATGGCTCCCACCATCTCTTTTGGACTGTGACCCCCAGTGAGGTCTCTGAAATCTACAACCTCGTCGAAACGGGAGGCTCCGGCCAATACGGCTGGACCAACAAGGTCGTGGTAGAGAACGGCACGCTCAAGACTGATTTCGTTTACCGCTGGGAATGGTACCCCGACACGCGGATGCTGGTTCTTTTCGGCGAGAAAAACAAGGTCCAGCACCGCTGGAAGATCAAGAACTTCACCGAGGAAGGTTTCGAGGTCGAGCAGATTTTCAACAAGTACGAGAACCCCGGCCTGAAAATGTACTCCGACAACTACTATCGTTTCGTCCGCGTGACGGAACAATAACCGCCCCGCGGCGAAACCGCGCGGTCATATAGCGCGAAAGGCAGTGGCGCGGCACGCCGCGCCACTGCCTTTCGCCTGTTTCGCCGCCCCAGCCTGATTTTTCTGCGGAAAGAGGCCGGGGGATTTGGGAGGACGGAAAGTATTTTGTAACTTTGGTGGAAATTTGGTAAAGTATGGCCGGCGAGTTCCAACAGACCTTAGAGCGGGTGGCGGCGAAAGCCAGCATTGTCGCCCAGCGCTACAAGCTGGTAGAGCGGCAGCGCGACGAGGCGCTGGAACGCGCGGAAGCCCTCGAGGAGGAGCTGCGCCGCCGCGACCGCGAGATCCAGGACCTGCGGAGGCAGGTTGAGTTCCTGCGGACGGCGCTGACGATAGCCCCCGAGCGCTCCGACGTGGAGCGAGCCCGGTCCGTCCTTGCCTCATTGGTGCGGGAGATTGACGCGTGCATAGCCGATCTCAACAACTGACTGCGAAAGCTCGACAATTGACTGACAAGCTCAACATAACAATCCGTATCGCCGGGCAGGCTCCGCTCGCGCTCCAGATCAACCGCGAGGACGAGGAGGTGTGCCGCACGGCGGAATACCAGGTAAACCGCCTCAACTCCCTGTGGAGCGACCGTTTCAGCGACAAGTCGCGGATGGAGGTGCTTGCCATGGTGGCATATCAGTTCGCCCAGCTCTACTACACGCAGACGCGCTCGCAGGAGCGCCTCGCCAAGGAGCTGGAGAAGTTCGAGGCCGGGCTCGACGAGATACTTCTCGACGTCGGCCCGGGCCGGGATTGACATAGCGAGAGCCGCCCGCGGCGCCTCAGAGGGGGCGCGATGCGGACGCGACACCGATTCTCACCGCACGCCGACGCCGTCCGAACGCCCCGAGGGGCCGACCGGGAGGCTGCGGCTGTTTTCGTTTTTTTGAACTACTAACAACTTATATACATCACAAGTTAACCGATACAACCAATGAACATTCTTTTATATCTCGCTGTGGCAGTGGTGGCTATCGCCATCGGCTCGCTCGCCACCATACTGGTGCAGCGCTCCCTGGCCCGCAGCCGCGCCAAGACCATAATCGACGAGGCGACCCGCGAGGGGGAGGTGATCCGCCAGAAACAGGAACTCAAAGGGCGCGAGGCCGGCATGAAGATCAAGGACGAGGCGGAACGCCAGGCCACCCAGCGCATGCAGAAGGTGCAGAGCGCCGAGGCGCGCGCCAAGCAGCGCGAGGGGCAGCTCAACCAGCAGCAGAGCGAGAACCAGCGCCAGCGCAACGAGCTCGACCTCTACCGCCAGCGCCTCGAGGCCGAAGAGGCCGTCATCGGCCAGCGCCAGGAGGAGCTCGACCGCCTGAAGCGCTCCGCGCAGGACGCCCTGGAACACATCTCCGGCCTCTCGGCCGACGAAGCCCGCGAGAAGCTCGTCGAGTCGATGAAGGACGAGGCGAAGACCGCCGCTGCGGCCTATATCAACGAGATTATGGACGAGGCGAAGATGACCGCCAACAAGGAGGCCAAGAAGATCGTCGTGCAGTCGATCCAGCGCGTGGCCACGGAGGCCGCCATCGAGAACTCCGTGACGGTGTTCCACATCGACAGCGACGAGATCAAGGGGCGCATCATAGGCCGCGAGGGTCGAAACATCCGCGCCCTTGAGGCCGCCACCGGCATCGAGATCATTGTCGACGACACCCCCGAGGCCATCGTGCTCAGCGGCTTCGACCCCGTGCGCCGCGAGATCGCCCGCCTGGCCCTGCACCAGCTCGTGGCCGACGGCCGCATCCATCCGGCCCGCATCGAGGAGGTGGTCAACAAGGTGCGCAAGCAGATCGAGGAGGAAATCGTGGAGACCGGCAAGCGCACGGCCATCGACCTCGGCATCCACGGCCTGCACCCCGACCTGATCCGCATGATAGGCAAGATGAAATACCGCTCGTCCTACGGCCAGAACCTGTTGCAGCACGCCCGCGAGACCGCCAACCTCTGCGCCATAATGGCCTCGGAGCTGGGCCTCAACCCCAAGAAGGCGCGCCGCGCCGGCCTGCTCCACGACATAGGCAAGGTGCCCGACGAGGAGCCCGAGCTGCCGCACGCCCTCCTGGGCATGAAGATCGCGGAGCGCTGCAAGGAGAAGCCCGAGATATGCAACGCCATCGGCGCGCACCACGATGAAATCGAGCAGACCACGCTCCTGGCGCCGATCGTGCAGGTGTGCGACGCCATTTCCGGCGCCCGTCCCGGCGCCCGCCGCGAGATCGTCGAGGCCTACATCAAGCGCCTCAACGACCTGGAGCAGCTCGCCCTGAGCTATCCCGGCGTGATCAAGACCTACGCCATCCAGGCCGGCCGCGAGCTCCGCGTGATCGTCGGAGCCGACAAGATCACCGATGCCGAGACCGAGAACCTCTCCACCGAAATAGCCAAGCGCATCCAGGACGAGATGACCTATCCCGGACAGGTGAAAATCACCGTCATCCGCGAGACCCGCGCCGTCAGCTTCGCGAAATAACACGCCAGGTAACCCGTTTAACCCAAACTGTTTACTATGGCAGAAAACAACGACAACGCCAAGACCGGAGGGTGCGGTGGCGGAGGGTGCGACAAGTGCCCCCACCGCCGCGAGGGGGTTGAAACTCCCTGCGCGACCTGCGGCGGATGCGGCGAGGTGCGCATGAAGCTCCACAGCTTCAACTACCTCGACGACATTCCCGGAGGCTTCGCCGACGACAACATGGTCGAGGTGCAGTTCAAGAACACCCGCAAGGGGTTCTTTCTCAATTCCGGCAACATACCCCTGGAAATAGGCGACTGGGTGGCAGTCGAGGCCGCCCCCGGCCACGACATAGGCCGCGTGTCGATGACCGGCGCGCTGGTGCGCCTGCAAATGCGCAAGGCCGGTGTCAAGCCCAACGCCGAGACCCGGCGCGTGTTCCGCAAGGCCAAGGCCTCCGACATGGAGCGCTATCGCGCGGCCAAGGACCGGGAGAACGAGACCATGATACGCTCGCGCCAGATCGCAGCCGACCTGAAGCTCAACATGAAGATCGGCGACGTGGAGTACCAGGGGGACGGCAACAAGGCCATCTTCTACTACATCGCCGACGAGCGCGTCGACTTCCGACAGCTCATAAAGGTGCTGGCAGAGAAGTTCAAGGTGCGCATCGAGATGAAGCAGATCGGCGCCCGCCAGGAGGCCGGCCGCATCGGCGGCATAGGTCCCTGCGGCCGCCCGCTCTGTTGCAACACCTGGATGACCAACTTCGTGAGTGTCAGCACCTCGGCGGCCCGCTACCAGGACATATCCCTCAACCCGCAGAAGCTCGCCGGGCAGTGCGCCAAGCTCAAATGCTGCCTCAACTTCGAGATCGACTCATACATCGAGGCCTCGAAGAAGCTCCCGCCGAAGGACATCAGGCTGGAGACTGCCGACGCGACATATTTCTATTTCAAGGCCGACATCTTCAAGGGGGAAATCACCTATTCCACCGACAAGAACGTGCCTGCCAACCTGGTGACGCTCACCGCGGAACGCGCTTTCGAGGTAATCGCCCTCAACAAGGCTGGCGAGAAACCCCTGAAGCTCGCAGAGGAGGTCGAAGCCCCGGCGAAAGCGTCGGAATACGGCGACATCATCGGCCAGGACTCCCTCACGCGCTTCGACAACAAAAAGAAGAAGCGCAAGAAAAAGAGTGGCGACGGGCAGAAGCAGCCGCAGAAGCCGAGGGCCGACAAGCCCCAGGGCGACAAGCAGAAAGCCGCCGACCGGCCGCAGGGCGAGAAACCGCAGGCCGACCGACCCGGCTCAGACCAGCCGCGCCGCGACCGCCGCGACCGGCCCAGGAAGCACAAACCCCAGGGCCCCAGACCCGAAGGAGGTAAGGAGAATCCTCAAAAAGGCCCAAGGCCGCAGTGATGACGTTGCCCGGCGCCATACGAACCGCGGCGGCGGGAGCCGCGCTCCTCGCCGCCGCCTCCTGTTCCCGTCCCGGAAACTCAGCCAGCGGTTACGAGGCCATGCCCCCCGCGCCCGGGTGGTGTTACAGCGACACCCTGCGTTTTCCTCTGGCCCATACCGATTCCGCGGCCTACGGACGGGTCGCGGTCGGCGTGACCCACACCGGCGAATATCCCTACTCCGACCTGTGGCTCGAGATAACCTCTGACGCCGACGGCGGGGTGGCGCGCCGCGACACCGTATGCCTTCGGCTGGCCGACCGCAACGGCCGCTGGACGGGACACGGGATAGGCACCTCGTTCCAGGTGACCGACACCGTGGACGCCCTGCGGGCCCACCGCTCCGGGTCGCCGCTGACGGTCCGCCACATAATGCGCCGCGACACTCTTCCGGGAATCGAGCGCGTCGGCGTTTTCTTCATACCGGAAGAATGACATTCCCGTCAAAACCCGTCAAAAAACATACCCAACTTATTGACAGCGATAATGATGGAACCATTGAGCCTACTCCTGCCGCGGGAGAGTTTCATGCGCGTCGAAAAGGTGCGCCGCGCCATGGCCGACGCCGGGTTTGACGCCCTGCTGGCCTGCGACTTCGCGACAATTTATTATCTGGCCGGGCGCGTGTTCGACGGCTTCGCCCTCATTCCGGCCGACGATGATCCCGTGTGGTTCGTCAAGCGTCCCGTCCATCTCGGCGGCGAACGCGTCTGCCATATCCGCAAGCCGGAGGAGATTCCCGCCTGGCTGGAGCGGTTCGGCTCGGCCGCGCCGAACCGCCTCGGGCTGGAGATGGATCTTTGCTCATACTCCCTCGTCGAGAGGCTGAAAGCCGTGTTCCCTGCGGCGGAGTGCGTCAACGGCTCCCCGGCGCTCCGCGTGGCGCGCTCGGTGAAGACCCCTGCGGAACTGGAAAAAGTGCGTCTCTCCGGGACGAAACACGTGGGTGTCTACTCGCGAATCCCCTCGCTCTACACCACCGGCATGACCGACTATGAGTTGCAGACCGCCATCGAATATCTCTCGCGCAAGGAGGGGTGCCTGGGTCAGTTCCGCATCAGCGGCTCCTCGATGGAGCTGTTCATGGGGAACGTGATCAGCGGCGACAGCGCCGACGCGCCATCCCCCTACGACTTCGCCATGGGTGGCAGGGGGATGGATCCGTCGCTTCCCGTCGGGGCCTCTGGCGAGGAGATCCGTCCCGGTTGCACCGTGATGGTCGACGTGAACGGAAACTTCACCGGCTATATGACCGACATGACCCGCGTCTACTCGCTCGGCACGCTGCCGAAGCTGGCGCTCGACGCGCATCAGTGCTCCATTGACATACACGCCGAATTCCGCCGCATGGCCGCTTCCGGAGCGTCGGCCAGGGCGCTTTACGAGATGGCTGAGAACATGGCCCGCGAGCGCGGCTTCGAGAAATACTTCATGGGCCACGCGCAGCACGCCGGGTTCGTCGGCCACGGCGTCGGCATCGAAATCAACGAGCTGCCGGTGCTCGCCCCGCGCAGCCGCGACATCCTGGAGGCTGGCAACGTCGTGGCCCTGGAGCCCAAGTTCGTCATACCCGGGGTCGGCGCGGTCGGTATCGAGAATACCTACATAATCGGCGAAGATGGCGCGGAATGTGTCACCGCCGCTCCCGAGGAAATAATTTCACTTGATTGATTGACTGATGATTGTCGAGCAGATTGACCAACCGGTGTTCCATACCGTCGGCTCCGTTGCCGACGAGCTGGGCCGCGAGTGCTACGCCGTCGGCGGCTATGTGCGCGACCTGTTCCTGAAACGCGAGTCAAAGGACATCGACTTCGTGACCGTCGGAAGCGGCATAGAGGTGGCCCGCGCCGTGGGCAAACGTATACGGGGCTCCCATGTGGCCGTGTTCAAGAACTTCGGAACGGCGCAGGTGAAGAGCCGGGGAATTGAGCTGGAATTTGTGGGCGCGCGCCGCGAGTCATATCAGCGCGACTCACGCAAGCCCATCGTGGAGGACGGTACCCTCGACGACGACCTGGCGCGCCGCGATTTCACTATCAACGCCATGGCGGTCTGCGTCAACGCCGGCCGCTTTGGAGAGCTGGTTGACAAGTACAACGGCATCGCCGACCTGCACGACGGCCTGATACGCACGCCGCTCGACCCCGACGTCACTTTCTCCGACGACCCCCTGCGCATGATGCGCGCGATCCGTTTCGCCACCCAGCTCGGATTCACCATCGTCGAGGACACCTTCAACGCCATCTGCCGCAACGCCGGGCGCATATCGATAATCTCGCGCGAGCGCGTGGCCGACGAGCTGATGAAGATCATGCGCTCGCGCCGCCCGTCCCGCGGGTGGGAACTGCTGCTGAAATCGGGTCTGCTGAAACTCATCTTCCCCGAACTCGCCGCCCTCCGGGGAGTGGAGGTGGTCAAGGGGATAGGCCACAAGGACAACTTCTACCACACCCTCGCCGTGCTCGACAACGTGGCCGCCGGGAGCGACAACGTGTGGCTCCGCTGGGCGGCTCTGCTCCACGACATCGCCAAACCCGTCACCAAGCGGTTCGACCGCCAGCTCGGCTGGACCTTTCACGGCCATAACGCCGTCGGAGCCAAGATGGTGCCCCGGATATTCCGCAAGATGAAGCTCCCGATGAACGAGCATATGAAGTACGTCCAGAAGCTCGTCGACCTGCACATGCGCCCCATCGCCCTGGTCGAGGACGAGGTGACCGACTCCGCCGTGCGCCGCCTCCTGTTCGACGCCGGCGACGACATCGACGACCTCATGACCCTCTGCTCGGCCGACATCACCTCGCGCAACCGCGAGAAAGTGGAGCGCTTCCGGGCCAACTACGAACTCGTCAAACGGAAGATGGTGGAGCTGGAAGAGCGCGACCGCATACGCAACTTCCAGCCCCCGGTCAACGGCCTGGAGGTCATGGAGACCTTCGGCCTGGGCGAGTGCCGCGAGGTGGGCATAATCAAGGAACGCATCAAGAACGCCATCCTCGACGGCGAAATCCCCAACGACCACGCCGCCGCCCGCGACCTCATGCTCCGCTTCGCCGCCTCCGAACTCGGCCTTACGCCCGTTCCGGGTAGTGAAGGGTGAAAGGTGAAGATTATTTCTTTTTGATATGACCTACCCCGAACATTGGGAAACCATTGCCGGCAATATCGCATTTCTTGGTCAAATCAGAAAGTTCGCCTCCAAAAAATCCCTTGATATAAAATCCTAATGGCAATTGATAGTAAGTGGAGAATTGTGGTGAATCAGAATATGTAATGGTGAAGTTCCTTCTTTTTGGAGCAGACTCTTCTTCAAACTCTACATAACCATTCTTTGCCAGGCCAATTGATTCACCCGTTATTTTTGTATTGTCAATTGGCAAAACTCCGTCCCAAAAAATCAACCTTTTCAGATATTGATGTTGATAAGCAAAAGCGAGCTTGTTGTCTATATGTCGACCGGCAGTAATGAAATACATGCAAAGAGGCATTTCCATATAGTCATAATCACCACCAATTTTGACTTTCTCTCCGGGAATATATTTTGAAGAATGAGGTGGAATTGTGATTACAGGTGATTGGGATTCCGTTACTGTCGTTCCTTTCGAATTTCCACCACCTATGGAAATTCCATTCGCCAGGGTTCCAACCGCCCCTCCTATTCCAACCGCACCCGCAACGGCGCCGAGATTTAGCGAACCACCCGACGAATGGTTTTCGTTGGTTGTATAGATTTTATTAGTATAAAATGGTTTTGCGATTCCGTCTTGATTTGTCTCAAATGTGTTGGCGAGATCCACATAGAGTATTTTGTCAGTTTTATTGGTCAATTTAATTTTATATGCCACGCCACCGATTAAAAACTCAAACATATCAACTCCTATCAGCAAATTTTCGTCAGACAGGATGGACTTTTGTGAGAATGTCCATACAGGGGTGACTTTGCCGCCACAAATACCGCTGTTGTTTTTCTTAGGCGTTATTGTGAAGTCGGTTAAACGAGCTAAGATTTCATCGTTGTCTTTCGCAATCTTGCTTTTCAACAGAGAGGGAGTCCCGTTTTCTGGGGAAGCGTTTGCGGAAGGGTTCGCGGTAACAGAAGAAGTTGGATTGGCGGAACCCACTGTCTGTATTTCTCCGTCACCTAGTTTATAGCCGAAGACATCGGTTATGGCAAGTTTTGAAATGTTGGAATCCTCTTTGGGATTCTCATTAAAAAATATGTAGTTGTTAGATAACTCAATATTGTAGACAACTTTGCTTTCTCCCGTTTTCAGGATAATCACATCTCCTTTTGCATTGTTAACCGCAAAAGAAAATATAAAGAGAACTAAGGATAGAAATTTCTTCATGATTATATGACTTTTGTAATTAAGTGCTCTGTATTGGGCAAAGTTACTGAAAAATTTGAGATAATATCCTATCCTTCTTAATTTAAAGCAGATTTGGGGAAACAAATTGCGTCCAAAACGAATCGCGGCCCTGCTCTCCCTCGCGGGGCTGCCGCCATCCATGTTGTACGGACGCGGCGTGCAGCGTATAACGGGCATACGGTTAGAACCCCCGGGAGTCCCCGCGAATCCAGCCTTTCAACCACATCCCGGTGTGCAAGGAATTTTGCACACCGGCTTTTTTTTGCTAACTTTGCCGATAGTTCCAGCCATGCCGCGGAGGCGTCCTCTGAGCCGGAATCCGATTGTTGTAAAACACAGGGTGTTATCGATATTATCTTCCATAATCAAACTTGGCCGTTTAAATTAGCAGTGAAGATGATAGGCAATGACACCCACATTTGAGGCGTATAGCCATGCCGCAAGGCTTGCCATATCGCGTCAGGTGTGGGCGCGTTGTCTTATCTACTGCTAAGGTGGCCAAGACCTGATTATGAGATAAGACAGTGCAATCCCCACACCTTTTTTATGTCCTTTCTTAATCGTTCCGACGGGGATTTTGGGAACGGGGTTATGATATGGCTGTTGAAAAACCGCTGATAGCAGTCGTTGTACCATGCTATAACGAGGAGGAGGTGCTGCCAATTTCGATTCCTAAGATTCTTGACATTCTGGACCGGATGGCCGTCAAGGGGCTGGTCGCCCGGGAAAGTTTCGTGTTGTGCTGCGATGACGGCAGCAAGGATGCCACATGGAAGGTCATCAACGGGTTGCACTCCGCCGACCCGAGGGTCAAAGGGCTGTCGCTGGCCCATAACCGGGGTCATCAGAATGTGCTTATGGCCGGATTGATGACGGTCAGGGATTTATGTGACGCGGCCATCTCGATCGACGCCGACCTCCAGGATGACCCCGAGGCGATGGTCGAGATGGTAGAGAAGTTCAACGACGGGGCTGAAATCGTTTACGGGGTCCGGGGTGACCGTTCTACCGACACCCGTTTCAAAAGGCTTACTGCCAGGGGGTTCTATTCTTTCCAGAACGCGATGGGGCTCGAGACCGTCTACGACCATGCCGATTACCGCCTGATGAGCCGCAGGGCGCTGGAACTCCTCAGCCGTTACGGCGAGCGCAACCTCTTCCTCAGGGGCATAGTGCCGCAGCTCGGCCTGACGACGGCGAAGGTGTACTACAAACGCGACGCGAGGGCCGCCGGTGAATCGAAATACCCGTTTATGAAGATGCTCAATTTCTCCATCGACGGCATCACCTCATTCACATCCAAGCCGATACGCCTGATTTTCATGACAGGTCTCGTATTCCTGCTGCTCGACCTGCTGGTGGGGGCGTGGGTGCTCACGGCGTATTTCACCGGCCAGGCCATCACGGGGTGGTCGTCGCTGATGCTGTCGGTATGGTTCCTTGGCAGCCTGGTGCTTATCGCGATCGGAATAGTGGGGGAATACATTGGCAAGATATTCACCGAGGTAAAGGGGCGTCCGCTATACGCCGTAAAAGAAGAGGTCGGTATCGGAAAAACACTTTAAACACACGCTTATTCAATCATATATCATGCAATATCACAGGCACATTGAAAAAGGGAGTGCCGCGTCGCGCTCCCTGGCGGTCGTTCTACTGGCGTGCTGCGCGGCGCTCGTCATCTTCGGCATATGGTTCGCCGGATTCGGATTCGACGTTAACGACGAGGCTTACCAGACCATGAACGCCATGAATCCGCGGATTAATCCGCAGGCGATTCTATCCTCGGCGATTTCCCATATTTTCGGCTGCTGTTTCGGGTATTCGCTATATTCCATGCGGGTGCTGACATTCCTGCTCACCGCGGCCGCGGTCGGATGCTCCACAATATACTTCTATCGTTCGAGCCGTGATTCGAACCGGGCGATGCTCCTTTTCATCCTCCTTCTGGCATCCGCCCTTTGCACCCCTACCAAGTCGCGGCTGATAGGGTGGGATTGCTACGCCGTCCTTTTCACCACGTTATCCATGCTGTCGATAGCGCGGTTATGGGACGGAGGGGGACGTTGGAACCTCGTGCTGCTGGGGCTTTTCGGCGCCTGCGCGACCCTGAGCCGCTTCCCCGACATTGTGATTGTGCCTGTCGCCATACTCGCCTTGTTCTTATGCGACGATTCGGGCCGGTGGGGCGGCCTGAGGAAAACAGCGGGCTTTCTCGCGGCATATATGGTGGCGATGTTCCTGATGCTCTGCCTCCTGTATGCCGGCGACCCGTGGCAGTGGGTCGTTTCTCTCAGAGAGAATTTCGTGTCGGGGCATGATGTCGGACGACTTGTGGGCGCGTATATCCATTCCGGGCGGCTTGACCTGTTGGACATCGCCATGCTGCTGGTGTTTGTGTTCGTCGTATCGAGAATCCGCGGCAACGTTTGGCTCCGATACGGGGCATACGCGGCGCTGTTCGCGGTCGTCACCTGCGTGCTCTTTCTGAAAATCGACAGAATGTTCTATTCCGTCTGCCGGTTAACGACCGCCGTCACGGTGATAATGGCAGGGATATACGCCATGGCCTCAAACCGGAATGAGCGGTGGTGGTCGATATCGCGGGCTATCGTGATCGTCGGGTGCTGCGTCGTGCCCATGGCCGGCAGCGACGGGGGAACATTCAAGTTCATGGCCCTGACCTCGATCCCGGTATGCATGGCGCTGCTTTCACATTTTGTGCCCGGCAAACGTTATGCAGAGGCCGGGCTGCGTACGACCTGGACTATCCTGCTGTCGACAGCGCTCGCCATGCCTTTTTTCACCGCCGCGCACACGACTTTCGACGGTGGATGGCTCAATGCCCGTCACACCGTGGACCATCCTTTGCTCCAAGGGAATACGACAACCGAAGCACGGGCCGCCGAAATAAACGAGATGATTGAAGAAGGTAGACGCGTGGTGCCCGATTCCCCCCCTGGTTATCGGCCATAACAACAGGCGCTTCTTCTCGGAATACCTCTGGGGAAGCCGCAACGAGCTTTGGCCTCATTCGTGGGACGACAGGATCTTTGACGACGAGGATAAGATTGACCTGTTGCTCGAAGCGATACGTTCCGGCGCAGTCGGTGACATCGTTTTCGCGAAGTACGGCGCGAATGATTCCTGCGATTTCGAGCGCAACCCGATGCGCGACGCGATTGAGGCCACCGGGCTGTACCGCTCCGAGGACTACCGCTGGTTCGTGGTTTTCCGCCGCATGCCTTCCGAATAAAACCGCGCGCACGGAGTCGGCACCGGGAATCAACTTGTAGGGACGCGGCGTGCCGCGTATGGGAACGCACGGCACGCCGCGTCAACTATGAGTCTCTGATTCTACGCGGCACGCCGCGTCCCTACACCCTCCCGCTCCGCCATGCGGGCATTGGGCGAAAGAGAGGCAGGGGATCATCGCTCTGGGTCAAGGTTATTTGGTGCCTTTTTTCTTCTCGAGCTGCTTCTCGATTGCCTCGAGGCAGAGGTCGATCGCTTCCTCGAATGTGTCGGCGACCTTGGTGGCGACCATCTCCTCCTGTGGCTGGAGCACCTTCACGACGGCCTCCTTGTTCAAGGCCGTTTCCGGTTTGACAACTGTGAGTTTGACGTCTACCGAGGTGATCGCTGGGCTGTGGCGCTGAACGCGTTCCGCTTTCTTGTTGATGAAGGCTTTCAGTTTGTCGGTGGCGTCGAAGTTGATTGCCTGAATCTTTACGTCCATGTTGTCTCCTCCTTAATGTTTTTGCGCACGCGGGTGCGCGAGTTCGTAATTCTGTTTAAGGTCGCGGTATGTTATGTGCGTGTACACCTGCGTTGTCGCCAACGACCGGTGGCCAAGCAGTTGTTGCACGGCCGTGAGGTCGGCCCCGTTGTTGAGCATGTCGGTGGCGAAGGAGTGGCGCAGCGTGTGCGGGCTTATTCTCGAGGCCCTTGTGTGGCCTGTCAGTTCCTGCTTCACCACCCGCTCTACCAGGGTGGGGTATACCGGCAGCCCTTCCTCCCTGCGGGTGAAGAAACGCTCGGTGGTATCCTGCCCGGTGTATCGCGCCCTTGTGGCGCGGTAGCGCTCTATCGCCTCCCTCAGCTCGTCGCCAAAGGGGATTACTCTCTCCTTATTACGTTTCCCGAGCACTTTTAGTTCGCCCCGCGCGGTGTCAACGTCGGCGTCGCGGAGGGCGATCAGCTCGGCGCGCCGCATACCGGTCGAGTACAGCATGAGCACCATCAGGCGGTCGCGCTGCTCGCGGAAGCTGTCGGCGGCGAGGGGTTTCTCGTCGAGCGCCTCCTCCATCTCCTTCTGCCTGACATACACCGGGAGGTCTTTGGCGAACCTGGCGAGGGGTACCTCGGAGGCGGGGTTCGACTTCGCCAGCCCCAGGCGCGAAAGGTAGTTGTAGAAGCTGCTCAGGGCTGTCAGCATCTTGCGCACGGTGCGCGCTCCGAGCCCCCGCGAGGAAAGCGAGAGCGCCCAGGCGCGGGCGTCGGCGCCCGTGACGCTCGCCGCGTCGAACTCCGCTGGCCTGCCCCCCGTCACGAAGTCGACGAACCGTTCAAGCGCGTTGCCATATGTGGCAACGGTGTGGGCCGAACAGTTCAGCTCACACCGGAGATATGTCAAAAATGCGTCTGTCAGCATAGGCTCGCGTCGAGAGGTTGGCTCTCGGTAGCGAAATTAACGAAAACTTTCGTGAAAACAAAAAATTCTCAGCTTTTTCGCCACCTGGGGGATTGTTTTTCGCCTAATCCCCTGTCGCGGATGCCTTTTGCCGAAGTATGGAAGGCGGCCTTTATTCCTCGACCAGACGGAGTTTCTGGACGTAGATGGCCTTCATCATCTTCTTGCGGTTGGTAACGGAGGGCTTCTCGAACGCCTGGCGGGCGCGGAGTTCTTTCACGATACCGGTCTTCTCGTATTTGCGCTTGAATTTTTTGAGAGCTTTTTCGATGTTGTCGCCTTCTTTAACTTGTACGATGATCATTTTGTTATTATTCCTTGATTGTGTTGTTGTTATCGTTAGCGGAGACGCCGCTGCCGGAGGTGTTGGCTCCCGTACGGCGTTTTGCGCGGCAAAGTTACGCGTTTTCCGCAATTTACCCAACAATTAGCCTGGAAAAAATTCCCCCATCGGCCTCTGCGTGAAATGGAAGAGCGAAAAACGCGTGAAAAAGTTGCGTATTTGAAAAGAATGGCGTAATTTTGCATCGC
>CAJTRT010000051.1 GCA_910579105.1 uncultured Muribaculaceae bacterium | reverse complement strand
CCCAAGAAACATTATCTTTCACCAAAATACCCCAAACCATGAACAAGTTTTTATTCGCATCCCTCGCGGTTGGAGCCGTTGCCCTGGCATCCTGCTCCAACGAGGATTTCGACGTCAAGCCAGCTGGCGGCGAAGGAAACGTGGTGTTCACCGCGCAACTCCCCGCCTCCGTGCAGAGCCGCGCTTTCTCCGACGGCACCACCGCCAAGAACCTCGACTACGCGGTATACGCCGCGGGTGAGACCACCCCGCTGCTGACCGGCATCGCGACTTTCGACGCCAACCTCAAGGCCACCATCAGCACCACGCTCGCGACCGGCAAGACCTACGACATCCTATTCTGGGCGCAGGCCGCCGACGCGCCCTACACGTTCGACCACGCCACGCAGACCGTCACCGTGAGCTACGACGGCGCGACCTCCAATGCCGAAAACCGCGACGCGTTCTTTGCCTCGGAACTCGCCCTCGCCGTGAACGGCCCGGTCAGCAAGACCGTCACCCTCACGCGCCCGTTCGCTCAGCTCAATATCGGTACCAGCGATTTAGTTGAGGCGGGCGCAGCCGGCCTCAACGTAACAAAGACCGAGGTCTCTGTCGCCGCCTTCAGCTCGCTCAACCTCGCCACAGGCGCGGTCGACGGCGAAGCGGAGGTGACCTTCGCCTTGGCACCGATTCCAACCCAGGCCGACGGCGCCTTCCCGGTTGAGAATTACACCTACCTGGCAATGAACTATATCCTGGTGCCCGCCGACAAGCAAACCGTGGATGTTACATTCGACACCAACGCAGGTGGTACCCCCTCGACCTTCGCCTCCGTGCCCGTGCAGCGCAACTACCGCACCAACATCTACGGCGCGCTGCTGACCAACCCGGCGGTGTTCGAGGTTTTGATCGACAAGGAATATGAGGGTGAGTTTGACTTCGGCGCGATCGTGGCTCCCGGCGTGAACCTCAACGAGGCCGCCAAGACCTACACCATCACCTCGCCGCAGGGCCTGCAATGGCTCAGCGACCAGGCTAATGGCAAAAACGGTGCTTTCAGCGGCTACACCATCAAGCTCGGCAACGACATCGACATGGCCGGGCAACCCTTCACCCCGATTGCCAAGAACGCGTATTTCTCAGGCTCATTCGACGGCGACGGCCACACCATAGCCAATCTTACGGTTTTCGACCCCGTCTCCTCGGGTCTCGTATGGTCCAACCGCGGCACGATGAAGAACATCACCATGACCAACGTCAACGTCAGCGGCACCTTCAAAGTAGGAGCCATCGCCGGTGACGGCCTCTGCGGCAAGTTTGACAACTGCGTGGTCGACGGCGGAACGATAACCACGAAGCCCCGCTTGGTCGACGGCAAATATGACGACGGCAACAACGCCGGCGGCATCACCGGCTACCTCTCCGCCGAACCCAATGCCTCAATCACTAACTGCACCGTGAAGAATGTCACAGTGGAAGCGTTCCGCACCCTCGGCGGAGTAGTGGGCTGCCTCAATGGCTCGGCATGCGTGTTCACCGGCAACAAGGCCGAAAACTGCACGATAATCGCCAACCAGCTTTCGCCTTACGGCACCTTGGCGTATGTGACCTATATGGGCGAGATCTGCGGCCGCAAGGTCTCGGGAGCGACTGTCGACTCATCGAACACAGCCACCAACGTTACTACCACGACACTCAAAGCCACTTCCTCCGGCCTGGCTATCAGCGACCCTGTCGTGCTCTCGAAATTTATCGACGCTGTATCAATGGGCAACGACTTCAAAGGCAAGACCGTCAAACTTGACGCCGACCTCGACCTCGCGGGAATCGAGATGGCTCCCATCGGGGCGTTCGTGAACACCGGCGGTTCGGCGGAAGCGAAGAACGCCCCGTTCCGCGGCACGTTCGACGGCCAGGGTCATACCATTTCCAACTTCACCACAACAGCTAACGACTACAAGACCGCGGCCGGCTTCTTCGGCTATGTGCACGAAGGCGCTGTGATCAAGAACTTCACCCTCAAAGACGCCACCATAACCGGCACCGCGTACACAGGCGGAATCATAGGCAAGGCCGACAAAGGCGCCGGATATGTGACCATAGAGAACGTCATCGTTGACGGCGCCAACATCCTCTCCGTTCCAGCCCTGGGAACCGACGGCAACTATGACGGCGGCAACAACGTAGGCGGCCTCGTGGGTGTCACCCAGTACGGCATGGACGTTCAAGGCTGCACCGTCAAGAACTCCACCATCACCGGCTACGCCAAGGTCGGCGGCCTCTTCGGTCTCTGCTGCAACCAGAACCAGTCCGGCGACACGAACCACACAGTCTACGCTAACAACAAGGTAGAGAACACCACCGTGAAGCAGAGCCTCACCAACGCCTACGAGGCATCCGTGCCCACAACCATCGGCGCCCTCTACGGCCAGCTTTCCGGCTCAGCCCTTCCCGAGTCCAACACCGCGACCGACGTGACGGTTACCCCCGCCAACTGACCTGTACCGCAACCATATTCAACGCAACGAATCGCAACGAATATTTTTAAGCACGACGAACCCCTTTCAACGACGCTATGTCAAAATTCGACATAGCGTCGTTTTTTAGCCGGAGGGAGGAGGTTGCCGGAACGCTTCATCCCCATACAAGCGCCGGAGGCGCGAATCCGTGCCTCCGGCGCTTTGCTGTCGCGGATTCGGACGGCACGCCGCGTCCCTACGCGATAGCACACCGCATCCTTACGCATATCTTGGGCCGCGCCCACGCTCCAAGATGCTGACCATCATTTTCAATGCCACGCCAACCACCAACCGCTACCACAGGTAATTTATAACGCAGTTTTTGGATGGTTAATATTTTTTACTTACTTTTGCGATAGGAAACGCCCCGTTTTGCCGGTTACCGTAAGGATGCGGAGAGATGAGGCTTCCTACTTGATACCATGTGAAGCAAATATCCAAATCTTTTATACCAAAATCATGGCAGAAATTAAGGAAAAACTGTTCGAGCAGTTCCCGCCGGTCAGCCAGGAAGAATGGCGAGCCAAGGTCGACGCCGACCTCAAAGGGGTACCGTTTGAAAAGAAACTGGTTTGGCGCACAAACGAGGGCTTCTCGGTGCAGCCGATGTACCGTCGCTCCGACATCGCCGACCTGAAAACCACCGACTCGCTCCCCGGCGAGTTCCCCTATGTGCGCGGCACACGCGACGACAACCACTGGCTGACGCGCCAGGACGTGCTCGCCACCGACCCCGCCGAAGCCAACGCCACGGCGCTCGACGTGTTGCAGAAAGGGGTTAATTCCATCGGTTTCACCGTGAAGGAACCAACCGCCGAGAACATCGCCCGGCTGATCCAGGGTATCGACCTGGAGGCCGTCGAAGTCAACTTCCGCGGCTGCGCCCGCAAGAACCGCGAGCTGGCAAAAGCCCTCGTAGAAGCGCTCAAAGAACGCGGCGCCGAGAAGGTGTTCCGCGGCTCCATCGACTATAACCCGCTCAAACGCGCCTTCCGCCATGGTGCCGACATCGACACCGCCGCCATCGCCGCGGAAGCCTGCGAAATACTCGACACGGTGAAGGATGTGCCCGGGCTGAAAGTGCTCGCCGTCGATTCCGAGCTGTTCAACAACGCCGGAGCGTATATCTACCAGGAACTCGGCTACGCCCTCGCCTGGGGCGCGCAGTGGATGACCCTGCTGACCGAGGCCGGCCGCACCGCTTCGGAAGTGGCACGCCGCGTGAAGTTCAACATGGGCATCTCCTCGAACTACTTCATGGAGCTCGCCAAGTTCCGCGCCGCACGCATGCTCTGGGCGCAGATCGCCGAGCAGTACAAGCCCGAAAGCAAGGAGGACTGCAAGATGGCATGCCACGCGGTAACCTCGCGCTTCAACCAGACACTCTATGACGCCCACGTCAACCTGCTCCGCTCGCAGACCGAGGCCATGTCGGCCGCCCTCGCCGGAGTTGACTCGATAACCGTCGTTCCATTCGACGCTCCCTACAAAACTCCCGACGAATTCTCTGAGCGCATAGCCCGCAACCAGCAGCTCCTCCTCAAAGAGGAGAGCCACCTCGACAAGGTTGCCGACCCCGCCGGAGGTTCCTATTATGTGGAAACCCTCACCGTAGCCATAGGCCAGGAAGCGTGGAAGCTCTTCCTCGACGTTGAGGATAAGGGGGGCTTCTTCGCCTGCGTCAACAGTGGCGACGTGCAGGCCGCCGTCAACGCCTCCGGTGCGAAACGCCACGACGACATGGCGCGCCGCAAGGAAATCCTGCTGGGCACCAACCAGTTCCCCAACTTCAACGAGATGGCCGCCGAAAAGATCGAGGCCGGCTCGTCGGCAGCCGCCGAGGAGGCCGAAGTCAAGGGTGAGGCCGAGGAACACGCCTGCGGATGCGGCGGCAACTGCGCCACCAATCCCGCCCGCGCCCTCAACACCGCCCGCCAGGGGAGCGCCTTCGAGATGCTGCGCCTCGAGACCGAGGCCGCCTCGAACCGCCCCAAGGCGTTCATGCTGACAATAGGCAACCTCGCGATGCGTCTGGCCCGCGCCCAGTTCTCATCGAACTTCTTCGGCTGCGCCGGTTACGAGATTCTCGACAACATCGGCTTCAAGAGCGTCGAGGAGGGCATCAACGCCGCCATGGAGGCTAAAGCCGACATCGTGGTGCTCTGCTCGAGCGACGACGAATATGCCGAGTTCGCCCCCGAGGCGTTCAAGCAGCTCGCCGGCCGCGCCGAGTTCGTGGTGGCCGGAGCCCCCGCCTGCGCCGAGGAGCTTAAAGCCCAGGGCATAGAGAACTTCATCCACGTCAAGAGCAATGTGCTCGAAACCCTCCGCGGTTTCAACGCCCGCCTTCTCAAAAAGTAACCCCCGCTAAACAATATATAAGCTATGAAACCTGATTTCAAAAGCATAAATATCACGGCCGATGCCTTCGGCGCTCCCGTCAAGGCTCCCGAAGGGGGAGAAAACTGGCTGACCCCCGAGCTTATCCCCGTCAAGCCCGTCTACACAAAGGAAGACCTCGAAGGGATGGAACACCTCGACTATGTGGCCGGCCTTCCCCCGTTCCTCCGCGGCCCGTATAGCGGCATGTACGCGATACGCCCCTGGACCATCCGCCAGTATGCCGGATTCTCTACCGCGGCCGAATCGAACGCGTTCTACCGCCGCAACCTCGCTTCCGGCCAGAAGGGCCTCTCCGTGGCCTTCGACCTCGCGACACACCGCGGTTATGACGCCGACCACCAGCGCGTCGTAGGCGACGTCGGCAAGGCCGGCGTGTCGATCTGCTCGGTTGAGGACATGAAGGTGCTCTTCGACGGAATACCCCTGAACAAGATGTCGGTGTCGATGACGATGAACGGCGCCGTACTCCCCGTGCTCGCCTTCTACATCAACGCCGGTCTCGAACAGGGCGCAAAGCTCGAGGAGATGGCCGGAACCATTCAGAACGACATTCTGAAAGAGTTCATGGTGCGCAACACCTATATCTACCCTCCCGAATTCTCGATGCGCATCATCGCCGACATATTCGAGTACACCTCGCAGAACATGCCGAAGTTCAACTCGATCTCAATTTCCGGCTACCATATGCAGGAAGCGGGCGCCACCTGCGACATCGAGCTGGCCTACACCCTGGCCGATGGTCTCGAATACCTCCGCGCCGGTGTCAACGCCGGGATGGATATCGACTCGTTCGCCCCGCGCCTGAGCTTCTTCTGGGCTATCGGCATGAACTTCTTCATGGAGATCGCCAAGATGCGCGCCGCCCGCATGCTCTGGGCAAAGATCGTCAGCCGCTTCAACCCGAAGAACCCCAAGTCGCTGGCGCTCCGCACCCACTCGCAGACCTCCGGCTGGTCGCTCACCGAGCAGGATCCCTTCAACAACGTGGGCCGCACCTGCATCGAGGCCATGGGAGCCGCCCTGGGCCACACCCAGAGCCTCCACACCAACGCCCTCGACGAGGCTATCGCCCTGCCGACCGACTTCTCGGCCCGCATCGCGCGAAACACCCAGATCTACATCCAGAACGAAACCTACATCACCAAGGAAATCGATCCCTGGGCTGGTTCGTACTACGTTGAATCGCTCACCAACGAGATCGCGCACCGCGCCTGGCAGCACATCGAGGAAATCGAGAAGCTCGGCGGCATGGCCAAGGCCATCGAGACCGGCCTTCCCAAACTCCGCATCGAGGAAGCTGCCGCCCGCACCCAGGCCCGAATCGACTCCGGCCGCCAGACCATCGTAGGCATCAACAAATACCGCCTCGACCACGAGGATCCCATCGACATCCTCGAAATCGACAACACCGAGGTGCGCAACGAGCAGATCGCCCGCCTCAACGACCTCCGCGGCAAGCGCGACGAGGCCGCTGTCAAGAAAGCGCTCGAAGCTATCACCGAATGTGTGCGCACCGGCGAGGGCAACCTCCTCGACCTGGCAGTGAAGGCCGCCGGGCTCCGCGCCTCGCTCGGGGAAATCTCCGACGCGTGCGAAGAGGTCGTCGGCCGCTACAAAGCAATAATCAGAACAATTTCAGGCGTGTACTCCAACGAAACCAAGAACGATCCCGACTTCATCCGCGCACAGCAAATGGTCGAGGAATTCGCCAAGCGCGAGGGCCGTCAGCCCCGCATCATGATCGCCAAGATGGGCCAGGACGGCCACGACCGCGGCGCCAAGGTTGTGGCCACCGGCTATGCCGACTGCGGCTTCGACGTCGACATGGGCCCGCTGTTCCAGACCCCCGCCGAGGCAGCCCGCCAGGCAGTCGAGAACGACGTGCACATCCTCGGAGTCTCCTCCTTGGCAGCCGGCCACAAGACCCTCATCCCCCAGGTGATCGAGGAACTTAAAAAGCTCGGCCGCGAGGACATCATGGTTACCGCCGGCGGCGTGATTCCGGCGCAGGACTACGACTTCCTGTACCGTGCCGGCGTTGCCGCCATCTTCGGCCCCGGCACCCGCATCCCCGCCTCCGCCATCCGCATGCTCGAAATCCTCAACGGCGCCGAATAATCCCCGCCGTTTCAAAACCTCAAACGCACAGGCGCTGTGTCGGCTAATCCGACACAGCGCCTGTTATTCATTTATTTGATCCGACAAAAACGTAGGGACGCGGCGTGCCGCGTAAAATTGGTTAATCCCTCATTATACGCGGCACGCCGCGTCCCTACTTACTATCGCGACAAAAACACGCGCATGCGGCAGCGGGCGCAGTCGAAGTCGAGGCGGAAGCGGTTGCCCGAGGAGGTGAGATAGAGGGGGGCAGGAAGCTTGGACGCGCCACCCTGTTTCAGGCAGGCTCCGAGCTCGCGACGAAGGCAGTAACGGGTCTCCATAACGCAGACCTCGCCGTCGGGAGTGTCAGGCGCCGGACGTTCGACTTCCGCGGCCATCGCTCCCACTTCAATCCCCATTCCAGCGTAGAATCCGCGCGCAAACGAGTTGGCCACATTATCATGGCGGGTGAGTGGAGCATCGCCGGGCCAGCGGAGTTCCGCTGCCGGCTCGCGGCGCGGCTCGCAATGGTGGCGGGCAATGCGGGCCGTGTCAAGGGCGGCGACAGCCTCGCGGCGCAAGGCTGTCAGAACAGACGCGGGGACGAACACTTCCCCTGCCTCATCGACAATATCCTCAGCGGCAAGAGAATAGCGGGTTCCGCCCAACTTCATAAGAATGCGCCGCCGCGATTCAAGCTGCGGGGTTCTGGCCGGCTGCGGCTCAAAATCCGCAGCCGAGGAAACACGCAATCCCGCCTCATCCTCCAGATCGAGAACCAGGCGGTTGCCCGACGTGCGCAAACGGACATTCAGCGCGATGCGGCGAGTGGCGGTTTCCCCGGCCATCAGCCTGGCGCGGGCAGCGTCGGAATTGCGGTAAAGCAACGCTCCAGACGGAATATCCACCGGGGTTGCCGTGAACAGAACGCCATTATCAGCACGATTGAGGCGAAAACCGCGGAAAGTGCCGGTCTCATCGAAATATCCGAGACCGTCGCCGTTATTGAGCGTCACCCCGGTTTTGAGGCGCGCGTTATAGCGCCGCCCGCTTCCGGCCAGCACCTTGCCGACCTCCTCCCCTATCCATTTCGGCGAACCGAAAGTTGCCATTTTGCCCGGCGCGCCAGGGTCGGTCAGGAAATACGATGTGTACCCCCTGTTGAAACTCTTCGACAGATCGGGAGTGAACCCAAGCTCCACCCGCCCCAGCGACGAACGGCGATAGCGTGCTGGATCGGCATCGATTATCTCGTCAAGGGCACAGCGGTAGGCCGCCACCACATTCTTCACATAGGCAGCGTCTTTTAGCCTTCCTTCGATCTTGAAGGAGGTCGCGCCAGCGTCAAGAAGGTCGGCGAGCATGGCCGACCGGTTCATATCGCGAAGCGAGAGAAGGTGTTTGTCACGCAGGAGCTTGCGTCCCGACGCGTCTTCGAGGTCAAATGGGAAGCGGCACACCTGGGCGCACTCCCCGCGGTTGGCCGAACGCCCGGTCAGCATATGGCTCGCCTGGCAGTCGCCGCTGTAACTGACGCAAAGAGCGCCGTGGACGAACACCTCCAAAGGCACATCAACGGCACCGGCCACACTCCGAATCTCATCGAGCGACAACTCACGGGCAAGCACGATTTGCGAGAAACCCGCGTCCTGAAGGAAACGAGCCTTGGCGGGGTCGCGGGTGTCGCACTGCGTGGACGCATGCAAGGCGATCGGCGGGAGGTTCATCCGCAAAAGCCCCAGATCCTGCACTATCAGAGCGTCAACCCCGGCGCGGTACAAGTCCCATACAAGGGCTTCGACCAGCGGAATCTCGTCATCGTAGACGAGAGTGTTCACCGTGACATAGAGCCTCGCGCCATAGGCATGGGCGAAATCGGCCACGCGGCGCAGGTCGTCGATAGAGTTGGCAGCCTGGTGGCGCGCACCGTGCGACGGCGCACCCATATACACGGCATCGGCTCCGTGTAGCACAGCCTGGAAGGCTGTCGCCGCGTCGCGTGCCGGAGCCAGCAGTTCGATACGCTTCGGTTCGCTTATTTCCTGTTTCCGTTCCATCAGGAGCCAAAGTTACTGCTTTTTGAACAATATTCCCCCATAAGCGCGCAAGAACGCTCCTCCGTTCCGAAGATTTTTGTTAATTTTGCGGCATACAAACCAAACCAATCATTCGCCTCGAACGGGCGAACAACACCCAAGAAAAACATGGAACTTTTTGAACGCCTCACACGCAGGGCAAAAGAGAATCCCCGCCGTATCGTCCTTCCGGAAGGCACCGAGCAACGCAACCTCGAAGCCGCCGACCTCATCCTCGGCGAAGGACTCGCCGAAATAATCCTGATCGGCAACAAGGAAGAAATAACGGAAAAAGCCAAAGACCTCAACCTGGCAAACATCCACAAGGCCGCCATCGTCGATCCCGCCGACGAGGCCGTGATCGACAAATACGCCCCCCTGTTCTACGAACTCCGCAAGAAAAAGGGAATCTCCATGGAAGACGCCCGCAAGACAACCGGCAAAGTTCTCTACCTCGGCTCTCTCATGGTGAAGGCCGGCGACGCCGACGGCATGGTTTCAGGCGCGATCAACACCACCGGCGACGTGCTCCGCGCCGCATTCCAGGTAATCAAGACCGCTCCCGGCATCGACACCGTTTCGGGAGCCTTCCTGATGATACTGCCGAAAGACTCCCCCTACGGGTCCGACGGCCTGATGGTATTCGCCGACTGCGCCGTGGTTCCCGATCCCGACGCCAGGCAGCTCGCCCAGATCGCCGTCTGCTCGGCAAAGACCGCCAAGGAAGTAGCCGGCATCGACCCGCGCGTCGCCATCCTAACCTTTTCCACCAAGGGTAGCGCGAAACACGAGCGCGTCGACAAGGTAATCGAGGCTACAAAACTCGCTCACGAAATGGACCCGGAACTCGAACTTGACGGCGAGCTGCAGGCCGACGCCGCCATGGTGCCCGTGGTAGCCTCGCTCAAAGCCCCCGAAAGCCATGTGGCAGGAAAGGCCAACGTGCTGGTATTCCCCTCGCTCGAGGTGGGCAACATCGCCTACAAGCTCGTGCAGCGCCTGGCAGGAGTGCAGGCCGTCGGCCCGCTGCTGCAAGGCCTCGCCGCCCCGGTCAGCGACCTCTCGCGCGGCTGCAACGCCCACGACATCTACAAGACGATCATCATGACCGCCAACCAGGCCATACACGAAAAATAACCCGCCACACAAACGACATACAGCAATGAAGATTCTCGTACTGAACTGCGGCAGCAGCTCCGTTAAATACAAGCTCATCGACACCGCCGACGAAAAGGTTCTCGCCGAGGGCGGAGTGGAAAAAATAGGCCTCCCCGACGGCTTCCTCAAATACAAGCAGAAAGACGGCAACAAAGCCATCAAGGAGCTCGGCATGACCGACCACAAGGGCGCGGTCAAGGCAGTGCTCGACATACTGACCGACGCAAAGGACGGCTGTATCAAGTCGTACAGCGAGATTGACGCCGTGGGGCACCGCGTGGTGCACGGCGGCGAGAAATTCGCCAAGAGCGTGCTGCTCACCGACGAGGTGCTGCAACAGGTCAAGGACTGCTACGACCTCGCGCCGCTCCACAACCCCGCCAACGTCACCGGCATCGAGGCCGTAGAGGAAATACTCCCCGGCATCAAGCAGGTGGGCGTGTTCGACACCGCCTTCCACCAGACTATGCCCGCCAAGTCGTTCATGTACGCACTTCCCTACAAATACTACGAGGAGGACGGCGTGCGCCGCTACGGCTTCCACGGCACCAGCCACCGCTACGTCTCGCAGCGCGTGTGCGAGATTCTCGGCGTCGAGGCCAAGGACGTGAAGATAATCACCTGCCATGTCGGCAACGGCGGCTCTATAACCGCCATCGAGGGTGGCAAGAGCGTCGATACCTCCATGGGCCTCACCCCCACCGAGGGTCTGATGATGGGCACACGCGTGGGCGACGTGGATCCAGGAGCGCTCACCTTCCTTATGAAGAAGCACAACCTCTCGGCCGACGACATCCAGCGGATGATCAACAAGGAAAGCGGCGTCGGGGGCGTTACCGGCATCTCCTCGGACATGCGCGAAATCGAGGCTGCTGTCAACGCCGGCAATCCCCGCGCGAAACTCGCCCTCGACATGTACGAGCAGCGCATCATAAAATATATCGGCGCCTATGCGGCCGAGATGGGCGGTGTCGACATAATCGTCTTCACCGGCGGCGTTGGCGAAAACCAGACCGGCCTGCGCTCCAATGTATGCAAGCCACTCGCGTTTATGGGCGTGAAGCTCAATGAGGAACTGAACGCCAAGACCCGCGGCACTGACACCGTGATCTCGACGGCCGACTCGAAGGTAAAGGTCGTAGTCGTACCCACCGACGAAGAGCTGATGATAGCCCGCGACACGGAGGCCATCGTTACCGGCCGCGAACTCTGAAACAGCGCCAGGCACGCGCCCGCCGGAAACCTTTCCGAAATCCGGCGGGCGTTCTCTATAACTCCCTCCCGCAGGCGGGACGAATCCCGCAGGATATGTATCATAACTGACCATAATGCTTGACTTCGTCACCTGGACGGCCAACCCCGTCTTCTTCCATCTCGGCCCTCTGACAATACGCTGGTACGGGATGATGTTCGTAATCGGCTTCTACCTCGGCTACCAGATCGTTGCCAGAATGTACCGCCGCGAGGGCGCGCCGGAGGCATGGATGGGCACGCTGCTCATCTACGTCGTGATCGCCACCATAGTGGGCGCGAGGCTGGGACACGTGCTGTTCTACGAATGGGACTACTACTCCCAGCATCCGCTCAAAATCCTCGCCACATGGGAGGGAGGTCTCGCGAGCCACGGAGGAACCATCGGCCTGATAATAGCGGTCATCCTCTACTCGATTTTCACCACCAAGCGCTCGCCGCTCTGGACGTTCGACCGCCTTGTGATAGCAATAGCCCTGGTAGGCGCCATGATACGGTTCGGCAACCTTATGAACCACGAAATCTACGGCCACGTCACCGACCTGCCCTGGGGATTCCGCTTCGTGACGAACCTCGGACCGTGGATGGCCGGCGCGGACCCCGTGTTCTCAGCGCCGTCGCATCCGACGCAGATCTACGAGGCTCTATGCTATCTGTTGCTGTTCGGCCTTCTGATGTGGATGTACTGGAAGAAGAACGCCGGAGAACGTCCGGGACTTATTTTAGGCGTGTTCTTCATATGGCTCTTCGGCTCGAGATTCCTCATCGAATACATCAAGAACCCGCAGGTAGATTTCGAAGTGGGCATGACGCTCAATATGGGGCAGCTGCTCTCCATACCGTTCGTACTGATCGGCATCGGCCTGGTATGCTACGCGATGAGCCGCCCGCGAATCCACATTGATTATCCAGACAGATTCGCCGACGAAGAACCCGACAAAGACAAAAAGAAGCCGGCCAAACGCTGAAACAGCTACCGGATAACGTTCAATCGCATAGATTCATCCGAATTTATGCGATTTTTTCATCCCTGGGCCGCGCAACAAACAGACGTGCCGCCGCGTCTATATTTCAGAAACAGCGAAAACGACGGACAACTGACAGATATGGACAGCAGCGAATTCAAACGACAGGTGATCCCACACTACCGCGCGATGTACGGTGTCGCCATGGCAATGCTCGGAGGCGACTCCCAGCGGGCCGAGGACGCGGTGCAGGACACGATGCTCCGGCTTTGGGACCACCGCGGACAGCTGCCTGAGATCAGCTCCGTCAAAGCCTACGCAATAAGGGCCGTGAGGAACCGCTGCCTCGAGCTGATACGGTCGGGGGCCCCGGAAGCCGATGTCGAAGATCCGGCGACGCGGACGGCGGTCGACTCAGCCTCGATACCCGGGCAACGTTCGGCAACGGAAGCCGCCGACAACCTCGAACTCGCCACACGGCTGATGGCAGCACTCCCGGAAGCCCAGCGGAACATATTGCGAATGAGGGCGTTCGCCGATCTCGACAACGATGAAATCGCCCAGACACTCGGGATAAACAACGCGACTGTGCGACAGCAGCTCTCCCGCGCCCGCAAAACGCTCCGCGACCTTATGGGCCGCATATCCAGAACTCCCTCTCACAACCTATAAACACCACTTTCTCCGACCGATATGGATAACGAAACCACAAACCGCATAAAGCAGCTCCTCGCAAAATTCTACGACGGGACATCCAGCCCCGCCGAGGAAGCCGAACTCGAAGCGCTGACAAAGGAGGCACAGCTGCCACCCGAGATCGCGACAGACAGCCACGCGTTCCTCCTATGCCGGCAACCTGGCGGCATCGAAGTGCCAGGCGGACTTCGGGAACGGCTCGAAACGGCCATCGACCGCCGGGCGAAAACCGCGGTAAGGCCGCGCCGTTTCATATGGCTTCCGCTCGCGGCAGCCGCGATGGTGGCCATAGCGCTCATTCTGCCCGGAATACGGCCAAGTGACAGGCACGCCACGGAATCAGGCGCTTCTATAATAGCCAGGTCGGAGCATCCGAAAACCCACATCCACAATACAGGCACAGCGACAACCGACCTCCGTCCCGCAATACCTGACGACCAGCCCGCGGAACAGACGGAAACAAAGCCTGCCGCTCCCCAAAAAGCCTCGCACGGAAACACTCCGACCAGGGTCGTGACCGACCCCCGGGAAGCGGCCGCGTTGCTCGCGCAGACACTTCAAAAAGTCGGCAAATCCCGTGAGGCGGCCGATAAGCATCTGGCTGACTGCAACCGCCGCCTGTCGCGCGTCGAAGAAATAATCACCAAAACAATCCGAAAGGACGATCAGGCAAACCCAACGTAAATCAAATCAAACACCATATATCATGAAACGATTATTCTTATCCGCCCTGCTGGCAATATCGCTCTTCTTCACCTCCTGCGGCCAGCTCAAAGTATTCAAAGGTGCCGACAGCATACCAGGAGTCGAAACCGTCTACGTCGGGGGCGCCCTGCTGCGCATCGGCATGAACTCGGCCGGCGCCGAATACGCCGACATGGGCAAAGAGTACGGAGTCGATGTCAGCGGTCTCGAGGCGATCGAGATACTCGACACAGAAACCCCGGCGGCCATCGCCAAACTGAAACCGTTCGTCGACCGCGTAGTGAAAGAAAAGAAATTCGAGGTCGCCATGCAAAACAAAGAGGACGGCGAACTCAACACCATCTACTTCTCGCCTCAGGATGCCAAGCAGCGTTCCGACATGCTGATTGTCAGTCAGGAGAAAGACGAGATGAGTGTCGTGCTCCTTCAAGGCATAACATTCAAAGCCGAAAAGAAGCAGCAATAACCACCGAAATTTGTTAAACTTCCATAAATACGCCACCCGCTGTTTGCGGAACTTAGCAAAAACGCGTAACTTCGCAAATCGCAACGCTCCGCAAACAGCGGTTGCCAAAACGGGGATGACTGGTTTTGACAGCGCGTAGAGGTGGTGTGTAAGCATGCAGAGCAATGATGGCTACGCTCTATAATCTGGGACATCGCAATTTTAAATGGCGAAAACAACTACGCTCTCGCTGCCTAACCGAAGCACAGTAAGTTCGGCTTTATCGGCGCCACAGTGGCGTTGACGAGACATCGCCCGATTGTCCTCTTCCCGAGACTAATCGACCAGGCGGTGCAGCTAAATCGGGAATAGGGGGCCGGCAGCTCCGGGAAGCCCCCGAAAACCAAGGAGATAAGCGGCTGATTGGTAGTCTCATGCCTGTCAGCCGACGAAAACCAAATTGAGACTAAGCATGTAGAAAGCTCATTAGTTCCGCGTTTGGACGAGGGTTCAAATCCCTCCATCTCCACCGGGCGTGCCGGGCGCAATCCGGCCAACGCAAGACAAATTTAAGACAAG
>CAJTRT010000050.1 GCA_910579105.1 uncultured Muribaculaceae bacterium | reverse complement strand
TACCAGCGTGCGTTTCGCCACAATGGTCTTGCGCATGAGGAAAATCAACGGTATGGCTACCGCGAATATTATCGAGCACTCGATAAGTGTGGGACCTTGCCTGAATCCGTAGCCGCCCAGCGCGATAAGCAGCATGATCAGGGCCTCGTAGCGGTCGGTCTTGAACCGATGCAGAAGCATGGCGAGCACCACGAGCCATGCGGGATAGAAACTAAGGCCGACGGCCACCATCGACAACATGAACAATACCGGTCCTCCCCACCCGTTCGGGGCGTGGAAATAGCGGCGCCTCCCCCCGGTCGCTGGCAGGGAGGAGCCGCTATCGGTATGAGTCGTGGCGGAGAACATCGTTGTCAGTCAGCTCGTCTGATTCGGACTATTACTTTTTCCAGATCTGCCACCAGGCGCGTTTCCGCGCGCTTTTGCCAAAGGAGCCTGCCTCTCCCTCGCCGTAGCCGTAGCGGTGGAACGAGGTGGTGCCGTTGATGACGACGTTCATCCTCGGCAGGCGTTTCTCCTCGAAGACGGTGTTGATGAAGCGTATGTCTTTTTTGAGGGTGACGTTCAGGCGGGTGACGTAGATTGATGCGTTCGCCACGCGGGCCAGCGAGAATGTGTCCGACACTATGCCCAGAGGCGCCGTATCAATAATTATGTAGTCATACAGTTTGCGCGCTTCCTGGAAGAACTGGTCGACGCGCTTGCTCAGGAGGAGTTCCGAGGGGTTGGGTGGCACGGCGCCGGCGACAACAATGTCGAGGTCTTTCAGCTCCAGCGGGTGACGGCAGATAACGTCGTCCATCGAGACGGAATCGTTGGCCAGATAGTTGGTGAGCCCCTTCTGAGCGTGTATGCCGAGGTATTCCGAAAGACGCGGCTTGCGTATGTCGGCGCCGACCAGCAGGACTTTCTTGCCGAGCAGCGACAGGGAGGCGGCGGTGTTGATTGATACGAACGATTTTCCTTCGCCGGGACGCGAGGAGGTCACGAGCACTACCTTGTCGTCGTTCTGCGTCAGGATGAATTGCAGGTTTGCCCTGATCAGGCGGAAAAGTTCGGCTGCCGAGGAGTTGCTGTTGGGCGTGCATACCAGTGCTTTGCCCAGGCGCGAGGTGCAGACCTCGCCGAGCACCGGCGGCGCGGCCAGCGCCTCGACCTCCTCGCGTTCCGACACCTTGGAGCGGAGCATGCGACGGAGGTAGATGCCGATAAGCGGTATGAACAGCCCGAACATCAAGGCTATGGCCAGGATTCCTTTCTTGCCCATGTTGACGGGCTCGCGCATCTGGTATGCCTCGTCGATCACGATGCCTTTCGACACGGCGTTGGCGATCATGATGGCGGTTTCCTCGCGGTGTTTGAGCATGAAGAGGTATATCTCCTGGTTCAGCTTGCGGTCGCGCTCTATGTTGACGTATTCGCGTTCCTTGGCAGGCATGCCGCCAAGGCGGTTTTCGGCGTTGTCCATCTGGGAGCGCATCTCGCTTACCACCAGTTTTGCCGACTCCTCGCTCTTCGACAGAGTGGAAAGGATGTTGGCCCGCATCGCGTCGAGCTGCTCGTTCATGCGTCTGAGCGCCGAGTTCTCGCTCTTGGCGTTTGACGCGATCGCCATACGTTCGATAATCAGCTTGTTATACTGGGTTATCATCTCGGTGAGTCCGTCGCCTCCGCCCGGCTGCTTTGATGCCGATACGGGGGTATATGGTACGAGCTGGTATTCGTTGCCGGGCGTGGAAAGGAATTCGCGGGCGAGTTTTACGACCTCGAGGTCTGTCTGGGCCGTGATCAGTTCCCTGGCCACCTGTCCCTTCATCTCGAGGTTGTACTGGGCCTCGGCCTTGAAGTCGACGATTCCCTTGTCCTCCTTGAACGACTGGAGCTCCCGCTCGGTCTCGCCGAGCTGGTCGCGGAGCAGAGCGATGCGGCCGTCAAGGAATTTCAGGGTCTTTTCGCCCTGCACGTTCTTGTCGCGGATCGCGCGCTCGTTATATTTCTCTATGATGGTGTTCAGCAGTTGTTTGCCGAAAGCGGGGTAGGCCGTCTTGTATTCGAGGCCTATGACGTTGGCTTTTTTGCTGGGAAGATAGGCGTTTATGTCCTCGTCGATGTCCTCAGCCGCGCTGTGATAGCTCGTGACAATCTCTATGAAGGTAAACGGAAGTTCCTCTTTCCCGAAATCGTCGGTCTTGCCGACAGAGAAGTCGCCGAATTCCGTTTCCATGACAGCGGGAAGCGCGACGTTCTTTTTCTCGGCTATGGTGGATCCGTCGTCGATCACCTTTATGTAGTCCGCTATTCCTTCCTTGTTGATTTTCGCCTTGAAGGTGAGGGCTTTCGTGGTGGTGTCGGAGAATTCGGCCGGGGGGGCCACGTCGATGGGATAGTCATCGAATTTGTAGTTGATCAGGCGTATCCCCTCCTTGATGTAGCGTTTGCGGTCAAGGCCCAGGGCCTGGGCGGCCTCCACATAGATGGAGTGGGATGAGATCAGGTACACCTCGTTGTCGACCTCGCTGGAGCCGCTGATAAGGCTTTCGAAGTCGATAGACGGGATGCCGCCGTTTGCGGCGTCCTTGTCGATGAGCACGGACGCGGCTATCGTGTGGATGTTCTTGTGGCGCGAGCACAGCCACAGGCCGATCATGCCGCAGACAAAAAGCGAGATCACGAACCAGTACCAATGCTTGCGGTAGTCGCGCAGCACGGCGCTGAAATCAATTATGTCGGGATTGTTCTTTTCCATTGTGATGGTGGCGGTCTGTTGTTGCTTACCTGTTGACTGTCAGCGCTATGATGAGCGATGCTATAACCGATGCGGCGCTCACGATGGTGGAGATCACCTGTACGTTGTAGGATTTGCTCTGGTCGTACTTTGCGTTGCCCTTGCGGATATTGTTGGGCGCGACATATATGTAGTCGTTGGGTTGCAGGTAGTAGTAGGGCGAGCTGAGCAGGTCAGACGAATTCAGGTCGAGCACCACGCGTTCCTGCTTGCCGTTGTTCTCGCGGATCAGCAGTACGTTGCTGCGCTCGCCGTAGGGTGTCATGTCGTTGCAGCTTGCCAGGGCGTCGAGAATCGAGAAGCGGTTACGGGTGACCTTGACAACTCCCGGCAGAGTGACCTCGCCGAGCACCGACACTGTGAAGTTCACAAGCGACACCATGACGCTGGGGTTGTCGACATCCTTGCTTATGCGCTCAACGAGGTATCGCTGGAGCTCCTCCGTGGTCATTCCGGCAACGTGTATGGTGCCGAGGATGGGGAAGTCTATGTCGCCGAGGGAGTTGACGAGATAGGTCTGTTGCTGCGGCGCGGTCGACATGTTGGTGGCGGCCTTTATGCCGGCGTTGGCCATTGGGAGGTTGTAGTTGATCGTGGCTTTGGGTTCTTCGGAGTTGACGGTTATGAACAACTCGTCGTCGGGGGCTATCTTTATCGTGGGCGTGGCGGGAAGGTCGACCACGCGCTCGGCCTTCTGAATGTCTTCGAAATATGTCAGGTGCGTTTTCGACGTGCTGCACGAGGCAAGAAACGCCAGCAATGCGATGAATAGAGTGAAGTGCTTTATATTCATTTGTTTGCGACTTGGTTCGGGTCAGGGCGGAGCCATTCAGGCCGGATATGCGCCAAATAGATAACGATCGGGTCGTCGAATTATTGCCCTCGCGCGGCGGGTCAGTCGTAGTTCCGCAGGGCGGAGGAGAGCTGGTCTTTTACCATGGCTTTCAGCTCGGGGGGGCTGAGCACGGTTATTTCAGGCCCCCGGCTGATTATTTCCGAGACAAGTTCAGAGGTAAGCAGCAGGCGGTAATGGAACACCGAGTGCTTGTCGCCGACTTCCTCCCTCTGGCTCTGGTGGAGCGGGAGCGCCCTGAGGTATTTGGCCTGGCGCGCGGTGGCCCTGAGGCATACCTCGCGGGGTTCCCCCTTGGTGACCATTATCCCGATCGCGTCGTTGAAGTATAGTTCGGGGTCGGCGTCAGCCGGGAGGGGGAATGACTCCGTGCCTATCGTGAGGTTCTTCATCCGGTCGAGCGAGTAGGTCTTGACTTTCCCGTCGGCGGTATTGCGCCCGGTGACATACCACAACTGGCGGTATATCCTTATGAAATACGGCTCTATCTCGACTCCCGGGGTGGGGTTCACCCTGGTGTAGGGGTGGTAGTCGAAGGTTACGGGGTGGTTCTCCCTGATGGCCTCCATTATCGGCGACAGGAATTCCCGGGCCGAGGGGACGTTCTCGAGCATGACCCGGTTGGATATGTCGCGGGCACCGCTGACCACGGAGCTCGTCGAAGAGCTGTTGAGGAGCCATTCCGTCATCCGCGAGTGGCGCGGGTCGGCTTTGTCGCCCTCTCCGTCTATATAGTACTCGTAGGTGCGCTCGTCGCATTTTATCGTGAGCGAGAACAGCTCCTCGATGGCCTGCCGGTAGTTGTAGAACGTGCGCCGGGGTATTTCCGCCTCTCCGTTGCTGAGGTGCGAGCGGGCCCAGCGTTCGTCGATCTCTTTTTTCGAGAGGCGGCCGTAGCGGGTCAGTGTGTCAACAATCCAGACGTAGCGTGTCAGCAGTTCTCGTGCCATTGGCGGGTTGGGTGGGTTGTTTCCGGGGTTGTTACTTCCTCCTGGGGCGTCCTCCGAAATAGTCGTTGCGTATCTTTATGCCGAAAACGGTCGCCGAACACAGGGAGGTGATGAGGTTTGTGGCGATAAGTGGCCAGTTGACCGGGTCGCTCAGGAATCCCTGGACTACGAAGAATACCGATCCCAGCCCCATGAGCAGGAATGTGGGGAGGGCGATTGAGTCGGTCTCCCTGGTGCGTATCGTGTGTATGGCCTGCGGCAGGTAGCCGAATACCATGCATATCGCGGCGGCGTAGCCTATGATGTTGAAAAGTGTCATATGAAAAAAGGGTAAGCTGACTACATCGCGCCGCTACGACCCCCTACCGCTGCTTCGATCAAGACCTGACGGGGTTCGGGGGGAGCTGGCCGTGTAGGACTTACCCGACCGCGAAGTTACGCTTTTTTTCCGATATTCAAAGAATTTTTTTAATTTTGTTGCCGGAAATCATTCAAGATACCCATAGATCTGCTTATGCGCAAATTCACCATCACTATCGGCCGCCAGTTCGGAGCAGGCGGCCGCGAGCTCGCCAGGAAATTGTCCGAGGCGTTCGGCATTCCGTTTTACGACAAGCAGTTGCTCGTCGAGGCGGCCCGTGAGTCGGGTCTCGACAGGGGGCTTTTCGAGCGGGCCGACGAGCGTTTCCCGTCGTTTGTCTCGGGAGCGTTGTCTTTCAACATGGGGGTTTCGGCGCTTCCGTGGTACGCCCCGTCGGCGCTCGCCGATGATTCGGTGTATCACATCCTCTCGGACGTTATGCACTCTATCGCCGACCGCGGGCCCTGTGTGTTCGTGGGGCGTTCGGCCGATTATGTGCTACGCGACCATCCGTCGCCGCGAATCGATATGTTCGTCCATGCCGACATGGCCGACCGCGTGCGGCGTATAATGGCCAGAGGCGACAAGGAGTGCGAGCAGAAGGCCCGCGCGCTTGCCGAAAAAGCCGACAAGCTGCGGGCCAACTACTATAATTTTTTCACAGACAAGCGCTGGGGCGATGCCGCCTCATACGACCTGTCGGTCAATCTGTCCAAGCTCTCAATGGATGCTGTCGTCGGGCTGGTGGCCGGAGCTCTCGGGAGCGCTTACGGGATTGACCCCCTCGCCAGGGAGTGAACCAGCCTGCCTCTCTGCCGCGGCGGCGTGTGTTTCATCGTTTCCCGGGCTGGCGGTGGCAGGTTCGGCGCTACCTGCTTTCGCGGCGGCTTCGATCCTGGCGCGACGCGCGGCCGATGCTTCCTTGCCGCGCCAGCAGCTTATGATCAGTCCGGTGATTCCGAAGAGCACGAACCCGATTCCGGTACATAGCACGAGGTACCGCTCGTTAAGTTCGTTGCGGAACCAGGGCATTGTGATCATCAGCACGCCGCCGATGAGGCATACCACCGGAGCCACGACGGTCCAGGCGGCATAGTCGGCGCGGCGTCCTTTGCGGGTGAGCAGGAAAATCTGCCACGCGCCCCCCGCTATCAGGAGCGCTCCGAACATGAAGCCCAGCAGGCTGCGGAAGAAATCGGGCATAAGGATCACGCACAGGCCGAGTATGACACCGGCTACGCCGCAGACGAGCTGTATCACTCTTTGTAGGGCGTTGATCTGGTGGTCTTTCTTGGCGAAGAACAGGCCCAGCAGGCTGAGGACGGCTGGGACCAGGAAGGCCAGGCCGCCGAGAAACAGTATCTTGCCGGACAGCGTGGGCGACTCGCAGAGCCAGCAGAAAACGGCTCCTAAGAGGAGGACGAGAATGGAAATCAGCAAATTGCTTTTATTGCTCATATCGTATGGGTTTTGAAATAATGATGCGGGTGATAAATAGCCGAATGTCGCTGCCGGGCAGCCTGATGGCGCCGGTGTCTTGAATTATAACGCAAAATTAACTAAAAAAGGTCACGTGCGGCGATCATCCCGCGCTGATTATGGCGGCCTCCGAGGCAGGAAGCCCCGAAAACCGCGGAAAAAACGTATATACTTACTTATGAATGAGAATAATATGAAGACAGGGATAATCGTTGCCATGGAATCAGAGCTTGACGCGTTGCTGCGCGTGTTTTCCGAACCACGCGTGGAAGAGCGTTCGGGCTTCGTTTTCCACACCGGCAGGGTGGGGGAGACTGACGTCGTGGCCATGCGATGCGGAATCGGCAAGGTCAACGCGGCAATGGGCGCGATGGCTATGATACAGCATTACGAGCCGGCGGCGGTTGTCAATACCGGCATAGCCGGCGGCACGGGCCGCGGTCCTGGAATCCTCGATGTCGTGGTGGCCGACGAGGTGGCGTATCACGATGTGTGGTGCGGCCCCGGCAACGAGCGGGGGCAGGTGCAGGGATGCCCCGTGAAGTTCGCCTGCGCTGTCGGTCCTGACGCCCCTTTTGACCTCGTCGCCGTTATGGCGCGTCCGGAAGTGCGTCGCGGGCTGATAGCGTCAGGCGATATGTTTGTCGACACCGCCGAAGAGCTGGCCCGCGTCTTGTCGGTGTGGCCTGAAGCGGTGGCTGTCGATATGGAATCGGGCGCGATCGCCCAGGTATGCCATGCCAACCGCGTGCCGTTCCTGGCGGTGCGCGTGATATCGGATTATCCCGGTTCCGAAGACCATATCTCCCAGTATCTTAATTTCTGGAACGACGCTCCGCGCTCGACGTTCGCCATACTGTCGCTGCTCCTCAACCGCTAAGAGGCCGTCCCGCTCTGGGTGGCTGAGCGGAAAGCGCTCGGTGTCATGCCGGCGCGCTGCTTGAAAGCGCTGGAGAAATAGCGCTGCGAGCTGTATCCCAGCATCGACGCTATCTCGCCGAGTGGCAGCCGCGTGCCTGTCAGCAATTCTTTGGCGCGGTTCATCCGGTAGTCGGTTATGTATTGGCCGACGGACTGTCCGCCCGATACTTCGCGGAATCGGGCGTACAGGCTTGACCGCGACATTAGCATCTCTTGCGCGAGCGTTTCCACTGAGAAGTCGGCGTTCGATAGCTGCCGTTCTATGATCTGGTTCACTTTCAGAATGAACTCTTCCGAGGCGTTGTCGCGCACGCGCTCCTTCGAAATGATGTCGGGAACGGGACCCTTGTAACGCTCGCGCATTACCTGGCGGCTACGCAGCAGGTTGCCGCAGCGGCTCAGGAGCACGGCCATGTCGAACGGCTTTGAGAGATAGGAATCGATGTCGCGCCGGTAGACTTCCTGCTTGTCCTGCTGGCCGATGACTGAGGAGAGGAATATGACCGGGATATGGCGGCTGCGCTCCGAGCTTTTGATGCCGCTTGCCAGTGGGAGGTCGCTCGTCAGGACGAGGTCGGGCATTACGCGGCCGCTTTTAAGCGCCTCGGCGGCTTCCGGGCCAGAGGTGAACACCGCGACCTTGTGGAACAGCGGTTCGAGCTGCCGCCGCAGGAAGGCGCACATGTCGCCGTCGTTCTCGCATATCATCACAGTCAGTACCGACATATCGGTCAGCACGTCGCCCTCATGCTGCTTAGGCTCTTTCGCTTCGGCTCCGTCGCCCGGCGGTTCCTCCCCGGGTGTCCCGGATATCTGGGCGCCGCTCTGGGTGCGCCATTGATGGAAAGTGATATCCATCACGTCGCGCATGCGTTTTGTGTTGCGGTATATGCCGTTGAGCTCTTTCAGCTCCGGAGCGTCCGGGGCGGTCTCTTGCAGCTTGGCGAGCATCAGCTTCAGCGGGGCGTAAATCAGGGTGAGCGGCGTGCGTAGCTCGTTGTTTATGCTCTGAATGAAGTCGCGCTCTTTCTCGATCTGGGCCTGGCGCGCTGCCTGGGCTTTGGCCCGTCGCGCGTTGCGGCGGTTATAGTACAGCATTGCCGCGGCAGCCGATATGCCGGCCACATAGAGCAGTATGGCCCACCAGGAGCGCCAGGCCGGGCTGGCGACGCGTAGCGAGGCGACGCGTACAGGCTCTGACCATCCGCCGTCGATGAGTGTCGATGCCACCGATATCTCGTAGTCCGTCGCGTTGGCGAGCATTGGCAGCATCAGTTCGTGGCAGTCAGTCTCCACGGTCGATGTCTTTTTCCCGTCGTTGATGAAAAATCTGTAACGCTTGTGGCGCAGGGGGTTCAGCTCGTTGTCGATAAAGCTGATGTTCAGTGTGCCGTATTGGTGCGGTATGTCCACCACGCCGTCCTCTGACGTGTCTGCCATAAGGCTCCTCCCGTCAACCTCGATGTCGCTTAGAGAGAAAGTTATGGGGCTGGAATAGTTCATGATCTCCCTCAACGCTTCCCGGTCGATTGACAGAAGCCCCTTGGAGCCTCCCATCAGTATCCGGTCGGCGTCGGCATATCTGGCACGTTCGAGAAACTCGTTGGGGGCGACGCCGTCAGGGGTGGTGAACTCTGATGTCCGGAGCCTGGAAAGGCCTATCAGCAGCAGTGAGTTGGAGCATCCCGCCCAGAGGTCTTCGCCGTCGAGAAGCATGCTTGTCACGTTAAGGTGCCGCTTGTCGGTCGAGTAGCCGGGAAGCGGTTCGGTGGTCGCGTTCCGCAGGTCGAGACGGCGCACGCCTCCCCCGCAGCCGAGGTATATGTTGTTGGCGCCATCGAACTGGGCGCAGCTGATGTTCATTTCGTCCGGATAGGAGGCAACCACCTCGGCCTTGCCCGTGTTGAAGTCGTAGCGCGCCACGAAATTATGGGCGAACGTCATCAGCACGTTGGTGTCGTTGTAAAACGGGCGCATGAACGCGGCCTTCTCCGGTCTCCCGGGGATTTCGATCTTTTCGCCGGTCCCGTTCTCGGTGTCTATTATGTATATGTCGGCGTTCACCGCGGCATACAGCCCTTTGCGAAGTTTTCTGATGTCGGTTCCCGTGCCTCTTTTTATGGCGGCGGCCGCCGCTTCCTGGAAAGGCTCGGGTGCGGGAACCATATTTCCCGAGCGGGGGTCGACGAGGTACACCCCGTCGCCGAATCGGCTGATGATCAGGCGGTGGTCGTCATAACGCTCCACTCGGTAGATTTTCATGCCCTTTGTCGGCCCTACGAGGCGGTAGCGTCCCGACGGCTTGTCGAGATGCCAAAGTCCTTCGCCGTTGGTGCTCAGGTAGATACCATCGGGGTCGTCTGGATCGTCGAGGAATGATGTCGGGAACAGGCGCGTTTCCGGTTTGCCAGGGAACGTTCCGCTTGTTTCCATGGCGGTTTTGCTGAAAAGCTGCACCCCCTCGTCGATAGTGCCGGAATAGAGGTTGCCGTAGGTGTCCTTGTAGATGGAGACAACCGACTGCCCTCCACGGTCAGAAATAGGTTCGATTTCTCGTGTCTCCGTGCGGAGCGAGCGCACTCCGGCGCCGTCGGTGGCAAGCCACAGCTCGTCTGGCGCCGTGCCGTGCCCGATGTCGAGCACTATGTTACATTCCAGGTCGGAATTGGAGCGGTCGATTTCCGCCAGCAGCCTGCCGGACCTGTTGTAGCATCTGACGCCTTGGTTGTAGACAGCGACCCATATCCTGCCCAGGGTGTCGATGGCGCCGAGGTGACTTCGCGGCAGTCGATACCGGGATAGCGGGTGATCTCGCCCGTCTGGCGGTTGTAGTTCCATATGCCGTCCCACCGGGTCACGAGCAGGGCGTTGTTGCTGTCGAGCGGGTGTATCTGCGTATAGTAGCTTCCTGATCCCCCGGTAGTGTTCAGCCGCGACAGTTTGCGGGTCGCGCAGTCGAGCTTGTAAAGCTGGCCGCGGCCCCCGAGGACCACCAGTCGGCCGTCGGTGTAGGCCGACCACAGGTTCAGAGGCTTGTCATGTTCGTAGCGTATCTCCCGGAAGGTGTCGGTCAGCGGCTGGTAGACCGCGGTGCCGTTTTCGCATAAGACCCATATTTCGCCGCCAGGGGTTTCAAAAACATGGCGGATATTGTCGGAAGGGAGCGCGCCCCCTTCCTTGCTGGCGAAGTAAGTTTTGACGTGGCTGAAATGATCATAGCGGTTCAAGCCGAATTTCGTCCCGATCCACAGGTATCCGCGCGAGTCCCGTAGAATCGTGCCGGCATAATTCTGGCTCAGTCCCTCGTTGATGCTGAGGGATTCCATGTGGTAGCCGCTGGCCGCTGACCTGGGCGCCCAGGTCAGCGCGGCCGCGCACAATGCGGCCGCGCATAATTTGGTTAGTGCCATATCAGATAACTGTAAACCATAAAGGTGTGCTCGGCTGTCACTTATCCTGCCCGGCTAATCCTTGGCCGAGGGGCGCGGAAGCCGGAGCCGCTGGAATATTATGCGCAGGCCCCCGTCGGAGCAGGCCTCCTCTGTCAGCATGGCGAGGGTGCCGTCGGGCAGGAACGCCATTGACGAGTAGACCGACGGGCAGAAGCTCGTCTGGCGCAGCGGCTGCCACGTCGCGCCGTTGTCGGCGCTCGTCCACAGGGCGACATCCTTGCGTCCGCCGCGGGCTGGGAGCGAGTGTAGCAGGAGCTTGTCCCCCTCCGGTGTAGTCCAGTTGATGACCTCGCCGTTGCATGCCGGGTCGATGAGCGTGGCGGATATGGCTGGCGTGCTCCAGGAGCGGCCCCCGTCAGGCGAGTAGCTGAATTTGCGCCCTGTGCCTTTCTCCCTGATACGCATGGAGGCCATCACCCTCCCGTCCGGCAGCTGTACGAACTTGGTCTCGTCGGCGTTGGTGTCGATCGGGTTCCCGGACGAGGTCCAGGTGCGGCCTCCGTCATCGGAATAGACGCAGTACACGTCAAGCGGTTCCCATTTCTTGTCGCCGCGGCGCGACACGAGGGCGAACATCATCCTGCCGTCGTTTAGCTGCAATCCACGTCCTGATGTGGCGAAAGCTGTAAGCCCGGCGATCGGGGCGTCGGTGTCGGCGTTTCCGTAGAACTGGTCCGTTATGTCGGCCGGGGCGCTCCACGTCTCTCCTCCGTCGGCACTTCGGCTGACGGTTATGCGGGCGGGCGAGGGAAGGTCCCCTTCATCCCACAGGCCGCGGCCGTGGGTCGCGACTACCAGCAGCTCGTCCTCGCGCGTGTCATATATCAGGCACGGGTCGCCGTAGCCTCCCTGGCTGTCGTGGGTCATCACGGGAATCTGCGCCGACCAGGTTTCCCCCATGTCGTCGGAGTACCTGGCGACCACGTCTATGCGGCCGGGGAGGTCAGCGTTGGAGTCAATGCGCTTGTCCGCTACGGCCACTATTCTGCCCGACGGGAGGACCCGCGTGGCGGGTATGCGGTAGAATTTCGACCCCTCTTCCCCGGGATTGAAAATAGCCTGCCGGGTTATGACCGCTCCGTCCTCGCCGCTGGATGAGCGTAAAATTTGACACTCTGAACCGGAGGAAGTGGCTTCAGCGTGCAGAGGTGTGGCCGAGACGGCGACAATGATGGCGGCAAGGCGCATAATTCGTGCGGGAACCCGCCTGATGGAATAGTGAATTTGGTTCATGGGATAGAATCGGTGTGCTTTTAAGCAATGGCGCAAATTTAGATAAAAAATCTTGAAACACCAATAGTTCTGCCGCACCGCGCTTATATAATACGTATTTCGCACCAGCATATTTTGCGCGCCCACCCTCTATTGAAGTGCAGAAAACGATGTTTTGCACGATTTCTGAAATAATTAGTATGTATTCGCTCCGCTGTTAACTTTCCGCTAACATATCTTTGCCGTCGAAAAAGTGCGGCACCACTTCTCAGGGCGGCAGTTTTTCCCCCATGCTCCGGCATGGTGATCAATCAAAATTCGCAACTACGCCGAATCGCCCCGGGCGGCTCAACGGCTCCGGACCTGGTCCGGTCGACAGACCTGACAGCTAAAACAACCAAAATAATCTTCAAACTTACCTATTTCTAAACCAACACAGGCAATATGAAAAAGATTTTACTCTCCGCAGCGGCTGTCGCCGTGACGGCTTTCTCGGCCGCGGCGTACGAACACGCCAACCCCAAGATCAACGAGGTTTATCCCCAGGCTCCCGAAAGGACCGGCGAACTCTCACCCGCCAACTTCAAGAGCGCCACTATGACATCTGTGCCCAAACTCTTGAAGCATCCTACTAAGCAGGGCGGCGTGTATAACTGCGATCTCTATATCGTGCGCGACAACTTCTTGAAGGGCTCTGAGAGCTACGAAGACGGCGTTATCATCGTCGGCGGCCCCCACGGGTGCCGACAGGAAGAGGCCGACAAGCATGTGGCCCAGGGCTTCCAGATGGTGGATCTCGGCGGCGAGGCCGGAAAAGTGCTCATCCTCAACGGACGCGGCTCCAAACTCGGCGAGGAGCTGAAGAAGTTCGGTATCGATGTGACCCTCGGCGAGCTTCCCGAAATCAAGGAGGGCATCCAGTTCTACTGGGTTCCCAACCCGTCGATCATCAAGAACTTCTGCAAGGGACCGGACGAACTGACCATACGTCAGTCGATGGAGGTGATGGTCTACCACAACGAGCCCGCTTCCGACCTCGTGGCGTCCGGCAACTACTATATGAATAACGATGCCAACAATACCCTCCCCAAAGGTGTGGATCTGGGCGGTGCTTCATTCGCGATGAAAGATTTCGTATACACCTGGGCCGACAAGGCTGTCGCGGGGACTCCTGACTTCGAGATGGACGCCACCGACACCGGCATATGGCGGGCCGAGGGGGAGGATGATTCTTCCATGCCACACTGGAACCCCTACCGTTGGATGTTCACCGAACTCGACTTCGGAACCAACAACGAGGATGTCGACGGCGCGTGGGGATACGCTCCCAAGCTCAAGATGGACCTTGGTGCCGGCTTCCTGAACTCGGGGGGCGCGATAATGTTCCGTAACGTGATGTTCTCCGAGGCATCCGGCGATCCCATCGGTGGCATAAATCGCCAGGTTTCCTGGAACTGGTACACTCTCGGTGCCGGTGCCGGTGTGGAGAACGTGGCCACCGACGCTTCCGCCAACGGCCCGGCTGAATACTTCAACCTCCAGGGCGTGCGCGTCAACAATCCCGAGAACGGCATCTTCATCTGCCGTCAGGGTAACAAGGTGACCAAGGTCGTCAAATAATAAATCCAAGTACTCATAACTGCAATTAACTGAGGCTGGCCGCCCCCGAAAAGCCGGGGGCGGCCGAAGCCCCGGTTGAATCCTCATCGCTTGTTCCGGGCCTATCCACCCTGAAAAGACTCCGTCCTCAGACCCCGCCTTTCTTAAATGATATGAATATCGCAATATTCCCTTAAAGATAGGCGTTTCATTAAAAATTCAAGTTATCTAACGGACACGTCCACGATTTGACGCCTGTCCCTCCAAAAAACCGGAACGCAGCCGCCGCGTAACACTCGCGGAAGTGGCTGTAACCGCGATCGGAAGGATTCCTCATTATAACACAATATACCGCTTATACCGCCAGACACGGAGTCCCCGTAACCAAAGCTCCCCTGTGCCGAAGAAGCGGTATTTATGAAACACCTGATTACTCCACTAATTTACCAACGAACACAACCAGCCTACCTGCTATTTAGGAATATGAAGAAGTCCTCCCTGCTCCTTGCCGCGGCTGTGGCCGCCGGCTTTGCCCTCGAGGCGGGAGCCACCCCCAAGAACTACTCCCTCGAGCTAACCGCCGGCGCTACCGCCGATTGCGGTCCGCTCGCAGAACTTTCCGGATTAGAGAACCTTACCCTGCAATTCTGGTTCTGCCCGTCAGAGTGGAACGAGGGCGCGACGCTGCTTTCGCGCGGCGACGGCTTCAAGGTGGCGCTTGCCAAGCCGGGCACGCTGTCGATAGTGGTCGGCGACACGCCGCTGTCGGTCAGCTCCTCTGACTTCGCTGCCGGCAAATGGGCACAGGTGACGGTAGTGCGCGACGCGCTCGGCGGGAAGGTCTTTGTCAACAACGAAGAGGTTCTGGCGCAGGCTGTGGGGGTACCCCCCGTTGACGCGCAGTCGCATCTCGTGTTCGGTGGCGGTTTTCAGGGACGGCTCGACGAAGTGCGTCTCTTCAAGACTGCCATTCCAGAGGATTTCGAGCGTTTCTCGTTCAACACCATCAACAAATGGCATCCGCAGTGGGGCGATCTGCTTGTGTATTACAAGTTTGACATGGTAGGCTGCCCCGAAGTGGTGGACTATAAGTACATCATCGACTGGCGCTCGGCCAAAGACCGCGGACTCGCCTACGACCGCGAGGGCAGGCAGAACAACCACGGGCTCCTGCTTGACGGCGCCAAGAAGACGGATGCCTCTGACAATGGCAGACTTCCGTATTTGATCAACGCCGGTTACACGGCAAATGAGCGGTTCTTTGACCGCGTAATCCCTCAGGACCAATACCTCTTGCATAACGAGATTATAAATCTGTCGGGCTATTCGTTCAACGACGGCACTGCCCAGGAACAGCATCCCACGCGCCACGCGGAGGTCAATGCCGAGTGGCTTGGCGAGTTCAAGGGGCGCACTGGGGTTGTGTCATTCGACGGCACGGGGTCGATTTCGCGTCCCGACCTGCTCAGCAACAACGCGACCTACACGTTCGAAGGCTGGCTCAACATCGAAGAGTGGGTCGACGGTGCCGTGATCATAGCCAAGGAGAATGCGGAGAAGACCCAGGGCCTCGCTATCGAGCTTGGCAAAAGCAAGGATGGCAAGGATGACTGCTTCGTTATAAGGGTGAACGGCAACCATTGGCGTTACCCCGTGCCGAAGACTTTCTCTCTCGGTGAATGGCACTTCCTGGGAGTGAGTTCCAACGCGAACCCAACCGCGGCGACCAATTGCTTCAATGTGCTGTTCGACAATGTGACGCTTTCCCCGCGCGCCTATTATCACGACGGTTCCACTGACAATGTTTTTGCCGGCGATGCCGACTGCGTCCTGTTCAAGGGATTCAAGGGGAAGG
>CAJTRT010000049.1 GCA_910579105.1 uncultured Muribaculaceae bacterium | reverse complement strand
TGGTGGAATACTCGACCGCGTAGACTCCCTCCTGCTCGTCTCCCCGGCGGTCATGGCATACCTGCTCGCGCTCGCCGCTTACGCCTTGGTCTGAACCCTCAAAATTACCGCTAATCACCCATTCAAGCTATGTCCAACGAACGATATATGATGCGCGGCGTCTCTGCCGCGAAGGAAGATGTACACGCCGCGATCCGCAACATCGACAAGGGCCTGTTCCCTAAGGCTTTCTGCAAAATCATCCCCGACATTCTCGGCGGTGACCCGCAGTGGTGCGACATCATGCACGCCGACGGCGCCGGAACAAAGTCGGCCCTCGCCTACGCCTACTGGAAAAAGACCGGCGACCTCTCCGTTTGGAGCGGTATCGCCCAGGACGCGCTGATAATGAACATCGACGACCTTCTCTGTGTCGGCGCCACCGACAACATCCTGGTATCGTCAACCATCGGCCGCAACAAGCGCCTGATTCCCGGCGAGGTGATCGCGGCCATAATCAACGGAACCGAGGACCTGCTGCAACGCCTCCGCCAGCTCGGCGTGTCGGTCTACGGCACAGGTGGCGAGACCGCCGACGTGGGCGACCTCGTGCGCACCATAATCGTCGACTCAACCGTCACCTGCCGCATGCGCCGCGACCGGGTGATCGACAACGCAAACATCCGTCCCGGCGACGTGATCGTGGGCCTCGCCTCTTTCGGACAGGCAACCTACGAGGACTGCTACAACGGTGGTATGGGAAGCAACGGCCTGACCTCCGCGCGCCATGACGTGTTCTCGGCATCAGTCCGCGACCTCTTCCCCGAGACTTACGACAACGCCATGCCCGCCGAACTCGCTTACAGCGGAGCCATGGACCTCACTACACCTGTCGAGGGCACCCCCCTCGACGCGGGCAGGCTCGTCCTTTCCCCCACCCGCACATACGCCCCGGTGATAAAACGGCTGCTCGAACTTATGCGCCCCGACATTCACGGAATGGTGCACTGCACCGGAGGGGCGCAGACAAAGGTGATGCATTTCGTCGACGGCGTGCACGTCGTCAAGGATAACCTCTTCCCGACACCCCCGCTGTTCCGCCTGATACAGGAGCAGTCCGGAACCGACTGGAAAGAGATGTACAAGGTGTTCAATATGGGCCACCGCATGGAAGTCTACACCTCCGCCGACAAAGCCGAAGAGGTCATGGATGTCTCACGCGCCTTCAACATCGAGGCCCGGGTGGTGGGCCGTGTCGAGGCTTCCGACACAAACCGCCTGACCATCAAATCGGAGCATGGTGTCTTTGAATACTGACTCCGTCCGCCGTCTGCGACGGGCGCTCCCTTTCGTGCTCATCGTGGTCGCGGGTGGCATCATCCTCGCCACTTTCTCGCGCAACCGCCGCTCTGAAACCGCGGCCCTGACCCAGGAACACCGGCTCCCCGACACGCTCCGCGTGGCCACTCTTTACAGCCCATCCTCCTACTTCCTATACCGCGACGAGCCGATGGGCTACGACTACTCCCTCGTCAAGCAGTTCGCCGAAGACCGGGGGATGGTTCTCGACCTCACTGTCGCCCCCTCCCTGCACGCCATGGTGGAGATGCTCGACAGCGGACGCGTCGACCTCGCGGCTTACGAAGTGCCCGTCACCGCTGAATATCGCTCAAAGGTCGTACCCTGCGGCCCCGAAACGATGTCCCACCAGGTACTCGTGCAGCCCTTGAAAAACGGCCGTCCCGAAATCACCGACGTCACCCAGCTCGTCGGGAAAGACGTGTTTGTCGAGGCCCATTCAAAGTATCTCCACCGCCTCGAGAACCTCGACAACGAGCTGGGGGGCGGGGTGAGGATACACTCCGTCGACCGCGACACGCTCATCACGGAAGACCTGATCGAAATGGTGTCCGACGGCGAGATCCCCCTCACGGTGGTCGACAGCGACATAGCGCGGATCAACAGGAAATACTACCCGCGGCTCGACACATCACTGGCGGTCAGCTTCCCCCAGAGGGCCCGGTGGGGTGTCGCCCCCGGCATGGAATGGCTCGGCGACTCCGTAAACGCCTACTTCGCCGAAGAGACCCCCCACAAACGCCAGGCAGAACTGCTCAAACGCTACTTCGAGATGAGCAAGGAAGCTCCAGGAGTGCGGCTTGACCTCGACCTGTCGAGAGGCCGCATGTCCCCCTACGACGAGTATTTCCGCAAATACGCGGAAAAAATAGGTTGGGACTGGCGCATACTCGCCGCGCAGGCCTACAAGGAGAGCAACTTCGACACAACCCGCGTAAGCTGGGCGGGAGCACGCGGACTTATGCAGATAATGCCGCGCACAGCCCGCGCGTACGGCCTCCCAGCCGACAAGATGACAAACCCCGAGGCCTCCGTAGCCGCCGCCTCGCGTATAATGGCCGACCTCGACCGCATGCTCGCCCGGCGCGTCGCCGACCCCGCGGAACGCCGCAAATTCGTAATCGCCGCCTACAACTCCGGCATCGGCCACGTCTACGACGCGATAGCCCTCGCCAAGAAATACGGCAAGGACCCGCAGCTGTGGGAAGGCAACGTCGAGAGCGCCCTGCTGATGAAGGCCAAACCTGAGTATTACCAGGACCCCGTGTGCCGCTCAGGCTACTTCCGTGGCCGCGAGACCGTCGCCTACGTCCGCGGAGTCCTGTCCCTCTACGAAAAAGCCCGCCACTCCATCAAACTTTAACCCCTCCCCTGCCGTTAACAGATTTAAAAGCCCCCTCCTCTCCCGTCCCGCCCCCTGTTCTTCACCCGCCTCCCCCTGCTTTCCCATTCTCTCTCCCATTCTCTCTCCCATTCTCTCTCCCATTCTCTCTCCCATTCTCTCTCCCATTCTCGCCCCCGCTCCCCTGCTCTCCCCTGCTCTCCTCCCATTCTCTCCTTCTCTCCTTCTCCCCCCAATGTTGGGTGGAGCGAGCCGCAGGCGAGCGGCTTCCCTCTTTCCCTCCCCACTGTGGCGAGGCAGAGCCGAGCCCTCCCTCCAACAAAAGATTTCAACTATTTATCCCATATAGAACGATGAAGAAGCATTTCCTTTCAGTAGCCGTCATCTCGGCAATCGCCGCATCCACCCTCTGCACCTCATGCATAGGCAGCTTCGCCCTCACCAACAAGCTCCTCTCGTGGAACAAGCAGGTAAGCAACAAATTCGTCAACGAGCTGGTGTTCTTCGCCTTCTGGGTAATCCCCGTCTACGAGGTCGCCGCCCTCGCCGACGTGGTGGTGATCAACTCCATCGAGTTCTGGAGCGGCAGCAACCCCGTAGCCGTCGGCAAGTCGGTAATCGACGGACAGGACGGCCGCTACCTCGTCGAATGTGACGGAAAGGGCTACACCATAACTCCCGAAGACGGAGGCGCCCCCATACGCCTCGACTTCGAGCAGGACGACCGCTCCTGGAACCTCGTCACAGCCGACGGAGCCACCCACAAGCTCCTGACATTCGTCGACGACACCCACGTAATCCTCCCCGCCGCCGACGGTACCACCCGCCTCACCGAGCTTTCCGAATCCGGCCTCATGGCCTACCGCGCCTCCGTCCAGGCCTCCCTCCTCGCAGCCCGCTGATCGGTGCCCGCCGCAGCCCGCTGATCCCAGCTAATCCCCGCTAATTCCCCCGCTGATCCCCGCCCTCTAATCACCGTGCGCGAGGCGGAAGCCGAGCGAGGAATCAAGCCCTGCCCGCGGCCTGTCGGGTTCCGCGAGCTTCCGCGAGCGGCCTCCCTTAACAAAGCGCTAAAACAAAAAGCGAGGCGCGCCAATTAGAATGGCGCGCCTCGCTTTCGTTTAATTCAACCGACTGAATCCGGAAGTCGCGTTATCGCAGCCGCCAGCCCGGGTTCGCACCGTATATTCGCGTAAAAACGAACGACTATGGCAACTCTGAACCCGATCCTGGACCACTACCGTTCAATAGGCATGTACACTACCGCCGCCGAGGCGATGGCCCGCTACTACGCCGCGATGAACGACAACCGTGAATCACCTCAGCCTCGCGGCGATGAAGGCGCTCGTCGCGGGAACGGCGACCTCGCGTCCCCCCTTGACGACGACCGGCTCGCCGGGTGCCGAAATGACGCCCACGAGGCCGGGAGCCTCGGTCAGCCCGTCGTGGCGGAGAACCCCGTCATAGGCGACCACCAGCCACTCCCCCTTCGGGAGCCTGACACTCTGGGGGACAGAAGCGCCGTTGAAGGCGAGGTAGATGCTCTTCCAGGAATCGCCGTTGGCGTTGTCGAGGAGCTGGTAGGCGATCAGGTTGTCACCCTTGACGGGCTCGAACCTCAGATGGCGTGCCACATCCGCCGCGCTCGTCATCCTGAACGCCGGATGCGCCTTGCGCAGGGCGATCAGCTCCTTGTAGTAGGCGAACTGGGAGGCGTTGGCGTGTTTGAGCGTCCAGTCGATGGCGTTCACGCTGTCGGGCGACTTGTAGGAATTGTGAACCCCCTTCTTGTCGCGGAAGACCTCCTCGCCGGCGAACATGAACGGAGTGCCCTGCGAGGTGAACACTATCGTCTGCGCCAGCCGCGCCGCGCGCTGCCTCTCGGCCTCCGTCGAGCCGGGCATAGACTTGGCCAGCTTGTCGGTGAGCGTCAGGTCGTCGTGGCAGCTGACGTAGTTGATGACCATCGCGGGAGAAGTGGCATACGGGAACTTGGAATTGTTCCCCTTGGAGTAATCGACCTGCGGGTGCGCCGTGGCCCCCACGATTCCGATCTTGACCGTCTCCTCATTGCCGGGCTTGCCCGTGGCGAACCCGCGGTCGGCCGCGTCGGAGTAATGGCCCTTCACCGCATCGCGGATGTCGTCCGAGAACACCGCGATCCCCGACATCTTCGCCACATTCTCTTTCAGCGCGCGCTCCTCCTTGGGAAGCGGGGAATCCCCCGCGGTCCAGCCCTCGCCGTACACGAAAATCGAGGGGTTGATCTCTTTCAGCTCGCGGGCGACGCGGTTCATGGTCTCCGTGTCGTGAATCGCCATGAGGTCGAAGCGGAAGCCGTCTATATGGTACTCCTTAGCCCAGTGTTTCACGGAGTTAACTATGTAGTCGGCCACCTGCGGGCGTTCCGAGGCTGTCTCGTTGCCGCACCCCGAGGCGTCGGAATATGTGCCGTCAGGCCGGTGGCGGTAGTAGTAGCCGGGTGCCGTCAGCGAGAAATTGCTGTCGTCGTTCTGCGCGGTGTGGTTGTAGACCACGTCCATCACCACCCCTATACCCGCGTCGTGGAGCGCCTTCACCATGCGCTTCATCTCCCTGACGCGCGCCGCCGGGTCGTCGGGGTTGGTCGAGTACGACCCTTCCGGCGCGTTGTAGTTCTGCGGATCGTAGCCCCAGTTGTAGCCGTTGGAGGGAAGCTGCGTCTCGTCGACGCTGTTGAAGTCGTAACTGGGAAGAATGTGCACGTGGGTCACCCCCAGCTCTTTCAGGTGGTCTATGCCGGTCTTGTCGCCGAGCTCGGTTGTGGTTCCCTCCTCGGTGAGCGCCAGGAACTTCCCCTTGTTCACAATCCCCGACGAGGGGTGCACGGAGAAGTCGCGGTGGTGCGTCTCGTAGATCACAGCGTCGGTTATGCTGGATATTTCGGGGCCCTTGTCGGTATCCCACCCCTCGGGATCCGTCAAGGCGAAATCAATGATCGCGGCGCGGCCTCCGTTGGCACCAACGGCCTTGGCCCAGACACCGGGTGTCTCCGCGAGCCACTTGCCGTCGCTGCCGAGCACCTGGAAGGTATAATACTCCCCGTAGGGCACCGGGCTGACAGCCGCCGTCCAGGTGCCCCGGCTGCCGCGCTCCATGTCGATGGTCCTCAACGGCTCGCCGCCGCGGCCATTCTTGTAAAAGCGCAGCCTCACCTGCCGGGCCTCGGGAGACCAGAGGCGGAACCGCGCCTCCCCCGACGGCGTGACCGTCAGGCCGAGGTCGTCACCGGCGTAATGCGGGAATGTGGCGAAACGGGCGTCGTAGCCCGGCGTTTCAGCGCCTCTGGCCGCGACGGCCCCGCAAAGCGCCGCCGAGACGGCTATGGTGCCCGCGCATAAGTCAATCATCAGTCTGTTCATTCTTCAAGGTTTGTGTCTATGGTTAGCGAAATGAAGTAAGATATACACATTATTATACGACGAAAAACGCCGGTTTATTGTGCCGTGCGCCGGATACGGACTAAAAAACGGAGGGAAACCGCGCATAAATCCCCGATTTGGGAAGTTTTATGGGCAAATATGGGGCATATTCCGAAAAAAATCGCGAACTTTGCGGTTAATTACAAACTGAATCTGATGCAATTTTCCGTAAACCAGATTGCCTCCCTCTGCGGAGGCACCGTCGAAGGTAACGGCGACATTATAATCAACTCGTTTGCCAAAATCGAAGAGGGGCGCCCGGGCGCCATCTCCTTCCTGGCAAACCCAAAATACACACACCACATCTACGACACCGCCTCGTCGGCGGTGCTCGTAAGCCGCGACTTCGCACCCGAGAAGCCGCTCGCCTGCGCGCTCATACGCGTCGACGACCCCTACGCGACCGTCGCGTCGCTGATGCGCATGGCTTCCGCCATGCTCGAGCCGGCACCGGTCGGCATCGAGCAGCCCTGCCATATAGCGGAAGGGGTGGAAGTCCCCGCCGACGCGTATGTCGGAGCATTCGCCTACATCGGCAAGGGAGCGGAACTGGCCCCCGGCGTGAAGATCTTTCCCGGAGCGTATGTCGGCGACGGCGTGAAGATCGGAGCCGGAAGCGTCATCAAGCCCAACGCTTCGGTCTACCACGGATGCGTCATCGGCGAGCGCTGCATAGTGCACTCCGGAGCGGTGATCGGAGCCGACGGCTTCGGCTTCGCCCCCACGGAGAACGGCTACGAGAAAATCCCGCAGCTCGGCAACGTGGTCCTCGAGGACGACGTGGAGATCGGGGCCAACACCACCGTCGACCGCGCCATGATGGGCTCCACCCGCGTCGGCCGCGGCACGAAGCTCGACAACCTCATCCAGGTGGCCCACAACTGCGTCATCGGCGAGCAGACCGTCATGGCGGCCCAGGTAGGCATCGCCGGCTCCACCCATGTGGGAAGCCGATGCATGTTCGGCGGCCAGGTAGGCATCGCCGGCCACATCACCATAGGCGACAACGTGCAGCTCGGCGCGCAGTCGGGCGTGCCCAACAGCATCCCCTCCGACCGGCGCATGATGGGCTCCCCGGCGATTCCCGCCGGCAACTTCGCCCGCATGGCCGTGGCGCAGAAGAACCTGCCCGACCTGATGGCGCGCCTGCGCCGCCTCGAGCTGGAAGTAGCCAGGCTCGCCGCGGCCGAATGACCCGCTGCCGCGCGCGTAATCTCCCCGCATATCATCATTATCACAACATAGAATGAAACAACAGACACTCAACGGACAGTTTTCCGTCAAAGGCAAAGGTCTGCATACCGGCTTGGAAATAGAAGCCGAATTCCTCCCCGCTCCCGACAACCACGGATACAAGTTCCAGCGCGTCGACCTCCCCGGCGAGCCCGTGATCGACGCCCTGGCCGAAAACGTCATCGACACCTCGCGCGGCACCACCATCGCCAAGGGCGACGTGCGCGTATCCACCATCGAGCACGCGCTGGCGGCGCTCTACGCCGCCGGCATCGACAACGTGCTCATCAAGCTCAACGCCCCCGAGATGCCCATCCTCGACGGCTCGGCGCGCGAGTACTGCACCAAGATCGAGGCCATAGGCCTCCAGGAGCAGGAGACCGACAAGAACTTCTACATCGTCAAGCACAAGATCGAGGTGCGCGACGAGCTGACAGGCGCCCACCTGACGGTACTCCCCGACAATGACTTCTCGATCGACGCGATGATCTCCTACGACTCCCCCGTGCTCTCAAACCAGTTCGCGCGCCTGGAGAACATGGCCGACTTCCAGAAGGAGATCGCGTCGAGCCGCACGTTCGTGTTCGTCCGCGAGATCGAGCCGCTGGTAAAGGCCAACCTCATCAAAGGCGGCGACCTTGACAACGCGATCGTGATCTACGACCGCGAGATGACACAGGAGCAGCTCGACCATATCTCCGACACCATGGGGTGCGAGCGCAAGAAAATCACCGACTTCGGCTATATCAACAACCGCCCCCTGGAATTCGAGAACGAGCCGGCGCGCCACAAGCTGCTCGACGTCATGGGCGACATAGCCCTGATCGGCCGCCCGCTGAAAGGGCGCATCATCGCCTGCCGCCCCGGCCACAAGATCAACACCACGTTCGCCAAGCAGGTGCGCAAGGAAATCCAGCGCCAGGAGCTCCAGGCCCCGGTCTACAACCCCGGCATCGAGCCCCTGATGGACATCAACCAGATCCTCCAGCACCTGCCCCACCGCTACCCGTTCCTGCTGGTCGACAAAGTGATCGACCGCGGCGACACCTTCATCGTGGGCATAAAGAACGTCACCGGCAACGAGCCGTTCTTCCTGGGTCACTTCCCGCAGGAACCGGTGATGCCCGGCGTGCTCCTGGTCGAGGCGATGGCCCAGACCGGCGGCCTGCTCGTGCTCGGCACCGTAAACGAGCCTGAAAAGTACTCGACATACTTCATGAAGATCGACAACGTGAAGTTCCGCCAGAAAGTGGTTCCGGGCGACACGCTGATATTCCACGTCTCCTTCCTGTCGCCGCTGCGCCGCGGCTGCGCCATGATGAAGGGCGTGGCCTTCGTGGCCGACAAGGTAGTCTGCGAATGTGAGTTCATGGCCCAGATTGTCAAAAACAAATAACACGCTCTCCAACAAGTAACCCCACACTCTCTCCGACCATCAAGACTATGAAACAGCCATTCGCATACATACACCCGGCCGCCAAGATCCACCCCTCGGTGGTGATTGACCCGTTCGTCACCATCGACCAGAATGTCGAGATCGGCGAGGGCACCCACATCAGCTCCAACTGCACGATCATGGAAGGGGCCCGCATCGGCAAAGGGTGCAAGATATTTCCCGGCGCTGTGATCTCGGGCATCCCCCAGGACTTGAAATTCAAGGGGGAGGAAACCGTCGCGATCATAGGTGACAACACCACCATCCGCGAGTGCGTGACCGTCAACCGCGGCACCGCCTCGAAAGGCCACACCATCGTGGGCAACAACTGCCTGATCATGGCCTACTCGCATGTCGCCCACGACTGCCAGATAGGCAACAACGTGATCATGTCGAACGCCACCCAGGTGGCTGGCGAGGTGCAGGTCGACGACTTCGCCGTGATCGGCGGCGGTTCGCTGATCCACCAGTTCTGCCACATCGGGTCGCACGTCATGCTGCAAGGGGGCTCGCGCGTCAACAAGGACATCCCGCCGTTCGTCAAGGCCGGCCGCGACCCCATCGCCTACACCGGGGTCAACTCCATAGGCCTGCGCCGCCGCAACTTCACCAACGACCAGATACGCGACATCCAGGAAATCTACCGCTACCTCTACCTGTCGCGCCTGAACGTCTCCGACGCGGTCGACCGCATCGAGGCCGAGCTTCCGGCCACCTGCGAGCGTGACGCTATCATAGAATTCATCCGCAACTCCAAGCGCGGCATAGTCCGCGGCTACGTCTGAACCATTCTTCGCGGAGCAAAGCGCTTCGCGATGACTGACAGCCCACTCCCATAAGGACGAAAAGAAGGCGCTGTGGCGAAAATATCGCCACAGCGCTTTTTTTCGCGCTTTTTTGCCAGAATAATTTTGAAAACACTGAAACTATGCTTAATTTTGCCGGTGAGGACAAAACAACTATTTATCCGCTATTCTCCATATTCAGCATATTTTCCCATCCTGCCGCTGCCAACAGGTTAGGATTTCCATCATATTCATCATTTAATCAACAATTATTCAAACCAACAGCAATGAAACAGACTTACATCGCGTTAGTATCGCTGGCCGCTCTGGCGGCCTCCGCCGGAGCGGCCACCCCGGTTGTCAACCGGGCCGACCGCACCCAATTCACACTGACCCCTCCGGCCGACGCCAGGACGGAAATGCTTACCGCCGTGAGAATGAGCGCGGCGGAGGCCAAAACAGCAGCGAACGCCCATTCCCGCGCCAACGCCGGGGCACCCCTGAAAGCACCCGAAGGCGCATGGACATCGCTCGGTACAGGCACCTACGCGGAAGACCTGCTGACCATATTCTCCGACGTCTCCACCGGTCAGCAGTGGGAGGTAGAGATCGAGCAGTCGGCGGCGCAGCCCGGATGGTACCGCCTCCTCCCCTACGCTTCCGGCCCGGTAGCCGAACTCCTCGGGGTCGGCGACACTGAAAACTACCTGTATATCAACGCAACCGATCCCTCGAAAGTATACGCCGAGGACTTCACCGCGTTCGGAGCGTTCATGTTCAGCAACATGGTGCCCGAAATGGAATGGGACTCATCGAAATACGGCACCCTGGCCGACAACGTCATAACGTTCCCGACCCAGAGCTTCGCATACTTCGACACTCAGTCGAACCAGTGGACACTCACCACCCGCAACACCGGCATAAAGGTCTATCTTCCCGGAGCCGAGGTAAAGGACTACGCCTTTAAGATGACCGGGCCGTTCCACGCCAGCGACAACAAGGTCGACGTGAACCTGGTATGCGGCAAGGATGTCAGCAATGTGAAAATCGTGGCCCTCGACGGGGACTACGAATGCAGCGACGAGAACGCCGCGATAGTCGCAGATCAGGGCACGGCCTTCCCCGGCAACTACACCGTCAGCATAGAGATGGAGGAGACCGGTATGACCACCGTGCTGGCGGTGGCACTCGATTCCGAAGGCAAAATAGTGGGCAAGGGAGAGAAGTACATCTTCGGCGTTTTTGACGACAACGACAAGTGGGTGACCGTCGGCACCGCCGAGTTCACAGAGGGGATCTACACAGCCTCCTACACCGACATCGCGCCGGAGACCGTCACCGCGGTGCTTCAGGAAAACACGGACAAGGCTGGCTACTACCGCCTCGTGAACCCCTACGCCGGCCATACCCAGATAGAGGCCGCCTCCAAGGTCAGCCACCAGGGCCATAACCATTACATCTACATCGACGCGTCGAGGCCGGACTACGTGGTGGTCGAAGGGAGCCCCGTGGGGGTTGACATATACGGCGACGGAGCCGTCTACTCACTAGGGGCGCGCTACGCCGGCACCACGGTCGAGGAGGAGGCCAAGGCCGCAGGTTACTTCGGCACCTTTGACGCGGGTACCCATACCATCGCGATACCCGACGACACAGTGTTCCTCGGAGAATCGGAATACGATAACGGCAAATTCCTCCTTGGCAACGAGGGCACCAAGGTGGTTCTCAACAAGCAGGCAGGCATCGAGGGTGTCTCGGTGTCGGAAACAGAGAAGCGCGCGGCCGCGGAGTACTTCAACCTGCAGGGCCAGCGGGTAGCCAATCCCGAGGGAGGCCTGTTCATCTGCCGCCAGGGAAGCAAAGTCACCAAAGTCGCGAAATAAGCGACACGAAGCCAACAACACACGGCGCGCCGGGAATTCCCGGTGCGCCGCTTGTTTTTTCGAGGCAGCCTGTCAGGGGCGCGATGGATGGAAGAACAGCGGGCTGAAGGCCGCCGCACCCGACAGCGCCGGGGCTTCTTCCTCGCTCGGCTTCCGCCTCGCGCACGAGACAAGGGAAGAAGCCGCTCGCCTACGGCTCGCTCCACCCGACATTCCAGGGAAAGAAAGCGGAAAAGCAGAAACAAAGAATGAGAAAGAAGAGGAATAGAGAACGGAGAAGAGGACAAACAAATAGAAGGAGGGGGGATGAAAGGAAGAGAGGAGGTGAAAGAGAGAGAAAGCGGAAGGAAGAGAGGGAAGAGAGAAGAGAAAGGATGAGGGAAAGCGGAGAAAGAAGAAGGGAAAGAAAGGGAGAGGGAGGAGAGAGGGAAGGGAATGGAGAAGCAAGAAAGCGAGAAGGGAAAGGAAGAGGGAAATAGAGGGAAAGAAAGAGAGGAAGAGGGAGGGAGAAGAGGGGGATTGAAGAGGGAGGGTCAGAGTTCTTCCTCGAGGGAGTAGGCAAGGAAGTCGAGGAGGGGACGGAGTGGGCGGTACTCGTCGGCGGCGCGTTCGGGCCAGGAAGGATCGGAGAAGTATTCGAGGCCGCATGGGCGGAAGCGCCCGTATTCTTTCAGACGCAGGAGCGGGGCCTGGGGATGGTCGCGGTCGTAGCCCTTGGGGATGGTTTTCAGCCGGTCGCCGTACCATCCGGGATACAGAGCGTTGAGTTCGGGCGCGGAGATTATCTCCTCGAACTCCTCGATATTGTCGACAATGGCCTTTCGGAGCTTTTTCAGCACGGCGCTCTCCGGGCACCACACGCCGCCGTACAGGCCCCCCTCTACCTGCCCATCGACGCTTCCGGGTCCCATATGGAGGTACAGGCCGGGCATATGCGCCGAACCGGTGCCCCGTCCGTAAGGACCGAACGAGGCGGAAAAATAATTCTTGAAGGGGGACTTGTCGCGGGAGAAGCGGGTGTCGCGGTATATGCGGTAGGCGGCCTCGCGTCCAGTCGCGGGACGCACCACCGGCCACCACTGGCGTATTGCGGCGATCAGCCGGTCGAGGTCGGCGAGCCAGAGGGCCCGGAGGTCGTCATACTCGGCACGGTTGGCCTTGAACCAGTCGCGGTCCTGACGGCGCCCGAGTTCCGCGAGGAAGCCGTAAAGGCGCGGGACGTAGTTTCTATTATCCATATGCGGTAGCTTTTATACGGGAGAGGTTCTTGATTACTTGATTATAGAGGTTCTTGATTGCTTGATTATATGGTGAACGTCGGAGGCATAAAAAAAATTATCCGTCATCCCGACGAATAATCTTCTTACCTTAAATCTAATACCATGAAAAACTGATGCAAAAGTACAATTTATATGTTTTACAACATAGTTTGCGGGCAATAAAATTGTTTAAATTAACATTTATTTGCTAATCATAGCCCCTCAGTCGACCAAATTAACGTTTGATAACATATATTGCGAGGACGAGAGTTTTTTCGTACTTTTGCAATAGAAACCAATATCGACAGAAACCAATATCGACCGATACGGAAATGAAGATACAATCAATCATGGCCGCGGCCCTGCTGGGCGCCGGAGCATGGCATAACGCCTCGGCACAAGCAAACATCGCAGGGAGCGCCGCGGCGCTCCCTGACGAATCGGAGCCGTCGCGGGCGTGGGTCGGAATAACGGCTGGCGCGCACGGCGGCCACATGAGGTATTCCGACCTCGACAAAAGCGTGTTTCCAGACAACAAATGGACCGCGTCGGGAGTGTTCTCGGTATTTTTCGAGTATGACTTCCTGGAAGAGCGCCAGCTGGCTGTCAGGCCTGAGGTCGCGTTCCTCAACCGCGGGGGGATACTCTCCAACAGCCGTAGCGGCCTGACCTTCGACAAGGGGAACGGAGTGGCGGCACCTGTCGGGGAGATACGCTACAAGCTGCTGAGCCATTACATTGACATACGCGTGCCGGTGGCATACCAGTTTCTCGACCGCGGGTCGAGGTTCAGGCCATACGTCTACGCGGCTCCGATTCTCGGCCTGTCGACCGGGGGCAACGCCACCCTGCGCGCCTACGACGCGAAAGGGGAATACGGCGGCTACAAGGTGAACCTCAACACCTCGAACATGAAGGCCGCGGAACTGGCTCTCGGCCTGGGCGTGGGGGCGAAATACCATTTCGACATCGCCGGCCTGCCGTTTTTCGCCGGGATAGAGGCGGGGTACGAGTTCGGCCTGACCGACACGTTCGGCGCCAAGGAGAAGAACGGCGAGGCGTACATAGTCAACGAGCCGTCGGACCCCGCCTCCGGGAAGCGGGCGAAAGGGTGGCGCCACCTCGACGGGCTTGAGATGAAAGCCACCATAGGGTTGTCGCTTGACGCGTTCCGCAAGAAAGAGGCGCGGGAGGCTCCGATCATCGTCGCCGCCGCGCCAGCGCCGGAACACGCTCCCCTCCCCCAACCCGAGCCGGAGCCGGCCCCTGAACCGGCCAGCGCCCTGCCCGCCCCCGCCAGGGAGCACGGATGCTACACGCTTGACGAGATTATCTCGCTGATGGCCAAGGGAGAGAGGGTCGAGGGGAAGACGATATGCTCGATCTCGGACATAAACTTCGCCTTCGGCAAGAGCGAGATCAACCCCGCGTCGTTCGCGTATCTCGACAAGCTCGCCCGCTTCATATCGCGCACCAACACCCGCGTGGAGGTCAAGGGGCACACCGACAACATAGGCTCGGAGGAGGTCAACAACCGCCTGTCGGAGGACCGCGCGCTGGCTGTGGTCACCTACCTCGTAGGACGCGGGGTAAGCCCGGCGAAACTCACCTACTCGTACCACGGGATGAGCCGCCCGATCACCACCAACGACACACCCGAGGGGCGCGAGCTTAACCGACGGGTGGAATTTGAAATACTCAGCTACTGACGAATCATGAACGGTATAAAGACATACGGTATAAAGATATTAGCCATCGCGGCGGCGGTCGGCGGCGGAGCCGCGGCCACGTCGTGCCTGGAAGATGACGTCAACACCATCCTCGTGGACCCGTCGGATCCGGCGCAGGGAGGGAACAGCGGCGGCCATCCCGGCGGCGACAAACCCGGGAAACCGGTAAGCCACGACCTACGGTTCTACATGGCGGGGCTGCGGCACCCCGACAGCGGTGAATGGCCGCGGCTGACAGGCTCAGGCGCGGAACAAAACGCATGGGTGGAAATCGACGGCGAGAGCGCCGCAGCGGAGTTCGTGAACAGCGATGACCCCGGAGCGCTCCCGTTCAAGGCCGACATAGCCCTCCTGGTTGACAACTCGGACTCCATGGATGAGGAAAACGACGCCATCGCCGCGGGGATAGGCACCTGGACCGCGATGCTGGCCGAAGGGGGCGTGGACGCGCGCTACGCCGTTGTCGGGCACTCGGAGAACGGCACCATCAACGGCGCCACCGACTTCTCGACAGCCGAAAACCTTGAGGCCTTCTTCAACTTCATGAGCGGGCAGCGGCGCACGGCCCATTTCAGCGGACCAGGGAGCGACCGGCTGGAGCGCGAGGCGGGGCGCTACCCCACCCTCAACACGGAGTGTTGCGTTCTCGCGCTCCGTTTCGGCAACGACCAGCTTTCGTTCCGCGACGACGCGGAGAGGGTGTACGTCAGTTTCACCGACGAGCCGAACCAGCCCTATGGCAACGCCGAATACTCGGTGGAATGGCTGCGAGGCAACTGGGGCGCTGGCATGGGGGAGGCGCACACGGTATACTCCGCTCCTGAGCCGACCGACTACACCCAGCTTGTTAGCGAACCCGCGAGAAGCCTCTCGGACCTCACGGGGGGAACGGTGACATACACCGACGAGCGGCTGACTGATTTCTCACTGACCGATTTCGGCGTCACGGAGGCACTGACGCACGCCTACACCGCCAGGATAGCGGACGTGTCCCGGTATATGGACGGGGAGACCCACCAGGTGACCATAACCATCCGCTCGACCGACGGGAAAGTTAACGGCACCAAGCGCATACCGGTGATA
>CAJTRT010000048.1 GCA_910579105.1 uncultured Muribaculaceae bacterium | reverse complement strand
TGAACGAGCGCGCCATCCTCTACCGCCGTATGAACCAGATTCCCGAGGAATGGGGTACCGCGGTGAACGTGCAGGCCATGGTCTACGGCAACATGGGTAACAACTCCGCCACCGGCGTAGCCTTCTCCCGCGACGCCGCCACCGGCGAGAACATATTCAACGGCGAATACCTCATCAACGCCCAGGGCGAGGACGTGGTAGCCGGCATACGCACACCCCAGCAGATAACCGTCGAGGGTTCGCGCCGCTGGGCAGCCCTCCAGGGCATCTCCGAAGAGGACCGCGCCGCGAAATATCCCTCTCTCGAAGAGTCCATGCCTGTCTGCGCCGCGGAGCTCATCGCTATCGCCCACAAGCTCGAAGACCACTACAAGGACATGCAGGACATGGAGTTCACCATCCAGGACGGCAAGCTCTGGATGCTCCAGACCCGTAACGGAAAACGCACCGGCGCCGCCATGGTGAAAATCGCCATGGACCTCCTCCGCGCCGGCGAGATCGACGAAAAGACCGCCCTGCTCCGCATGGAGCCGCAGAAGCTCGACGAGCTGCTCCACCCCGTCTTCGACAAGGCCGCCCTCAAACGCGCCAGCGTAATGGCAAAGGGACTCCCCGCATCCCCGGGTGCCGCCACCGGCCAGATCGTGTTCTTCGCCGACGATGCCGAGAACTGGGCCGAGAAGAAAAAGAAAGTCGTCCTCGTCCGAATCGAGACCTCCCCTGAGGACCTCCGCGGCATGGCCGTGGCCCAGGGCATCCTCACTATGCGCGGCGGTATGACCAGCCACGCCGCCGTGGTTGCCCGCGGTATGGGCAAGTGCTGCGTTTCCGGCGCCGGCGAAATCAAGGTCGACTACGAGGCCCGCACCGTCGAAATGGGCGGCAAGACCTACAAGGAAGGGGACTGGATTTCTCTCAACGGTTCCACCGGCGACGTTTACGACGGCCAGGTTCCCACCGTCGAGCCCGAGCTCGACGGCGACTTCGGCGCGATCATGAACCTCGCGGCCAAGTTCACCAAGACACTCGTGCGCACCAACGCCGACACCCCCCGCGACGCCCGCCAGGCCCGCAACTTCGGCGCGCAGGGCATCGGTCTCTGCCGCACGGAGCACATGTTCTTCGAAGGCGACCGCATCAAGGCCGTCCGCGAGATGATTCTCGCCTCCGACGTCGAAGGACGCCGCCACGCCCTCGCCAAGCTCCTCCCCATGCAGCGCGGCGACTTCGAGGGCATCTTCGAGGCAATGGACGGCTACGGAGTCACCATCCGCCTGCTCGACCCCCCTCTGCACGAGTTCGTGCCTCACCAGACCGCCACTCAGAAAGAGCTGGCCGACGAGATGGGCATAACCCTCGCCGAAGTAAAGGCCAAGGTTGACGCTCTCGAGGAATTCAACCCCATGCTCGGCCACCGCGGCTGCCGTCTCGGCATCACCTATCCCGAAATCACCGAGATGCAGACACGCGCCATCATCGAGGCCGCTCTCGCGGTCAAGGCTCGCGGCATCGACGTGAAGCCCGAGATCATGATCCCCCTCGTAGGCTCTCTGAAAGAGATCCAGAACCAGGCCGACGTGATCAACACCACCGCAGCCAAGGTGTTCGAGGAACAGGGCAAGTCGCTCCCCTACCTCGTAGGCACCATGATCGAGGTTCCGCGCGCCGCCCTCATCGCCAACCAGATCGCCGAAGTCGCCGAGTTCTTCTCGTTCGGCACCAACGACCTCACCCAGATGACATTCGGTTTCTCGCGCGACGACGCTCCCAAGTTCCTCAAATACTATAAGGAACACGGCGTCATCAAGACCGATCCCTTCGAAGTCCTTGACCAGGAAGGCGTGGGCCAGCTCGTAGAGATGGGTGTCAAGAAAGGACGTGCGACACGGTCCGACCTCAAGGTGGGCATCTGCGGCGAGCACGGCGGCGAGCCCTCCTCCGTGAAGTTCTGCGCCAAGCTTGGCATGAACTACGTCTCCTGCTCCCCCTACCGCGTGCCCATCGCCCGCGTGGCCGCAGCCCAGGCTGCGATTGAGGACTAATTCCCTTCGATTGAACTAATCTTCACGGGGTCGTAATGCCGTAATCGGCATTACGACCCCGCTTATTTTCTCTCATTAAGTATGTTACTTATGGACCCGATTTTGCAAGGAGCCATCACGGGCGTGTTTACAGTAATCGCATACAACTTTATCGATAAGAGGCTGCCCCCTAAAATCAAAGGCGTGAAGCGGTTTGCGTTATCGCTGCTTATAATTGTGTCCTTAGTGGTGCTTATCTGCCTTATGCTCAAACCATTCATCACTGAATCGTGATGCCTGTGCGCCGTGGCGTAAGCGCAGTTCCAATATAAAGCGCTATTTCGCGGGTTTCCTAATCGCGGATGAAATCAGAAATAGCGAACAGGCAACAGATCCGAGCAACGAGGGCAGGTTGGTGTCGTCACAGGCAATAGCCCGCACTATCCAGTATGCGCCGCATATGGCGGATAATATTCCACCGGCCAGGCAAACATGCCTGCCTGTTATGATTTTTCTGTTATCTTTCTTTATTTCCATACTCCATTGTCGTCATTGCTTGCCGCGCATCTGCTGCACCACGACTGATTTCAGGCGCAGACGCGCCTCAAGGTAACTGCGGAACTCGGCCGACTGCCTCGCGTTCATCGGCGTTGAATAGCGTACCAGCGCCACGTTCACAGTGTCGAGCTTTTCCGATTCCACGCTGCCGAAAACAGCCTTCGTGACGGCAATCTCCGACACCTGCGGAAATATCACTTTCAGCTCCGGTGCGAGCCGCGCGGCCACCGTGTCGTTCATATTGCGGTATGCCATCACGGATTCAAGAGAATCAATCGTCACCTGCTTCGACGCTATGGCCTGCTGCGCGAACTCGAACATCTGCGTGGTCGAATGACCCGGGGCGTTGTCCAGCTGCGGGCTGTCACCCTGGATGATGTTAAGCCTGGCGCCCCCGAGCCCGTAAAGACGCAGCTTCGACGACAAGGCGAGCGTCAGCGAATCCTGCGGAAGAATCTTGCCTATCAGGGTTACCGAAATCGAGCGGTCACCGCGGATATCCGAGGCCTTGTGGCTGAGGACCTGGGTCGACGGGAAATTGAACTCGTCCTGAACGAAGCGCGAAACGTTCATTTCAAACCGCTCCTGGCGCAGCATCTGGTAAGTCAGGTAGACGGATGGCAGCAGGGTCAGGATCGCCACGGCGTAGACAATCTTCCTTACCCGTTTGGCGCGGGGGGAAACCTCCTGCACATGGCGCGAGAACTTCATCAGCTTGACCCCGATAAACGTGGCCAGGGCGATATAGATGGAGTTTATGATGAACAGGTAGAGCGCGCCTATGAAGTAATGCGGCTGCCAGGTCGCCAGGCCGAATCCGACGGTGCATAACGGCGGCATGAGGGCGGTCGCTATGGCCACGCCGGGGATAACGTTCCCCTTGCTTTTGGCCGCGATCGCGATTATGCCGGCGAATCCGCCGAAGAACCCGATAAACACATCATAAATCGTTGGCGACGTGCGGGCCAGCAGTTCCGAATGGCCCTCGCTTACAGGCGATATCAGAAAATAAATAGTCGAGGTGATTACCGAGAAGCCAGCGGCCACGCACAGGTTGCGGGCCGAGCGTTTCAGCAATTCGAAGTCCTCTATTCCGATAGCCAGGCCTATGCCGATGATCGGCCCCATAAGGGGAGATATGAGCATGGCGCCGATTATCACGGCCGTCGAATTGGTGTTGAGTCCGAGCGACGCTATGAAGATCGCGAACACAAGGATGAGTATGTTCGGGCCGCGGAACGAAACTCCCTCGCGGATAGCCTTTTCCGACTCGTCCTGCGGCAGCAGGAATCCGTTAAGCGTGAAATAATCCTGAAGCCTCGCGGCGGCTTTCTCCAGAAAGTTGTTCGACATAATAGCTTGATTCGGTATAAGCCGTGCCGGATAGCCCGGGGCGGCTTTTTTAATTTGAAATCCCAGGTGAGCGCCTCAGTGCGGCTCTTGACATACACCCTTCGGGAAGAGCGTGGCGCTAAGGGCGTTTAGAGCGGCCACCTTGTCTTCTTTCTTTATCAGGAAGGAGATGTTGCGGTTGCTGCCTCCGTAGGAAATCATGCGCACCGGTATTCCCGCGAGCGCCTTCAACGCGACAGCCTCGAACCCTATGTTGTGCCATTCGAGGTCGCCGACGACGCAGACTATCACCATGTCGGTGTCGATGGTGACCGTGCCTATCTCTTTCAGCTCGTCGACAATGTGTTCCAGTTTCAGCGGGGAATCGACAGTCACAGAGACGCCGACCTCGCTGGTGGCGATCATGTCGATGGGCTTGCGGTAATTGTCGAAAATCTCGAACACGCGGTGCATGAAGTTCGAGGCGAGCAGCATGCGCGACGATTTTATGCGGATGGCGATTATGTCATCCTTCGCCGCGACGGCCTTGATGCACCCGGCCCTGTCGGTGTTGTAAATGAGGGTTCCCGGCAGTTCCGGTGCCATGGTGTTCAGCAGCCGCACGGGGATGTTGCCCACCTTGGCCGGAAGCACGCAGGCCGGATGCAGGATCTTGGCTCCGAAATAAGCCAGTTCGGCAGCCTCGTCGAAGTGCAGCTCACTCACAGGGAGCGTCCCCTCGACATAGCGCGGGTCGTTGTTGTGCATCCCGTCGATGTCGGTCCATATCTCGATTTCCTGAGCCTCGATAGCGGCTCCGACAAGGGTCGCCGTGAGGTCTGACCCACCCCGCCGCAGATTGTCGACCTCCCCGCGGTGGTTGCGGCATATGTAGCCCTGGGTTATGTACAGCGCCGCCGCTGGGCTTTCATCCAGCAATGCGCGGAGGTTGTCGCGGATATATTCCGTGTCGGCCTCTCCATCCTCGTCGATGCGCATATAATCGAGCGCCGGGATGAAGGCGGCGTCAACGCCTTTCTCGTGCAGGTAGAGGTACATCAGGGTGGTCGACATCATCTCACCCTGCGCCAGGATCTCCCGCTCCTCCACATCCGTGAAATTGTCGTGGCACAGGGCGCGTATGTTGCCGAAAATGGCCTTGATTTCCTCATCGGCCTCCATTCGGTAGTCAACCTCCGTAAAGAGCATGGCGATTGTCGCCGAATACTTCTTTTCCAATGAGTTGAGAATCTGCTTCGCCCCGTTGACGTTGCGCTTCCGCAGATAGTCCGAAATCTCCACCAGTGTGTTCGTCGTGCCGGACATGGCCGAAAGCACGACGATGTTCTGCCCGCGCCCGGTAATCAGCGAGGCTACCTCCTTGATTCTGTCAGCGGAACCGACCGAGGTTCCACCGAATTTCATTACTTTCATACGTCGGCTTCTTCTGTCTGGGAGATTGTGATTTCCGTTTCCTCGACCAGCGCCGCGGGAGTCGGATCGACGGCGACAAGCTGCTTGTCGGCGCACCGCAGCACGCGGGCGGGATATTGCTCGACGAGCTGCATGTTATGGGTTGCCATCAGCACAGCTGTGCCGTCGGCGGCGATACGGCGCAGATGGTCAACGATCTGCTGCCCGGTGTCAGGGTCAAGGTTTCCTGTCGGCTCGTCGGCGAGTATCAGCCTGGGCTTGTTGAGCAGCGCGCGGGCAATCACTATGCGCTGTTGCTCGCCGCCCGAAAGCTCGTGGGGCATCTTGTACGACTTGTTGCCCATCCCTACCTGGCGCAGCACCTGCTCGATGCGTTCGTCCATCTCGTCGCGGTCCTTCCACCCCGTCGCCTCGAGCACGAAGTGCAGGTTGTCGTAAACCGTGCGGTCGGTCAGGAGCTGGAAATCCTGGAACACGATGCCGATCTCGCGGCGAAGCATCGGAACCTCCTTGCGGGATATGCCCACAAGCTGCCGCCCCATGACCTCGGCGCTCCCGTTGAACACGGGAATCTCGGCGTACATCGACTTCATCAGCGACGACTTGCCGCTGCCGACGCGCCCGATCAGATAGCAGAACTCCCCCGGCTCGATGGTGAAGCTCACATGCTTCAGCACCACCAGTTCCTTGCGGAGTATCTCCACGTCGTTATATTTGATTATGCTCATCAGTTGGCGATATATTTCTTTATTGGCGGAGGCATTACGCCTGTCAATTAATATAATATTATGTGCAAATTTACCCGCTTTCAGGTGCAACACGTCTTATGCCAGCTCTAATTAACATTATTTTAACACTCCCGGGGCGATATTTTTGGAGATTATGAATTTTAGAGCTAATTTTGCAACTTGAAAAATCGCGGCGGAACCGCACCGCCTTCGGAGAAGCGGTCACGCGCCATAAGCGCCAAGGACTGTCTCCTTAAAAGCTAACATACTAAACATCAAACTACTTATATGCAAGTAACGCTTGAAAAGACCGGCGACCTCGACGCACTGATCAAGGTCCAGGTCGAAGAGAACGACTACAACGCCAAGGTCGACAAGGAACTCAAAGAGATCGGCCGCACCCACACCATCCCCGGATTCCGCAAGGGGCACGTCTCCATCGACCAGCTCCGCCGCCGCTTCGGCAAGGAAGTGAAGAGCCGCATCCTCAACGACGAGGTGTTCAACGCCGTCATAAGCTATCTCCGCGACAACAAAATCGACATCCTCGGCGAACCCCTCCCCGTCAAGGTGCAGGAAGTGAACCTCGCCGACAAAGATTACACTTTTGAATACGAAATCGGCCTCGCCCCCGCCGTTGAGGTCGAAATCGACAAGAACATCACCATCCCCTACTACACCATCGCGGTTTCCGAGGATATGGTCAAGGAACAGGACCAGGCGCTCCTGCGTCGTTTCGGCTCCCAGGTTCCCGGCGAGGAGGTCGACGCGACCGCCCTCGTGAAAGGCGCCATCATGGAACTCGACGCCGAGGGTAACGTGAAGACCACCGACGACGCCATCCAGGTGGTTGCCGGCATCGTGGCCCCCATGTATTTCCACGACAAAGCCGAAGGCGACAAATTCCTCGGCAAGAAGGTCGGCGACAAGGTGGTGTTCAACCCCGCCAAGGCCGCCGGAGACTCCGTGGCCGAACTCGCATCGATGCTCAACATCGACAAGGAACGCGCCGCGGGTGTCAAGGCCGACTTCGAGATGGCCATTTCCGAGATCATCGTCCTGAAGCTCGCCGAGCACAATGAGGATTTCTACAAGCAGGTATTCTCGGGCAACACCGTGACCACCGAGGAAGAGTATTACGACCAGCTCCGCAAGATGATCGCCCAGCAGCTCGCCCCCAACAGCGAGATGAAGTTCAACCACGACGCCCAGGAAATCCTGATGGAGAAATTCGGCAACATCGAGCTTCCCGCCCCCTTCCTCAAAAAGTGGCTCGTCGCGCGTAACGAAGAACTGACCGAGGCGAACATCGACGCCGAGTTCGAGAAAATGATGCCCGGAATCCGCTGGGAGCTGCTCAGCAACAAGATCCGCGCCAACCAGGACATCAAGGTGACCGAGGACGACATGCTCAACTTCGCCAAGGGTATCGTCTACAACCAGTTCATGCAGTACGGCATGACCAACCTCACCGACGACGTGCTGGCCGACTATGCCAAGAAAGTGCTCTCCGACCAGCAGCAGGCACGCCGCATCCACGACGACGTAAGCGAGCGCAAGCTCTTCAACGTGGTCAAGGCCCTCGTCACCGTCGACAACAAGGAAATGTCGCTCGACGAGTTCAAGGCGATGGTGAACCCCGAGGCTCCCGCCGCCGAATAAGTCAACCGGTCCGCATCCCTGACGGGGGCGCCGGCCCCACACCCGAATAATTTTTAGCGTCATCCGCCCCTGTTTTACGGAGCGGATGATGTTTTTTTGGGCGCGTATAGCGATAATACGCGAAAAATGTACTATCTTTGAATTAGTAAAACACCCACTCTGAATTTGCAATAAGATTATGAATAAAAAAACGGACTTCCGCGACTTCGCGGTGAAACATCTCGGCATGAACGGCCTGGCGCTCGACCAGTACACCTCGGCCACAGACAACGCCATCCGTTCAAGCTACATCTCCCCCACAATCATAGAGGAGCGCCAGCTCAACGTGGCGCAGATGGACGTGTTCTCGCGCCTGATGATGGACCGCATCATCTTCCTCGGCACCGACGTCAACGACTACACCGCCAACGTCATACAGGCCCAGCTCCTGTATCTCGACTCCGCCGACCCCGGCAAGGACGTGTCGATCTATATCAACTCCCCGGGCGGATCGGTTTACGCCGGCCTCGGAATATACGACACGATGCAGTATATCTCCTCCGACGTCGCGACCATCTGCACCGGCATGGCCGCCTCGATGGCCGCCGTGCTCCTCGTCAGCGGCACCGCCGGCAAACGTTTCGCCCTCAAACATTCCAGGGTGATGATCCACCAGCCGATGGGCGGCGCCCAGGGTCAGGCTTCCGACATAGAGATCACCGCCCGCGAAATCCTCAAGCTCAAGACCGAGCTCTACCAGATAATAGCCGACCACTCGGGCCAGCCTCTCGAAAAAGTCGAGCGCGACTCCGACCGCGACTACTGGATGACCGCCGACGAGGCCAAGGCATACGGCATGATCGACTCCGTGCTTGTGAAAGCAAAACACTGAACCTGCCTCCGGGCATTTCCACAAGTTTCCATAGAGACAAATGGCAAAAAAGAAAGACCATAAGCAGTGCTGCTCGTTCTGCGGACGCCCCGCCGACATGGCCGACGTCATGATTCCGTCGGCTGTCGACGAGGGGATATTCCTTTGTTCGGAATGCGCCGACTCCATCCACGAGCTCCTCGCCGAGTTCCGGGGCAACACCGCGTCCGGCAAGGGAGGGAAACATCCCGGCCCGGACGACAGCGCTGAAATGAAGAAGATACCCACACCAAAGGAAATCTGCGCTTTCCTTGACCAATACGTCATAGGCCAGGATAGCGCCAAGCGCTACCTCTCCGTCGCCGTCTACAACCACTACAAGCGCCTGCAACAGCCACGCGGCGAAAACGACGACATTGACATCGAGAAAAGCAACATCGTGCTCGTGGGCCCCACCGGCACGGGCAAAACCCTGCTCGCCAAGACAATCGCCCGCATGCTCGACGTGCCGTTCACCATCGTCGACGCCACGGTGCTCACCCAGGCCGGATACGTCGGCGAGGACATAGAGAGCCTGCTGACGAGGCTGCTCCAGGTTGCCGACTACGACGTGAAGAAAGCGCAGCGCGGCATCGTGTTCATCGACGAGATCGACAAGATAGCCCGCAAGGGCGACAACCCCTCGATCACCCGCGACGTGTCGGGCGAGGGCGTGCAGCAGGGACTGCTCAAGCTTCTCGAAGGCTCGGTCGTCAACGTCCCGCCACAGGGAGGACGCAAGCACCCCGAGCAGCGTATGATTCCGGTTGACACAAAGGACATCCTGTTCATATGCGGTGGCGCGTTCGACGGCATCGAGCGCAAAATAGCCCAGCGCCTCAACACCCACGTCGTGGGCTATTCGACAGACGAGGCGCGTAAGCGTGTCAACAGCGACAACTATCTCGCCTATGTCGCCCCGCAGGATCTCAAATCATTCGGTCTGATTCCCGAAATCATAGGCCGACTCCCCATTCTCACGCACCTCGACCCGCTCGACCGCGACGCGCTGCGCCGGGTGCTCACTGAGCCGAAAAACGCCATAACCCGGCAGTACGAGAAACTGTTCGCCATGGACGGCGTGAAGCTGACGTTCACCCCCGACGCGCTCGACGCGATAGTGGACAAGGCTATCGAGTACAAGCTCGGGGCGCGCGGCCTGAGGGCCATAGTCGAGACGGTGATGATCGACGCAATGTTCGAGACTCCCTCGGGAACGGAGAAATCCTTCGAGGTGACCGGCGGGTATGTGCTCGAAAAGCTGCGCTCGTCCCATTACGAGCTTAACAAATAATCCCTCTCATTACTCCGAATCTTTCCTACCATCGACTCCATGACAAACAAGCAGCTTCTGACCAACGCGTTGAAGGAAAACTTTGGCTTCGACACCTTCAAGGGAAACCAGGAGGCTATAATGCTCTCGCTCCTTGACGGCGACGACGTGTTCGTGCTAATGCCTACCGGCGGCGGCAAATCGCTGTGCTACCAGCTCCCGTCGCTTATCATGGAAGGCACGGCCATCGTGATCTCTCCGCTGATAGCCCTGATGAAGAACCAGGTTGACGCAATGCGCAATTTTTCGGCCGACGACGGAGTGGCGCATTTCCTGAACTCGTCGCTTTCCCGCGCCGCGGTCGACCAGGTCAAGTCCGACGTGACCGCCGGCAAGACCAAGCTGCTTTACGTCGCCCCGGAGTCGCTGACAAAGGAAGAAAACATAGAATTCCTCAAAACAGTTCCCATTTCGTTCTACGCCGTCGACGAGGCCCACTGCATTTCCGAATGGGGCCACGACTTCCGCCCGGAATACCGCCGCATCCGACCGATCATCAACGAGATAGCGCCACGCCCTGTAATCGCCCTCACGGCTACGGCTACGCCAAAGGTGCAGCACGACATACAGAAAAACCTCGGGATGACCGAAGCCAAGGTGTTCCGCTCGTCGTTCAACCGCCCGAACCTGTATTACGAGATCCGGCCGAAGACCTCCAATGTCGATAAGGACATAATCCGGTTCATAAAGTCGCACTCCGGCAAGTCGGGAATCATATACTGCCTGAGCCGCAAAAAGGTTGAAGAGCTGACGGAGCTCCTCAAGGTCAACAACATAAAAGTCCTGCCGTATCACGCGGGGATGGATTCCGCCACGCGCTCCGAGAACCAGGACGCCTTTCTGCTGGAAAAAGTCGACGTCATCGTGGCCACCATAGCTTTCGGCATGGGCATCGACAAACCCGACGTGCGCTATGTGATCCATTACGACATGCCAAAGTCGCTTGAAGGATACTACCAGGAGACAGGCCGGGCCGGACGCGACGGCGGCGAGGGCATCTGCCTCACATTTTACTCGGCCAAGGACCTCAAGAAGCTCGAGAAATTCATGCAGGGAAAGCCTGTCGCCGAACAGGAGATAGGACGGCAGCTGCTCGCCGAAACGGCCTCATACGCCGAATCATCGGTATGCCGCCGGAAAACCCTGCTCCACTACTTCGGCGAGGACTACGGCGAGGACAACTGCGGAAACTGCGATAATTGCTTAAACCCGAAGAAACACGTGGACGCCAAAGAAGACTTGATAGCGGTGATAGAGACTGTCGCCGCGCTTAAAGAAAAATTCAAAGCCGACCATATAATAGACATAATGCTGGGGCGCGAGACCCCCGACACAAAAAACTACGGACACGACAAACTCGAAGTGTTCGGCTGCGCCACCGGCTCGAGCCGGCGCTTTCTGAACACCGTCATACGACAGGCGACCATTGCCGGATACCTCGACCGCGATGTCGAGAATTTCGGACTGATCCGGCTTGTCGACAAAGGCAGGGAGTTCCTCAAACATCCGGTACATTTCTCCGTGGTAGAGGACAACGAGTTCAACGAGGTGGAGGAGGCCGCGCCTGTCAAGGGAGGCGCGACATGCGCCGTGGATCCGGAGCTTTACTCCATCCTTAAAGACCTCCGCAAGAAAATGGCCCGCAACCTTAACCTGCCTCCTTATGTGATATTCCAGGATCCGTCGCTCGAGGCCATGGCGACATCATACCCCGTCACTCTCGACGAGCTTCAGAACATATCCGGCGTCGGAGCGGGCAAAGCCCACCGCTACGGCGAGGAATTCGTCAAGGTAATCCGCCGCCATGTCGAGGAAAACGAAATCGAACGCCCAGAGGATCTGCGCGTGCGGTCTGTCGCCAACAAGAGCCGTATCAAGATATCCATCATACAGGCAATCGACCGCAAGATTGACCTCGACGAGCTCGCCAGCTCCAAGGGACTGGAATTCTCTGAACTGCTTGACGACATCGAGGCCATCGTTTACTCCGGCACGAAGATCAACATCGACTACTTTATCGACGAGGTGATCGACGAGGACCACCAGCAGGACATATTCGAGTATTTCAAAGAAGCGGAAACCGACTCTCTCGAAGACGCTATCCAGGAACTCGGCTCGGATTATTCAGAGGACGAGATACGCCTGATGCGAATCAAATTCCTGTCGGAACTCGGCAATTAAACCGTAAATTCGTTAAACCGCCAGCCTGGCGCGGGGCAAACAAATATCCCGCGCCAGGCGTTTTTTATGTGAATTTAACAAGTGTCACTTACGACTATGGATGGAAATAAACAGAGGGTTGTCGTCATAGGCGGCGGATTCGCCGGACTGAACTTCGTAAAACATATCGATGCCGGAAAATTCGACGTCACACTGATTGAACGCAACAACTACCATTCATTCCCGCCCTTGTTCTACCAGGTCGCGTCCTCTGGCCTCGACCCGTCAAGCATCTGTTTCCCTCTACGCCGGGAGCTTCGCAAGCGCCACGGCGGAAGGGTGGCCTTCAATATGGGAGAGGTCACGGAAATCGATGTGGCCCGGCGGATTGTGACAACCTCCCGCGGGAAAGTGCCATACGACTTCCTGGTTCTTGCCGCCGGAACCACGAATAATTTCTTCGGCATGCCGGAACTGGTCGACGAGGTGTTCACCATCAAATCGACAGCGGAAGCGCTCCGCTGCCGCAACGAGATCCTGTCGCTGTTGGAACGGGCCGCCATCGAACCCGACGCGGCCAGGCGTCGCCGACTGCTCAGCTTCGTGGTGGTCGGAGGGGGCCCGTCGGGTGTCGAAATCGCCGGAGCCCTCGGAGAGATGAAAAAATACGTCCTGCCAAGGGAATATCCGACGATATCCCCCGACGACATATCTATAACACTCATTGAAGGCTCGGACAAAGTGCTCGGCAGTATGAGCGCGGATTCGTCCGAGGCGGCGGCGAGATCACTGCGCGACCTTATGGTCGACCTGCGCCTCGGTGCCACCATGTCGCGTTATTCCGACGGCCGCGTCACGCTCGCCGACGAATCCTCGATCCCCGCGTCGATGGTGGTGTGGACAGCCGGGGTCAAGGCGGAAGGCTTCAATCTAACCTCCGGCGGCGTGCCACTCGGAAAGGATGTGACCGGACGAGCCGGACGTTTCCCCGTTGACCGCTTCTGCCGGGTAAGCGGCCTGCCGGATGTGTTCGCGATAGGCGACATAGCGCTTGTTACCGACGACACTGACTATCCGAAAGGACACCCCCAGCTCGCGCAGGTGGCGATCCAGCAGGGGCGGCTGCTCGCCAGGAATCTGAACCGCGATTCCGTCGACACCGGCGAATGGAAATATTTCAGTTACAAAGACCGCGGCGCCATGGCGACTATCGGACGCAACAGGGCGGTGGTTGATCTGAAGCACCTTCGCTTCCACGGATTCGCCGCATGGCTCGTGTGGATGTTCATCCACCTCATATCAATTCTCGGTATGCGCAACAAAATAGCGGTTCTGGTAAACTGGATATGGGCATATTTCAATTACTCCACCTCGCTGCGCCTTTTGATCAGTCCCGCGCGGCATCCCCGCCGCCGATCATAGCGCCCGGTCACAGATAGGGATTATGCGCCAATTCCTCGGCAACGGTCGTGGACGGCCCGTGACCCGGATAAACGACCGTGTTGCCGGGAAGCCTGGCAATCTTGGACGCTATGCTGCGCAGAAGCTGGCTATGATTCCCTCCAGGGAGGTCGGTGCGGCCTATACTCCCGCGGAAGAGTACGTCGCCGGTCAGTACGAAGCCCCCGGATGGCACATAGTACAACAAACCGCCGGGCGAATGGCCCGGGGCGTGCAGTACCTCCACCCGCTCGCTCCCGAGCGCGATCTCGTCCCCGTCGTCGACCAGACGGTCAGCGGCCACCGGGCCGAGACGGTACGGCAGCCGGAACATCCTGGCCTGCTCGTCGCGCGTCCGGCCCAGAACGGCGTCATCGGCATGGGCGTATATTGTTACGGGCGAATACCTGTCAATCACATGGTCGATGCCGAATGTGTGGTCGACATGCATATGCGTCAGAAGGATCGCTCTGAGCACAAGCCCGTTGTCCGACACGAAACGGTCAAAAATCTCGTTCTCGCCGGAATCACTCATTCCGGGGTCTACAACCGCCGCCTCGTGCGAGGCGGCATCCCAGATCACATATGTGTTTTCTCCGAAGAGATTGAATTCAAACTTGCGTATTTCCATAATACTTGCGTATTTCCATAATCGTGGCTGTTCTTATCTGTCTGCGAACTATTAACGTAACGCAAGGTAAACAAGTTCTTTCGTCTCGAAGTACGGTTCTGTAAAATATGCCGAGATATTCTCCCGGAACACGGCGTGGCGGGCCATTTTCAATTCCGCGTCAAGGTCTCCCCCTTTGAGGCATATCAGACCGTTGGGAACACCGTTGCGCTGCTCCTTGCTGATGTTCTTGCGCACCAGCGGCACAAGCTCGTCGAAACGCATAACGGCGCGGCTGACGACGAAATCGAATTTTCCGCGACATTCGCCGATGTCGCCGTGCTGGAACGTCACGTTCGTCAGTCCGACCGATTCCGCGACGGCCTGCGCCACCCTCACTTTCTTTCCTATCCGGTCAAGGAGGTGGAACCGGCAGTCGGGAAACATTATCGCCAGCGGAATACCCGGAAAACCGCCACCGGTGCCCATGTCCAGAATATTCGTCCCCCCTGCCGGGTTCAGGAACTTCGCTATCGCGAGCGAATGCAGCACATGGTTGGTATACAGGTTCCCGATATCCTTCCGGGAAATCACATTGATCTTGGCGTTCCATTCCGGGTACAACGTCCCCAGTAAGGCGAACTGCTCCCGCTGCCTCTCGGTCAGCTCGGGGAAATACTTGTATATTATCTCTTTCGTCATTCAAATTGTCTCCTATCTCTTCAAATCCATATATGTAAAACGTGCCTGACCTCGCATCCTAACGGACATACGCCGCTCAACACTCATCATCAGCCAGACGACTTACCATCTCAGCCGTCGCAGAGTATTCTTCCCATTCTGGATCCTCTTCGGCCGAAAAAACCAATGGATAGCCAGGCAGGTCAGCGAGAGCCTCGTTAAGTTTCTTCTGAAAAATATGAAGACTCATCGTGTAGAACACCCACTCCCTGAGGCCGTCGCCGGTGTAAATCTCCGTCAGCACGGCCACCGGATCCTTCCTGAAAGCCTCTTCAAGTCGAATCCGCACCCCCTCCATCCGGCCAGCAAGCTCCTCGCTCGGAAGATCGGCAGATTCGTCATAAGGCCAGCCCACCGTCATCCGGTAAACCATCCTCCCCTTCTTCCTGAACCTCTCAACATCAAGCCGGCAGGCTCCGAGAATGATTTTCCCCGTTTCATTACTCTCAAAAGGCGCGCTGACCCACAGCCCATGCTCTTCTCGTTCCATAACAAGTCTCAATTGTCTTTTAGTATAATACAGAAATAACACCCGGCACAAATTCATAAACGGGCGCAATCTTTTTCAAAAGTAAGAAAAATCCCCCATTCCTCCAAATCCCGCTCAACAACCAGCCAGCCCCCGCCTCCCCAGCTCCCCCACTCCCAGCCTCTCCCCATCTCGCCCTTCCCCTGCCTGGCGCGGCGAGTCTCGACAAGGCAGCCGCAGATCCTTCCTCCCAAGCACCGCTCACT
>CAJTRT010000047.1 GCA_910579105.1 uncultured Muribaculaceae bacterium | reverse complement strand
CCCGCAGTGCGCCGGCATCATCCACACCGACTTCGAGAAAGGCTTCATCCGTGCCGAGGTCATCAAGTATGACGACTATGTGAACCTCGGCGGCGAGACGGCGGTCAAGGAAGCCGGCAAACTATCAGTCGAGGGTAAGGAATACGTAGCCCAGGACGGCGACATCATGCACTTCCGGTTCAATGTCTGACACAACCACTGAAATGAAACTGACGATACTCGGCAGCGGCACCTCCACGGGGGTGCCGCAACTGCGTTGCGACTGCCCGGTATGCCGCTCCTCAGATCCCCGCGACAGCCGGCTGCGCTGCTCGGCGCTGCTCCAGACCGAAGGCAGGGACCTGTTGATCGACTGCGGCCCCGACTTCCGCCAGCAGATGCTCAGATACCACCGCGACGGGAACCTTGACGCGTTGCTGCTTACGCACCAGCACTACGACCATGTGGGTGGTATCGACGACCTGCGGCCTTACTGCTACTACCACCGCGAGCCGCGTGATTTCCCTGTCTACTGCACCAGGGAGGTAGCCCGGGCGCTTCGCCGCAGCATGCCGTATAGTTTCGCCGCCAAGAAATATCCCGGCGTCCCCACATACGACATCCACGACATCATACCCTACCGGCCGTTCCTCGCAGCCGGCATCGAGGTGCTTCCTGTCCCGGCCATCCACTCCGTCGATTACAACCTGCAAGTCATAGGTTTCCGTGTCGGAGAACTCGCCTACCTTACCGACGTGAAAACAATCGCCCCTGAGGCGGTAGATGCTCTCAGAGGCGTGAAAGTGTTGGTCATAAACGCGCTGCGAATAACCGAGCACCGCTCGCATATGTCGCTTGCCCAGGCGCTCGATGTAATAGAAAGAATCAACCCCGAAAGAGCCTGCCTCACCCACATATCGCACAGCCTCGGACTTCACAACGATGTATCGCCCACGCTGCCCGAGGGTGTTTTCCTGGCCTACGACGGCCTGGAGATAACGCTCTGACAGGCAAGTTCGCGCCGGAATCCCAACGGTCAGGCCATATGCACGTCGAGCTGCGGGAAGGGGAAACGCGCCCCGTGCTTGGGGAGGTCGTTGTAAAATTTCTCGTTATAGTAGTAGAACACAGCCCAGTAGTCGCCTGTCTTTGTCCATGCGCGCACCTGCAGGTCAACCGAGGAAGCGCCTAATTCGCTCAGGTAAACAGCCGGGGCGTAGTTAGGCTTCGGCAGCATCGCGCGCAGCTCGGCCTCCTTGTTTTCCTCCCATTGCGACAGGCGTTCTTTCGCCTTGCGGTGGCGGAAGAGGACCTTGTCCCAGAACGTGCGCGTATGCTCCGGCTCAATCACTGCGGCAGACCTCTCGCCGGAGACCCCGGCGGAACCCGTCACATCAGCTTCAGCCTCCCCTACCAGCCGCAGGCCGCCGTCGTCAGCGGCGGTGTCGCCCTGCTCTATACGGCTGTCAGCGCGGAACATATCCAGTATGGCCTCGCGCACGGCGTTCACGTCATCACCATATGAGATGGATACAGTCCAGGTGACGCGGCGGTAGGCCTCGCGCGACCAGTTGTTGACGCTACCGGTCGAAAGAGAGCCGTTGGGTATAGAAATCGACTTATTATCGTAGGTCGTTATAATGGTTGAGAATATCTGAATCTCCCGCACAGTGCCTGCATATCCCTGCACCTCGATATAATCGCCAATCTTGTAAGGCTTGAGCAGCAGGATCAGCACTCCGCCGGCGAAATTCTGAAGCGTGCCGCTCAGCGCCATACCGATCGCGACACCGGCTGAGGCGAATATGGCAAGGAACGAAGTCGTCTCAATCCCGATAATCCCTATCACGGTGACTATCAAGATGAAATACAAGACAATGTTTATCAGCGACAGCACGAAAGTGCTAAGCGAGGTATCGACCTTGCGCCTGATAAATATCGCGGATACAATCCTGAATATCTTTCGGATGATGAAACGCCCGACATAGAACACCAGCACCGCGATAGCCACATTGATCGCGAAGTTCACCAGCGTCTCGGCCAGCCGGCTTATCATATCGTCGAACGAGAGGTTTTTAAGCATCGCCAAGTCATCTTTAACGTTTGGAAGATTCTCTGGCTTGGGAGTGGCGGGGGTAAGCCCCGGCAGCAAGTCTTGAAGCGACAGCATACGCGTTAGCTTGGAGTATGGTTGTATGATTTTTTCGGAAGAAACTGTTTCTCGGTAATACGGCTGTTAGCGGTTGAGACGGTAGGCCACGTCGCGGTACCACTTCAACGAACTGTACCCCTGCTTGTCAGCGTCCTTGTCTGTAAACAGGATGTGTGTCGTCAGCCCGCAATGGCGCAGCACTGGAAACCGGTTGACCATATTTATGCGCTCGGTCGCCCCCTGGAACAGAACGGCATCGCCGAGCGCGTCTTTCCAGTCGGCGTAAAGTCCGGGATGGTCGACAAGCAACGACTCCATATAGTCGTCGAAATCGAAATAATTGTTGCCTGAGTTCTGGAACTGCTGCACGGTGCCTTTCTGAGGCTGCGCTGGCCGCAGGTCGTATATCCCGGCTGTGACCGCGGCAAGGCGGTCGAGCGCGTCGGCGCGCACCACGGAGAGCGTGCACCCGCTGGAATTCTGCTTTTCGTAAAAGTCAAACGACGCTTTCACGGCCGACACAAGGTCAAGTTCCGGGGCAAACAGATAGCGCAGCGCCTCGTGGTAGCGCGCCCCGTCGGCCGGAAGTTCGGCGGCTGAAGCCGCGAACAGGCCTGCCGACTCTCTAAGCTCGTACATCACTTCGACCGATGCCATGTAGCAGCAGTCGAAATATATGAAGTCGAAGTACCTGCCTTCAAGCACCCTTCCGAGCGCGCTGATGCTCATCTTCTTCGATCCGTCCTGCCCGAAACCTCGAGGCGCGGCGCCCTCAGGCTCCTCCGGATTCTCGAATCCGGTGTTCAGCCAGCCGTCGGCATGACTCCAGAACATTATTCCGCGGCTGTCGGCGGGAGCGAGCCTCTCGGCATCGTCGAGCACCTGCCCCATACGCTCCATCGAGACCGACGACAAGCCGCCGTCGTATTCCGCCAACGTCTTTTCCGTGCCGTCGGGCAGAATCTCGAACAGGCGCTGCCCGACAGCCGTCTCTTCGGCGTTCAGCCCGTGATGGAACACGAGCAGACGGCCGTCACCGAAATGCCCGGCCTTGGCGGCTGTCTTCATCTCATCAAGGTCGTTGCGGTCGAAATAGCCTCCGAGATTGTTGTTGGCCGACATATATACCAGCACGACCCGGTTCACAGGCTCGGGTTCTGGCTCAGGGCACACTGTTGGCTCAGGCTCGTCGTTGTCGTCGGAACAAGCCGAGGGCATAACGCCGGCGCAGACCATCAGGGCGACTATGCTGAGGATATACCTGAACTTCTTCATATCTAAGAAATAACGGCTTGGACCCGCATATTATTGCGCCGGTCACGCGACAAAACCGTCACGGACCGGCGCGGTTATAGCGGGGTTATAACGTCGGCCTGAGCGGTCAAAGGGCCGAGCGGAGAATGAGCATGGCGTCGGATATGCCGGAACCGTCCTTGCCGCCGGCCTGGGCGAACCCGGGCTGGCCGCCGCCACCGCCCTTGATCGCCTTGGCTGCCTCGCGCACGATCGCGGAGGCGTTCTTGCCATCGGACACAAGGTCGTTGGTGAACATCACGGTGAGGAGCGGTTTCCCGGCAGGGTCGCAGGTGGCGCCGATCACCGCCGTGTTGTCAGGCGAAAGCTCCCTTACGGCGAAAGCGAGATTCTTTACCATGTCGGGCGTGTTCGTACCTGACAAAGTCACCACCTTGATGCCGTTAATATCTTCCGCCGAAGCCACGAGGGTCTCGGCAAGCGCTTTCACGCGCTGCTTCATCATCTCCTCGGCCTCCTGTCGGAGCTGGGTGTTCTCCTCGATGAACTTTCGGATCGCGGCTGTCACGTCGGGGGCGTTGTGCAGGAGTGTGCCGACGTCGCGGAGGGTGTCGCTCATCTTGTCAATCGCGGTCTCGACAGCCTCGCCGGTTATAGCCTCGATTCGGCGGATTCCGGCGGCGATACTGCTCTCCGAAACAATCTTGATCATCCCGATGTTGCCGGTGTTGGGCACATGCGTGCCGCCGCACAGCTCTATCGAGTTGCCGTAGCGTATCACGCGCACCTCGTCGCCGTATTTTTCGCCGAAGAGCGCCATGGCCCCCATCGCGCGGGCCTCGGCGATAGGCACGCAGCGGTGCTCGTCAAGCGGATAGGCTGCACGCACGCGGCTGTTGGCCAAATGCTCCACCCGGCGCAACTCCTCGGGGGTGACCTTCTGGAAATGCGAGAAGTCGAAGCGGAGCAGGTCGGGCGACACGAACGAGCCTTTCTGCTCCACATGGGTGCCGAGCACCTCGCGGAGAGCCTCGTGGAGGAGGTGGGTCGCAGAGTGGTTGCAAGACGTTGCCATACGCGCCTTCTCGTCAATGGCGGCCACAAGGTCAGAAGAGGGATTCGAGGGGAGTTTCGCCGTCAGATGCACCCCGATGCCATTCTCGCGCTTGGTATCAAACACCTCGACCACCTCGCCGTCGGCGAATGTCAGAGTGCCGCGGTCGCCAACCTGGCCTCCCATCTCGGCATAAAACGGGGTTTCGGAAAGGATGATCTGGTAAAATTCCTTGTTTTTCTGCTTCACCCGGCGGTAGCGGAGAATCCTGGCGGGACAGCTCGTCTTGTCATAACCGACAAACCGCTGCTCCCCCTCGGCGAGCACCACCCAGTCGGTCGTCTCCACCGCCGCGGCCTTGCGGGCGCGGTCCTTCTGGGCGGCCATCTCGCTGTCGAAGCCGGCCTGGTCGAGCGTCATTCCGTTCTCGCGGAGAATGAGTTCCGTAAGGTCGAGAGGGAACCCGTAGGTATCGTAGAGCACGAACGCCTCCTTGCCTGAGATTTCGGTCTTACCATCCTTGCGGGCGGCAGCGATTGAGCGTTCCAGCAGCGAAATACCGTTGTCGAGGGTGCGCAGGAAAGAATCCTCCTCCTCCTTGGTGACCTTCATTATCAGGTCGCGCTGCGATACGAGTTCTGGGTAAGCCTCACCCATAGACTCTATCAGGGTGTCGACCAGGCGGTATAGGAACGCCTCGCGGGCGCCGAGGAACGTGTAGGCATAGCGCACGGCACGCCGCAGTATGCGGCGGATCACATAACCCGCCTTGGCGTTGGAGGGGAGCTGCGAGTCGGCGATCGAGAAAGCGATCGTGCGCACATGGTCGGCGATTACCCGCATAGCCACGTCGACCTTCGCGTCTTCGCCGTATTTCTTGCCCGACAGTTCGGCGATTTTGGCGATCAGGGGGGTGAACACATCCGTGTCATAGTTGGAAGTCTTCCCCTGGAGGGCCATGCAGAGGCGTTCGAAACCCATGCCGGTGTCGATAACCTTAGCGGGGAGGGGTTCGAGCGAATGGTCGGCCTTGCGGTTGAACTGCATGAACACGAGGTTCCAGATTTCGATGACCTGTGGATGGTCCTTGTTGACCATCTCGGCACCGGAAATCTTCGCACGCTCCTCGTCGGGACGCAGGTCGATGTGGATTTCCGAGCAGGGACCGCAGGGGCCGGTGTCGCCCATCTCCCAGAAGTTGTCGTGCTTGTTACCGTTGATTATATGATCCTTCGGAAGATGCTTTTCCCAAATGTCGGCAGCCTCGTCGTCGCGCGACAGCCCTTCCGCTTCCGAGCCTTCAAAAACCGTCGCGTAAAGGCGCTTGGGATCCAGCCCGAGGACGTCCACGAGGAACTCCCATGCCCAGTCGATGGCCTCGGCCTTGAAATAGTCGCCGAACGACCAGTTGCCGAGCATCTCGAACATGGTGTGGTGGTATGTGTCGTGGCCCACCTCCTCAAGGTCGTTGTGCTTGCCCGATACGCGCAGGCATTTCTGGCTGTCGGTTACGCGCGTCCATTTCGGAGCCTTGTTGCCCAGGATTATGTCTTTGAACTGGTTCATACCCGCGTTGGTGAACATCAGCGTAGGGTCGTCCTTGATCACCATCGGGGCAGAGGGCACGATCTGGTGGCCTTTCCCTTTGAAGAACTGCTTGAAAGATTCGCGGATCTCCTTGGCAGTCATCGGTTTGTTGCTCATATAATGATGTAAGTTTACTATTGTCTGTCTGTGGTGCCGCGGAAAATGCGGGGCCGGTGGCTAAAAGCGCCGTTTTGAACGCGCAAAATTACGGAAATTTAGCTACTTTTGCAAACAGATGGCAACCGAAAACATAGACAAGAAGTATTACAAAATCAGCGAGGTCGCCGAGATCATAGGCGTCGCCCAGTCGGCGCTCCGCTTCTGGGAGTCGCAGTTCCCCATGGTCGCGCCCAAGCGCAACGCCAAAGGCACGCGATTCTATACCCCGGCCGACCTCGAGAGGCTGCGTATGATCCGCTACCTGCTGAAAGACAAGGGACTGCACATAGACGCCGCCCGCGAGGCGCTGCGCACCAACCGCCAGGGTCTCGAACGGCAGGCAAGGGCCGTGGAGCGGCTGCGCTCCGTGCGCTCGACACTGGTCGAGATGCTCGACGCCCTCCACAAACTACGCTGATCCCGCCGGCCGCACATGCTAACAGACAAGAACGCCGAACAACAAAGGGAGGCAGTCCCGCTAAGCGGCAGCTGCCTCCCCGACGTTTCAACTATTTATTTATGAGAGCCTCAGTACCTGGTATCACTACCCGGTAAAAAGGACGAGGGATGTCCGGCGAAAAGACCGCGTCGGCAATTCGTCAGCGAATGTTTCAAATTCCGACTGCTTATCTTTTCTTTTTATTACTATAACAACACCCCACAGGAAAAGACAAAGCCATTCCCGCTAAAAGTGTTTAAAAGTTGTTTATACAAGGGCATAACAGTTAAAGCCCGCCCCATTTAACTTAAAATGAGGCGGATTCGGCGGCTATGACGCGGAAATCCGGCGTCAGTGTGACGCGGCCGGCATCCGCGAGGACCCGCAGCCGGTCGAGCAGAAGTTCGCGAGGTATGGCTCCAGCCTGCTGTATATAGGATATGGGGCGTCCCTGCGGAATCTGCGAAGCTATATGCAGGATAATCCGGTCGGCCTCGTCGTCGGAAACTTCGCGGCTGGCAGGGAGCTGCCTGGCCCGGCATACGTCACAAGTGCCGCACTCCGCGGCCGCTTCCTCGCCGAAATACCTCAGCATCCCCTCCACGCGGCACTCCACGTCGTTGAACACGAAGCGCTTCATGGCCTCCACGCGCAGCTCCATCTGCGTCCGCCGGTTCTCGTAAACCTCTTTCGGAAGGACGACATCGCCCCTGGGCTGGCGGGGCTGCTGGAAAACCACTATCGGGGTGGAGCGGTGAGGCACGAAGCTGATCACGCGCATCTTGCCCAGACGCACCAGCGTCTCATACACCTGCCGCAGCCCGACACCGAGCCGGGCGGCGAGCCGCGCCTCGTCGATATACTCATAATCGGCAAATATGCCGGTATAGGTCCGCAGGACAGCCTGGAGCAGATCGTCGGCCTCGCGGTCAAGCTCGAGGTCGTAGAGCGCGCGGCGGTCGACAGTCATCATCAGGCGCGACCTGGTGTGAGGTTCTTCCTCATAATCAATGTATCCCGAACGGCTCAGAATCGACAGGGCGCTCCGCGTCACCGCGGCCGGGGTCCTGAACCGCTCGCAGTAGGCCGACAGGTCGAAGTCGCGCGCCATTCCCTCCCCCTCGCCCATGGCCACGTCGAACCAGACGCACAGGTTATGGTAGGTGTCGCGGATGAAGTCCTTAGGCGGGAAGGAATCGGCGAGGCGTTTGGAAAGCACGCGTCGGTCGGCCTTGGTGGCAAGGATGACCGCGTATGACGGCTTTCCGTCGCGTCCGGCACGCCCAGCCTCCTGGTAATACTCCTCGAGCGACGAAGGAAGGTCGACGTGTACCACGACCCGGACATCAGGCTTGTCGATGCCCATGCCGAAAGCATTGGTGGCCACCATGACGCGCGTGCGCCCGGCCTTCCAGCCATCCTGCCGCTCCTCTTTCTGTTCGGGCTGAAGGCCGGCGTGGTAATAGTCGGCACTTACCCCGTTGGCTTTAAGATATTCCGCCACCTCCCTGGTACGCCGCCGCGAGCGGGTGTAGACAATGGCTGTGCCGGGCACGCCGCCGAGCACCCGCAACAGTTGCGGTTCCTTGAAGTCGCAATGGCGCACAATGTAGGATATGTTCCCGCGCGTGAAGCTGAGACGGAACTCGCCGCACGGCTCCCGGAAGCCGAGCGAGCGCTTTATGTCGTCGACCACCCGCGGGGTCGCAGAGGCTGTCAGCGCCAGCACCGGCGCCTGAGGGAACGCCTCGCGCAACTCCGCTATGCGGAGATAGGACGGACGGAAATCGTGGCCCCACTGCGATATGCAATGCGCCTCGTCGACAACGATCAGAGCCACCGGCAGCTGACGCAGCTGGGCGCGGAAACGCTGGTTCTGGAGCCTTTCGGGCGAGAGATACAGGATTTTAGCCTTGCCGAGACGGCACCGGTCGAATGTCAGGAGGCTCTCGCGCCGCGTCATGCCGCTATGCAGGCAGCAGGCCCGTATGCCCCGCTCTCTGAGATTGTCGGCCTGGTCCTTCATCAGTGAGACCAGCGGGGTGACCACGACCGTCAGCCCCTCTACCGCCATGGCCGGCACCTGGAACGTGATCGATTTGCCACCGCCTGTGGGGAGCAGCCCGAGCGTGTCGCGTCCGGCGAGCACCGAGTCGATAATCTCGCGCTGCATCGGGCGGAAAGAGCCGTAGCCCCAGTAACGCCCCAGTATGCCGAGAATGTCGGGGTCGGTCAGTCGCAAAACACGATTTCCTTGACTTGCAGCTGTATGGCGCCGGAAGCGCCCTTGTGCTTGTTATCCTCTATCGTATAGCACACGTCGAACTTGCGGCCGGCGTGAATCCCGTCATAAAGCTCTGCCATGTTGAAGGCGATGCCGTTGAAAACCTTGCCGCAGGTGTCGTCGACCAGCTCGAGCTTGATGTGCTCCATCTGGCGCCCCACGAGCTTGCTCGTGCCGAAATCGGCCACGCCGCGCGAACGGAACACCGGGCGCGGGTTCTTAGGGCCGAAAGGCTGCAGCCTGCGCAGCATCGCGATGAACTCGGGAGTGATCTCGCCGAAACTGAGATTGGCGTCGATCTCGTAACTCGGATTGAGCTGGGAGGGAAGGATGTTGGCCGAGACATATTGCTCGAAGCGGCGGCGGAACTCGGGAATGTTCTCCTCGCGTAACGACAGCCCGACGGCGTAAGGGTGGCCGCCGAAAGTCTCGAGCAGGTCGCGGGCCGATTCGACAGCCTTGTATATGTCGAATCCCTGGACCGAGCGGGACGAGCCGGTCGCGAGACCGTTGGAAAGCGTGAGCACCACGGCTGGCTTGTAGTAAAGCTCCGTGATGCGGGAGGCCACGATTCCGATGATCCCCTTGTGCCAGTCCTTGTTGAAAATCACTATGGACTTCTTTCCCGCCACCTTGTCGGGGTGCTCCGCCAGGATGGCGTTCGCCTCCTCGGTTATGCGCTTGTCGAGTTCCTTGCGGTCCTTGTTGTACTGGTCGATGTTCCGGGCGCGGCGCAACGCGTCGTTGAAGTCGCGGGAAACAAGCAGCTCTACCGCCTCGCGGCCGCTCTGCATGCGCCCCGAGGCGTTTATGCGGGGCCCGATTTTGAAAATCACGTCGGAAATAGAGATTTCCTTGCCGCCAAGGCCGCAGATACGGGCGATGGCCCGCAGCCCGAGGTTCGGGTTTGAGTTCAGGCGCCGCAAGCCGAAATATGTCATGACGCGGTTCTCACCGGTCATAGGCACGATGTCGGCCGCCACTGATACCGCCACGAGGTCGAGCATCCCCTCCAGGTCGTTCTGCGGAATGCCGTTGCTCAGGGAGAACGCCTGCATCAGCTTGTAGCCCACGCCGCACCCCGACAGATGCTCGAAAGGGTATGTGCTCCCCGGCATTTTCGGGTTCAGGATCGCGGCTGCCTGCGGCAGCTCGGCGTCAGGCACGTGGTGGTCGCAGATAATGAAGTCGATGCCGTGCTCCCTGGCGTGGGCGACCTCCTCGTTCGCCTTGATTCCGCAATCAAGGATAATAACGAGCTTCACCCCCCGCGAGGCGAACTCGTCGATGGTTTCCGACGAAATGCCATACCCCTCCTCGTAGCGGGTGGGTATGAAGTAGTCGATGTTGGAGTAAAAATTACTAAGGTATTTGTAGACTAACGCCACGGCGGTCGTGCCGTCGACGTCGTAGTCGCCGTATACCATGATTTTCTCCTTTGACCCCATGGCCTTGTTAAGCCTTTGAACAGCTTTATCCATGCCGGGCATTAGGAACGGGTCGTGAAGATTCCTCAGAGAGGGGTGGAAGAATTGCTCAGCTTCTTCCACGGAGGAAATCCCGCGACGGACCAGCAGCTCGCTGATGGGAGGACAGCCGGCGTATCTTTTTGCCAAGGCTGCCTCGTATTTTTGCTCTTCGGGTGTTAGGGGTAAATAATTCCATTTACCTGTCATTTATGTCGTTTTTTTTATTGCGGAGGGCGGCACGGCCGCGGCGCGGCCGGCAGGGAGAGAGCGCCCGGGTCGGAGACCCGGCCGGGAGGGCGCAGATTACACGTTGAGCGACAAAGGTTTCCGTGCTTGGCTTGGAGAGAGACGGACGAACCCGCCGCTACATTCTGCGGTATGAGTGCAAATATACGAAAAAAAACGCGTACCGCAAAACGTTAAAAACCGCCGGAACGACACCGGCACCCCGGGCGCCGCGGTTCAGAACCGGTAGCTCGCCCCCAGCATCACCCTGCCTATGCCGACCAGGTTTTTATGGGCGGCATATCCTGGAAGAGCGCGGCCGGACCACACACCGGCGACAGGTTCTATGTGGACATCGATATCCTTCGGCAGGTTGTAGCGGAACTGCAATCCGGCCTCGGCCATCAGCCCGGCCCTGGAGCTCTCCGCGTCGCTGAACCCGACACCGCCTCCGACAAGCCCTATGACATGGAACCGGCGCCCGGAATCGCGGGTGATTAGCGACGTGACGTTGAGGAGGTAGTCGACGTGCGCGGTGCCCATATTCAGCTTCGGGGTCTGGGCTGACGCGGGAAGGTGGTCATAATCCATCCCAACCCGCAGACCTGACACCGGGGTGAACCAGCGCCCCACGACGGCGCTCAGAGCGCCGTTGACCACGCGCGAGTCGGAAAGCACTACGGAACTCGTGACAGACGGGCCGCCCGACAGGGAGACGAAGTTCCTGCGTCCCTCCATGGGAGACTTGTCGAGGGCGTCTTTCCCGAACGAAGTCCCGCGGCCGAGGCGGTAGCTAAGCCCGAGCATGACGCGGAACTCCGGGAGCCATCCGGTAGCTCCGGCCCCGGTTGTCTTCAAGGCGAGCACCTGAGGCTCGACGTTGAGCGACAGCGCGTCGGACAGGCGGAAAGCGCCGAGAAGCCCCACCCTGCCTCCGAACACAGGCTTCAGGGGGTCCACATAGTTGGCAGCTCCGCCCAGCACGCCTATCACTCCCGAGAGATCGAAAACCCGGTCATCGTTAAATCCCGCCATGGAAGTCGATATGCTGCATATATAGTCGGCAGAAAGCGCCAGAGAGATATAGCCCGGAGAACGGCGGAAAGCCTCGCCGTCGGCTGTCACGCGCCAGGAGGAAACCGGGGTGAACCGTTTGCCGAAGCCCACCGCGAGCGCCAGGCCGTTGCCGTAATCGCCGCGGTACCTCCTACCGGCGCCCGCCGAGAACGAGAGGAAGTAACGCTTCGACTTCCCATAGTCCTCGTAGCTCCGCGGGAACCGCCGGGCGAAGTCTCCGACCGTGTAGTTCAGCCCGGCCATGATTGAGGCTGTCGGAGCGACCCCGCCCCAGCGGCCAGCCACGTCGCGGCTGAAGCCCGGCGTGAACACCCGCACCTGCGGCTCGACAAACAGGCTCCAGTTAGGCGACAGGCTGAACGAGGCGGTTATCCCCCCTTCCAGTCCCGGGTAGATCTTTCCCTTCGCGTTGTCGCCGTAAGCCGCCGCCACGCCGAGGTTGAGGTTGAGGCCGAACACCTCGTCGGGACGATAGCCTCCGAAGGCCGAACTTATGTTCCACACATAGTCGAGCGACGCGGTGGCGACGTATCTCCGGGCCGGCTTGCCGTTGAGCCCGTAACGGGCCAGCTCCCCTTTCAGCCTCAGGGCGGAGACAGCCGAGAACCATTTGCCCACATAGAACGACGCGGCGGGCCCGATCTTATCGCGGCTGAACCCTCTGGCGAAAGTAGCCGCTCCAGCGGCACCTCCGGCGAAAAGGTTGCTGTCGTCGACATTCAGGAAGTCCGACGCGCCGGCCCGCCTGGCGGCACCGCGCAGCAGCCGGTAGCCGAGCCCTACATGGAAGCTCAGCTCGGGACGCAGGCGGCGGAAATCGTCGCCACCTCCGAAATACGAGCCGGCAAGCATCGACAAACGGGGCTCGACATACAGGTAGAGCGAAGGGCTCACCTGGAAACGGGCCTGGAGAGCGGCTCGCACGCCGCCAACATTGCCCCAGACGCCAGTGCGGCGCACGCGACGGTATTCCGCCCCGACCGCTCCCGCGAGGTCGAATATCCTGTCGGGATCATAGCCCCTCAGCAACGTGGTGAAACTCATAAGGTAATCGGCCGAGATGGAACCGAAATAGGAGTGCTCGCTACCCTTGTTCACCGAGTTCAGGCCCCCGGCGAGCGATACGCGCCAGCCGTGGACCGGGGAAATCCAGTCGCCGACCGAAAGCTCGAGATCAGCTCCCGGGTTGGAATGGAGCCCCATGACCGACGCGCCGGCACCCCCGCTGAGGAAAAGGTGGTCGCCGAAGCGCTTGTGTCCGAATACCGGATTCCCCAGCGGGCGCTGCAAAACATAGTCGAGACCGTTCATGCCCGTACGCGCCGTGTCGTTGAGCGCGAACGGCATCTTTGCCCGCACACGGGGCGCGCATAAGGCCGACACCATCAGGAGTACTATTGAGATAACGCGGTTAAGCGGCTGTCTTTTCATCATTCTGCCCTTTAATAGGTTGGTCAAAATCATATCACTCATTCGCACCTGCCGAGGCCTCGATATCCTGGAGCAGGTCGGTCACATCGCCGTCGACCCTCGCGACATCGCGCAGCGACGGGTCGAGACGCAGGGCGTTTTCGAGATGTACCAAAGCCTCAACATACATATCCATGCGGTTGGCGGCTATCGCTTTCACATATTCCTCGACCGCCGAATCCCCGAGCCTGGCGGCGCGCTCGCTGGCGGTCGCGTTATCCTTCATAGCCAGCAGCAGGAGCACCTCGTTGAGAGGCGAGTCCTCTGAAATCTCCCGTACCACCTCGGCATATCGGCCGCACATGGCCGCGCTGTACACTTTTCCCTTGTGGAACTCCTCCGTGTCGGGCAGCCGCTCCATCAGGGAGTCAGCCCGCGTGTAACGCGATTCGGCCATGGCGGCCACCGCCATATCGTACACGGACGCGTCCGGGAGCCTGGTGGCTTTCGCGTCATCGGCAAAAAATGGTTCCAGCACACTTCCGTCGGCCTCCCCGCGGTTGATCAGCAGTGCCGAGAGGTCGGTGGCGGCGGCAAGGAAATCGGGATGCGCGCCAAGCGCCTCCCGCAGAACCGCCTCGCGGTCGCGGTCGTCAGTCCTGCTCTGGTAATACCGCCAGAAATTGTATTTCGAAAGAGAGCGCCGGTCTTTCGCGTACAACGCCGCGATCTCCTCGTCGGTCAGCGGCCGGTAGCGGGAGTAGACCATTTCGTAGCTGACCTTGCGTAGCCGTGGCAGATAGTCCTCGACAAGCAGCGTCTTGTAGAACGGCAGGCGACGCATCCTCGCGGACTGCATGTCGGGCGACGCGGGATAAGCGTCGACAACCTTCCTTACGGCGTCGGCCTCCCTGTCGCGCCCGTCGCGCCGCAGCATCTCCTCGACATCGCGCCACGAGGCGACAGCGGCCTCTGACGAAATCGCGGCCCCGCGCCGCAGACTTGCGGGGACCGCGCCCATGACGGCCTCCATGGCAGCCTCCATACGGGCATTGGCAAGCTCGAGGTTACGCCCGTAGTTGCCCTCGGGAGAGGCCGTGCCTGAAATAGAGAAACTTTTGAGGGTCATGTCGGGGTCGTTCTCTATGACGCGGAACTCACCGGCCATTTTCTCGATTTCCGAGGCGTTATTCCCCATGGACAGGTCGAGTTTCGAGCTGCCGACCTCGAAAACGAGGTTTATGTCGCCTTTGCTGTCGCGGAGGAACACCTCGGGCTGCGGCAGATACTGCTCGTCGGTCAGGTTATAGCCCCGGAGGTCGTAAGAGAGGAAGCGCAGCGGGTTGACCGAGCCGCGCGCGATCATGAACGTGTCGGCATACACCACCCGGTTGTAGTTTTCAAGCGAAGTCATGACCACGCACATAAAGTCCTCCTTAGGGTTGTCGACATACAGCGAATCCTGTATGGTGACATAGTCGTCGGTGCGACGCCCCGTGCGTTTTACCTCGCGGTAGGGCGTCAGAGGGTCAAGCGAGGGATCCCAGTCAAGCATGCGGGTCTGGGTTATGGCGTATCTATGTCCGTCGAAAACAACCGGTTTAAGATATGACAGATGCCTGCGGGTCACGTTGTATATCGTCGGCTGGATGATCATGCGGGAATTAGACGAGAAAAGCCGGTGCGGAATCTTCACCCTCTTTTTCAGATGGATGTAATTGCCCACTACATCCAGCTCGGCGGGATCGATCGTCATCACGTTGGAATTGCTTTTGGCAGTCACGACCACTTCGTCGAGCTCCCGCGCTTTCGGCAGCATCTTTACGTCGAGCGCCATGCGGCCGCCAACAGGTTCGGCGAGATCCTCGCTTCCCATGATCGAAAAAAGCAGGGTGCCTGCATCGTCAATCGACACGGTGAACTTCCCTTCGATATTCGTAGTGCCTATAAGGCGCTCGGTTTGCGCGTCACGGATAGTGACCCCCTGCAAAGGCTCGTTGTTGCCGGCACTAACCACACTGCCGCGCACATTGATAACGCGCCCCGCGGCCGTCACCGGGCACAACAGCAACACCGTTGCCGCCATCAGGCTTTTAAACGCTGTACAACTTGTCTTATTGATCAACATAGGATTTGCCGCTACTTAAATATATATGAGAATGACAGACCCAGGCGTATAGGCACCGGGAGGAACTTTTTGAAGTTCTTCTCTCCAAGGTTGTTTTTCCATTTATCGCCATAAAAGTCATACGCGCTGAAATGCGCTATTCCGACACCGGCCTCAACCTCCATATTCCAATGGCTGCCAAGCACCAGGGCGTAGCCGTAGGAAATTCCGGCACCGACGGCGTCGCCTTGCAGATGGTGGTCGGCATGGCGCAGATGGTAACCCGCGGCAGTTGCCGACAGGGCAATGAAGTGGCGCGCCATCGGACGGTTGAACCAGTATCTGAGTTCCGGCTCCACCCGGTAATTCTTCCAGTTGAAGCCTGCCACGCTGAAATTAAACGGATTACCAGCGACTGCCAGCTGCAACGACACGCGGCGGCTGAGCCTGGCTTCCACGCCTATATTCGGCGACAGCATCGCCCAGTCCAGAGCGTTGGTCTTTATCGCGATTCGCTGCGCTCCGGCATCCTGCACACCTGAAAAAGCCGTCGACGCGAACACGCAGATAGCACCTAATTTCGATAATTTAAGCATATACCTATTGATAACTGATGTGGGGAAAGAGCAATTAGGATTCAGAAACCGGGAGTCACATCAGGCATAAGTTAATATTGCTGTCCGATAAAACTTTTTGAGGTCTCAAAAAATTAGGACTGATTCC
>CAJTRT010000046.1 GCA_910579105.1 uncultured Muribaculaceae bacterium | reverse complement strand
ATTGTGACGGATTGTGACGGATTGTGACAATTACGTCATTTGCCGATGCAGAAGCGGGCGAAGATGGTGGAGAGGATGTCGGGGGTGGTGATGGCGCCGGTGATGGAGGCGAGGTGGGAGAGGGCTTCGCGGAGGTCCATTGCCATGAGGTCGATGGGGGAGGAAAGTGGGGAAGTGTGGGCGAGGGCGGCCAGGAGGCGGGATAGAGGCGCGGTGGCGGCGGTGAGGGCGTCGTAGTGGCGTTGGTTTGTGATTAGGATTGCATCGGCGGTTGCGGTGCCGGTAAGGTTGTCGGCGGCGCGGGTCAGTATGCCGCGCAGCGCGTCAAGCCCTTGGCCGGTTTTCGCGGATATGCCCAATATGGTGAGGCCGGTTGAAGTGTTGCCATGGTTGCCGCCGTCATGGTTGCCGCCGCCCTGTTTGCCGTTGGATGGATTGTCGCCGGATGAATCGCCGAGGCGCCTGAGGGTTGTTTTCTCGTTGTTGGCGAGCAAGTCGGTTTTGTTTCTTGCTATGATTAGGGGGGTGTCGGGGGCGATGGAACGTATTTCGGTTATCAGGTCGGATGATGGCGCCGGGTGTGGTTTGCCGCTCCCGGGCGTGGTTCTGTATGTGGCGCGAGGCTCGGTTGTCGCGTCGATGACGGCTATGATGACCGCCGCGCGGGCTATTGCCTGGCGCGAGCGCTGTATGCCGGCAAGCTCGACGGTATCGGAGGTGTCGCGTATTCCGGCGGTGTCGATGATGCGGAAGAGGTGGTCGCCGATTGTCAGAGTGTCTTCCACGGTGTCGCGTGTGGTGCCGTGGATGTCGCTCACAATCGCCCGGTCGTCATTGAGCAGGGCGTTCAGCAGCGACGATTTGCCGGCGTTGGTGGGCCCTGCGATGGCGACCGGTATTCCGTCCTTTATCGCCGTTCCGGCGGCGAACGAGGAGCGGAGGCGTTCGATTTCGGCAAGAATTTGCCGGGCGAGCTCGCGCAGGTGGTCGCGGGATGCGAATTCCACGTCTTCCTCGCTGAAATCAAGTTCGAGTTCGAGCAGCGCTGACAGGTCGGTCAACTGCTGGCGCAGCGCGGCGAGACGTTGGGAGAAGGCTCCGCGCATCTGCCGGTTGGCTATGCGGAGGGCTGCGCGTGAGTTGGCCGCTATGACGTCGGCCACCGCCTCGGCCTGCGCGAGATCCAGTTTTCCGGCGGCGAACGCTCGCCGGGTAAATTCTCCCGGTTCGGCCATCCTTGCTCCGTTGCGGCACAGCAGGCGTATCAGTTCGGCTTGGACGAACCGGGAGCCGTGTACTGACACTTCTACCACATCCTCGCCCGTGAAGGAGTTAGGGCTGCGGAATATGGTGGCCACCGCCTGGTCGAGCGACTCGCCTGAGCGGTCGGGGTCGATGATGTGTCCTAAGTGGGCTGTGTGGCTCTCGCAGCTGGCAAGGGTTTTGCCGCGCCATAAGCGGTCGACGGTTTCTATGGCTTGCGGGCCGCTTACGCGGGCCACGGCTATCCCGCCTACTCCGGCGGGGGTTGATATCGCGCAGATGGTACTCACGTTGGGGCTTGTTATTTTTTAGTAGACCATCGGTGGAAGTCGCATTGCTTTTCCACTTCGGTTTCAATGTCGTCGGGGAGCGCTGAGAAGAAGTCGAAGCCCGTGGCGGTTTCCACGGAATCGACGCTTACGGCGCATTTCTGCATGCCTCCCGGCACCGGTCCGTTGGGCATCAGGAAGCCTATGGCTCTTGGCGGGTTGGCATATGGCGATAGAACAACCTTGAAGAATCCGTTGGGAACCGCCACGCCTGTGGAGCCGATAAGCATGGCCGCGCCTGGTTTGTCGAACACGGGGCCGCATATTATGACCACGGCGCTGTCGCGTCGCGCCCGTTGCCGGCATTTCTCCTCGAGCTTGTTCCACGCCCCGCGGTTGAGATCGCCGGCCTGGGGGCAGATGTTGGTCATGAGGAATGATTCGGCCATAGCCTCAGGATTCCATTTCATATCGCCGGCGGGAGCCATATGGCCGCGGTCGAAACCGGAATGGCGGTAGTCCTGCGGAGTGGCGCATCCCTCGATGTCGGGATCTTGCGCGAAATTCTGATTGCGCGGATGGGTGCCTTCCACTTCTGATGCGAGAAGTTCCCACCCCACCCAGTTGGGCTGGTGTGTCCGGGGATTGAACGAGACGGTGAATCCTTTGTACCGTATGAGCTGCTCGGGAGTTCCCCTCGGCACTTTCGCTGTTTCCAGGGCCGATGCCTGGGGAATGTCAATGACGGCGGCATTGTCGTCGCTCGTTTTTGCTGTTATAATCAGCCATGCTATCGCGGCTATGACGGCCACGGCGAGCGCTATGGCGAGCGGCCGGGTGTTGTCGGTCCCGCGGGGTGCCCTACGGGAGCCGCCGCGCGGCCCTGAGGCGGCGCGGCGGCGCGTACGGTTTGTTGCCAAATCCTATCGGTTTATGCGGGTATGACAGGTTAGAGGATCGCGCTGAGGTTGAAGTTCTGGAACTCGAGGTCCTTGGCGGCCTTTGCGGCGAGGGAGCGGTCGAGCTTGACAGCCTGGCGGAGGTTGTTGTTGACCATTGTGTCGTTGTTGGTGCGCGCGCCCAGGATAGCGGTGATGTAGTAGGTCATCGCGTTGGGGGCGGTGATTCCGGCGAGGGTCGACTTCGCCTTGCTGTAATCCTTGGTGAGAATCTGGGCGAGAGCCGCGTTGTTGGTCTTGGCGTTGCCGAAAGCCTTGACTGCGGCGGCGGGATCGCCGGTCATCAGATAGTAGGTGCCCATCGCGTCGTTCAGCTCGGGCTGGCCCGCGGCGGCTCCGAACTTCTGGTTGGCCTGGCGGTAGTCCTTGTTCATCAGCGACACGAGACCCATATTCATCTGAGGCTCGGTGGCGGCGGGGGCGAGGCGCTGGGCGTGGGCGAAGTTGCGTTTGGCCGCGTCATAGTCGCCGGCGGCGAACTGTGTCATGCCAAGGTCGTTGAAAGTGCGGTAGTCGTTGGGATAAGCCTGCGCGGCCGCGTCGTACACCTTCATCTTGTCAGCGTTGTTGTCATAGAGGGTGGCGGTGTAGAGCAGTTCGTCGGCGGTAAGGCTCTTGGGATTCTTGGCGAACGCGTCCATAAGCTCTTTGTCGCTCTTGCCGATTACGTTGATCGAGGCGGTGATGCGGCTCTTGCGGAGCTGGGGAAGCACCTGCTCGGCGAGCTGGTCGAAGATGGAGGAGAGGTTGCGGATCTCCTTCTCGCGCTGCTCGGGGTCCTTGTACATCGAGAGAACGCTGAGAATCAGCTCCTTGTCCTGTATCGAGCTTGCGGCCACGAGCTTCTGGAAGCCTTCCCAGTCCTCGGGGGTGAAGTTGGCGGTCAGTTCGCCGAACTCGGTGATGTTGTCCTTTTTGAGTTTCTTGTCGAGGTACGCGGTGGTGTTCTTCTCGCGGTTCTCGGCAAGGCGGGTGTTAAGCTCGAGCGATCCTTCGGGCGACGCGTACGATGAGACGTTGATTTCCTCGATCTCGCGGGAAGGGTCGTTGGCGGCGTTCCGCAGCTGCTCGCTGAGCGATAGCATGGCCGACGAGTTAAGCTCGCCGTCGCGCAGGTTCGCCTGGTTGATGAGGAAGTGTATGTCGGCGTCGTATTTCTCGTTGATCACGCGCTGGAACTTGTCCTGGGCCAGGGCCGGGGTGACGGTCGACGCGTCGGCCAGGGTGGAGGTGGCTACCACGCCGGTCGCGACCTTGACGCGGGGAAGGACGTACTGCTTGCTTCCCTGGCGCACGTCGAAGGCGAGCTGCAGGTCGCTGCGCATCATGTCGGGCTGGTACTCGTACATGACGGGTATCGTCACCGTGCCTCCGTTCTCGTAGCTGACCACGGGGGCGTTGCCGCGCACTTTCTCGCCCTGGAATGTGTAGGGTTGCGAGGCGACTTCCTGACCCTCGAAGCAGAGGTAGGGCGTGACGGTGACTTCGGCGTTCTTGACGAAGAACTTGGCGGGAATCCTCGCGGTCACTGTCGCGGGTACTCGGTCGGCCACGACTTCCAGCGGGTTAGGATTGACGTTGAAGTAGTCGGCTTGAAACTGGTTAAGTTTTTTTCCGCAGCCCGTCAGCAGGACGGAGCCGGTGGCGGCGATTGCGAGAACTGATTTGGCGTTCATTTTGCGGTATAATGTGTGAAGTTTTTGTTCTTTCCCGCAAAATTACTCAATCTCCGCCTCATCTCCGCCGCCCAAACATTAAAGTTTGCTAAAAAACATGTATGACGCGCCTGACAACAGACGCGCCATTCGTATCATTAAAACTCGTAGCCCAATCCGACTGTGAGTGCGGTAGAGGTGTTTGAGAAATCTGTATTGACGGCGCATCCGAGGTTTATCCGCACCCTGCTGAGAGAGAATGCGAAGTGCGGCAATACCACGCATGACCAGTAGGTGCTGTCGTCGCCATTGATTCCGTTCGCGATTCCGACGCATACGGGCAGGTAGATGCCCGCTTTCCTGCTGTCTCCGAATGCCACTGCTATTGTCGGGCCAAAGTATCCCGACAGATTGCCGTAGCCTTCCGGAACGAGGCCGTAATTGGCGTTGAACCCGAAACTCAGGCCGAATCCGAAGTTCGGGGAGATTTCACTGCATCCTTCGCCCATGATGCCATACGCGCTCCGTGTCTTGAAATCGCCGCCTTCGCCCGATAACGAATATGACCATGTCACCATTCCGGACATAGAGAAAACGTTATGGTCGTCGGGCGTTGCCTTGTCTCCCGTGTATTGACGTGCCTGGTAGATCGCGGTCGGGGCCGTGTATGTTTCGCTGTCATATGTTGCCGATGCGGAGCCGGATGGTTCCGGTCGTACCGCGGTGTTGGATATTGGCGTGGCTGATGGCTGTGTTTCTGCCGACGGCGTCACTGTTTCGGGGTCTTGGGGAATTGCGATTTCCATCCCAATGTATATGAAAGTGGCCGCATCCGGGTTGAGGTCGATAATCTGCTGCGTTGTCACGCCGTATTTCTTGGCGATTGATTCCAGGCTTTCACCCCGTTCGAGTATGTGAGTGACAGTCGTTCCGGTCTCTGCCGCCGCGCAAGTGAGGCATATGGAGCATAGAAGCGACGCGATGGCTCTGCGCATTGTTGTGATTCGCATTGTGATAGAGATTGGTTTTTGTTTGTATGATGGGTGAACGGCACGCATATAGCTGTGTCAGTCTCTTTTCCTTACCATGCCGCGGCCGCCGCACGACGGGCATTGTATGTGGCGATGGCTGAGGTCTACTGTTTTGCCGCAGTCGCTGCAATATTTAGTGCTGCTGAGGCCGAAAGTGGTGCCTCCGTTATCGGGAATCGTGCCTTTGCCCCCGCAAAGGGTGCATGTGTGGTCGGAGAACGTGATTTGTTCGCGGGGATTGCCGGAATCGAGAGAGGGGGGGTCGGGTTGGGCTGGCGCATACGTTCCTATGTCGGTCGGGACCGAGTTCCAATCTATGGCTGGCGCGGTCCATGTGGCAGGCGTGCTGTTCCAGTTCATCTGCGCGCTGTTCCAGTCGGGAGCGAACTGCGGCTGGAACGAGGGCATCGGCATCCCCCAGCCTCCACCCCAAACGGGGAATCCCCACCCGCCGGAGCTTGATGCCTTTTGGCGGCGAGACTCACGTTTTTTGTCGGCTTCCGCCTCGGCTCTCCTCTTTGCTGCCAGGCGGTTTCTCCGGGCTTCTTCGGCCTTGCGTTCTTCCTCGCGGCGTTTTGCTTCCTGGGCTTCGCGCCGGAGGCGGCGTTCGGCGGCGAGTTTGCCGACTGCGGCCATCCGTTCTCTTAGAGTGTTCGTCTGTTCTTCGGTGAGTGTCAGGTCGCCGTCTGAAAGTTTGGCTGAGGATCGTGTGTAGTAGTCAAAAGCCTCTTCGTAGTCAGCGAGACCATCTTTTGCCCTTCCTTGCAGGAATAGCAGGCTTGCCGTGGAGCGGCCTCTTGCCGCGCCGGCCATATTCAGGCTCGACATCGCCTGGCGGAATTTCCCGGCTTCGAGTAGTTCTATCCCTGTCGCGAGTTCTCTGTCGGCACGTTCAAGTCTGGCAATCTCCCATGTGGAGAGCGGATTCTGTGACGCGTTTTCAGGTAGGTCGATTTCCAGCCCGGCATACAGGGTTGGAAAAATGCTGTTTCGCGCTTTTAGCTCGTCGGTGTAAAGGCCCCACTTGCGCGCTACCGATTCCCAGGTGTCTCCGCGCTCGGCAATGTAGGTCCGGGCAAAGGCGCTGGCTGCTACCAGCAACATGATAGCGCTCATTATGCCCTGTCGAGTGGTTCTCATCATGGGTGTCGCTTTTACCTGGTCTGGATCACCAGGAAGTTTGAAATCGACCAGAATTCCGCAACGTTGTTTATGTGCAGCGTGAAGCTCCCTTTGCCGTCGGTAGTGAGCGTGTAGGTGCTTTGTGGGGCTGCTGTCAGGATTTTCGGCTTCTTTGCCTCGAATGTTATTTCCGTGAATTTGCGGATGTCGACCTGCGAGAACTTGCCGCGGTCAAGCGCGTCTTTGGTCTGGATTTTTCCTTTGTGGATGATTCCCTTGGCCTCAAGCTCCTTTTTCGTTCCCATGGCCACGAATCCGCGGTTTGCCATATCGGTCGAGCGGGCAAGTGCTTCGGTGTAGCGTTTGTTTTGTTCGCCAAGGTTGGAAATCTGAGTTTTCTGCTTCGCCACTATGGCTTGCAGGTTGGAGATGTCGACGTTCTTTCGGTCCAGTTCCTGCCGCAGCGTGGCTATGAGTTCGTCTTTTTGCCGCAGCTGCTGCCTCATATTTTCAATCAGACTGGCTGTCTTTGAGTCGTTTTCTCGGTTGTCTTCGTCTTCCCTGGATTCCGCGAGCTGTTTTTCAAGGCGGTTAATGTGGGCTTGTTGCGATTTGATCGCCAACTCGAACCTGTTTAGGTTGTCGAGTGCTTCCGCTTTCGATATTTTACCTTCGCCAGATGTGTTGACAAACAATAGCTTTTCCTGCTCCTGTACTGAATCGAGTGCCTCCGACAGGGTGGTGAGCACCGAGTTTACCCGTGTCAGTTGTCGTTGCTGCGTCTGTGCCACTCTCATCAGGGAGTCTCGCTCGGTGACTACGCGTATAACTTCTTTGCTCCCCGTACTGTCGCATCCGTATAGCCATATGGAGGCGGTCAGGCATAATATGGAGAGTGCGAGCCAGCTGGAGTGTTTCATGTTAGTTGGCTTAGTTGACGTTTTTAACATACAGCATCAGTTGCTGCCCGGGCTTCAACGGGGTGGTGTCCTTTATCTTGGTGCTAAGCTCGTTCCATTCTCGTATCTCGGCCGCGGTCACGTCGTAGCGTTCGGCAAGCGAGGCTATGGTGTCGCCTTGCTTGGCGTTGTGGAATACCACCTTGAGGTCGTTGTCGGCCGGGGTTCCCTCTGGCGTGCTTTCCGCTTTGGCTTGAGGTTCGTAATGCGCGGGCTTGCTCAGGTCGTTGAAGATGTCAGATGTGCCGTCGGAGTAGACGACCATGAACACGATGCTTTGGGGAATGACCTTGCGGAGAGGCTGTGGGTTCTTGCGGTCGGCTTTCGAGGTCGTGTATACGAGTTTGTCCTCGTCGAAATCAAGGGTATAGGCTTGTATTTCGCGATAGTCGGTGGTGTAGATTGTGGTCGCCTTTGGGTCGAACTTGATGTCGTCGCCGGTCTTTCTCTTTCCACCTTGGGTGAAGAAAAGATTGCCGCGCTTCCCGGATTTGATCATATACACATCTGCCAGCGGGAGCTCGTCGAGTTTCACCCCGGTCGTCTCGTTCTTGAATTTGACGGACGACTGCGTGATCTGCTGCACCTTGGCATCTATAATCGAGCCGTCGCGCAATATAATCTGTTCCTGTTTGCGTGTGGAACTGCCGGAGGTATACGGGTTTGCCGCATATGAGGGGAACAACATAAGTATTGCCACCATTATAGCCGTCAGACGGCTTATGATGTTGTGCGATAGCTGTCCCCGCGATGTTTCTGATACTGTGGAATTGTGCATTGTACTGTGTAATTCATCGCAAAATTACACAATAATTTGCATTTTACCCCCCCCATTTGTTAAAATGGGTTAATGGATGGTGGGGTTCCTTTCTACTTGATGGCGGCGAGGCCTCCCTTGGCGGTTTCCTTGTAGAGGGAGGGGAGGTCGTGGCCGGTCTGCTTCATGACCTCGACGATGCGGTCGAAGTCGACGCGGTGGCGTCCGTCGGAGAAGGCGGCGTAGAGGTTGGCGTCGAGGGCGCGGGCCGCGGCATAGGCGTTGCGCTCGATGCATGGAATCTGCACCAGGCCGCACACGGGGTCGCAGGTGAGGCCCAGGTGGTGTTCGAGACCCATCTCCGCGGAATACTCGATCTGCGCCGGGGTACCTCCGAAGAGCTGTGAGGCCGCGGCGGCGGCCATGGCGCACGCCACGCCGACCTCCCCCTGGCATCCGACTTCGGCGCCCGACACCGAGGCGTTGTGCTTAACCACGTTGCCGAAAAGCCCGGCGGTGGCCAAGGCGCGCAGGATGCGTTTCTCGGAGAAGCCTTTGGATGTGTGCAGGTGGTAGAGCACGGCGGGGACTATCCCGCACGAGCCGCAGGTGGGGGCTGTGACAATACGGCCTCCGGCGGCGTTTTCCTCGCTGACGGCCAGGGCGTAGGCGTAGACCAGTCCGCGGCTTTTCAACGACGAGTTGTAACCGGCGGCGTGCACGTGGTAGCTGACCGCCTTGCGGCGCACACCAAGGCCGCCCGGAAGGATTCCCTCTGCCTCGATGCCGCGCTCGACGGCTTCCTTCATCACCTGCCAGACTTCCGCGAGGTAGTTCCAGATTTCCGGACCCTCGGTCTGCTCTACGTATTCCCAGTAGCTCAGCCCGGTACTCTCGCACCACGCGAGAATTTCCTTGATTTTGGTCATCGGATAGATGCTGACGGCGGCCTGGCGGCTTTCGCCCTCGCGCACTATATCGCCGCCGCCGACGGAGTAGAATGTCTCAGCGCCGAGCGGTGAGCCGTCCTTGCCGAAAGCCTCGAAACGCAGGCCGTTGGTGTGGAACGGGAGCACGGTGTCGGGCTGCCAGGCTATTTCGGTCGGAATGACCGGTGACAGCACGTCGAGCACGGCCTTGTCGGTGAGGTGTCCCTTGCCGGTCGCTGCCAGCGCGCCGTAGAGGGTCACGACGACCCTGGCAGCGCCCTTAGGCAGTTCCGAAAGGTATATCTGGGCGGCCTTGCGCGGCCCCATGGTGTGGGAACTCGACGGGCCGTGGCCGATCTTGAAAAGTTGGCGTAGTGATTCCATAATGTCTGTTCGCGGCGAATCCGCGCGTGTTTCAGTGGCGGCGTTCTATGATGAAGTCGAAGAGCGATATCAGGGCGTCGCGCGTGGGTGAGGGAGCGAAACTGCCGGTTATGAGTTTGGCTGCCTGGTCGCGTAGCCGCGACATAGTGTCGTAGGCGTACTCTATGCCGCCGTTGTCTATGGCGTAGGTTATAAGGCGGGAGATTTCGCCGGTACCGAGGGCTTCTTCGCGGGCCAGCGCCCGCATCTCGTCGCAGCCCGGCAGCGACTGGTCGCGGAGAACGTGGAGCAGCGGCAGCGTTATCTTTCCCTCACGCAGGTCGTTGCCGGTCGGTTTCCCGATTTCGGTGTCCGCGTAATAGTCGAAAATATCGTCCTTTATCTGGAAGCAGAGGCCGAGCAGCCGGCTGTATTCGACCAGCGCGGCCGCCCGCGGGTCGTCCTTGCCGATGCCCGCCGAGAAAACCCCCACTTCGGCGCACGCAACGAAGAGCGATGCGGTCTTGCGGAAGATAATCTGGAAGTAGGCTTCCTCGTCGAGGTTGTTGAAGCGGGCGGTGTAGATTTCGTCGAGTTCGCCGATCGACAGCAGGCGCCCAAGCTCCGATATGGAGTTGACGATGCGTATGTCGTCGGTGGCGGCTGCCAGGAGCAGGGCGTTGGAGAGGAAGAAATCGCCTATCAGGACCGCCAGGTGGTTGTCCCAGATGGCGTTGATTGTGGGGGCTCCGCGGCGTTTCTCGGTGTCGTCCACAACGTCGTCATGGATGAGCGACGCGTTGTGGAGCAGTTCCACCGCCGCGGCGCCTTTGAGCGTTTTGTCCGTCACATCGCCTAACAACCTGGCGCACAGCATCACCAGTATCGGGCGCACCTGCTTCCCCTCCTTTTCGAGATAAGAGGCAATGACCTTGTTCATCAACTCGTTGGGGGAGTCGAGGGTCTTTCTTATAAGGCCGTTAAGCCCCGTCAGTTCGGTGGCGAGGGATTGCTGTATGGATTTAAAGTTGCCCATTTACGGTAATTCGGCTGCAAAATTAACGAAATTTCCCTCCCCCCGCAACAATTCCCCTGATTTTCGCAGAACCGTCCGGAAAACAAGGCGATGTTTTAGGATAGGGGGCAGGAACGGGAATGAACCAAGGCCGCTTCGCGGTGGGCGGAGCGGCCTTGGTCAGGGTGGTTGCGTTTAATTGTTCGTGTCGGATTGCTTGCCTGATGGTGCGAGAGCAAAAGCGCGACGGCCGGGTATCAGTCGGCGCACTTGGCTTTGATGAACTCGCGGTTGAGGCGGGCGATGTTGCTGATGGAGATGTTTTTGGGGCACTCGGCCTCGCAGGCGCCGGTGTTGGTGCAGTTGCCGAAGCCCAGCTCGTCCATCTTGCTGACCATGGCGCGGGCGCGGCGGGCGCGCTCTACCTGGCCCTGGGGAAGGAGGGCGAACTGGCTGACCTTGGCCGACACGAAGAGCATAGCGGAGCCGTTCTTGCAGGCTGCCACGCATGCGCCGCAGCCGATGCAGGTCGCGGAATCCATGGCCTCGTCGGCCACCTCCTTGGAGATGGGGAGAGCATTGGCGTCCTGGGCGCCGCCGCAGTTGAAGCTGACGTAGCCGCCGGCCTGCTGGATCTGGTCGAAGGCGTTGCGGTTGACCATCAGGTCGCGGATCACGGGGAACGCGGCGGAGCGCCACGGCTCGATGGTGATCTCGTCCTCGTTGTTGAACTTGCGCATGTGGAGCTGGCAGGTGGTGATTCCCTGCACGGGACCGTGGGGATGGCCGTTGATGTAGAGGGAGCACATGCCGCAGATGCCCTCGCGGCAGTCGTTGTCGAAGACCACCGGCTCCTCGCCCTTGTCGACGAGCTGCTGGTTGAGCATGTCGAGCATTTCGAGGAACGAGCTGCCGGTCGAGACGTTCTCGACGCGGTACTTGACGAACTGCCCGGGCTCCTTGGGCCCACGCTGACGCCAAACCTTCAGATTGACATTAATTGTTGTTTCCATAATTAGTATGATGCGTTAGAGTGGGATTTTAAGACTTGTAGTTGCGGGTCTGTACCTTGATGGACTCGTAGTTGAGGGGTTCTTTGAGGAGGACGGGCTTCTCGTCGTCGCCGGTGTACTTCCAGCAGCCGACATACATGTAGTCCTTGTCGTTGCGGGCGGCCTCGCCGTCGGGGGTCTGGTATTCCTCGCGGAAGTGGGCACCGCACGATTCGTTGCGGTGGAGGGCGTCGATGGCCATCATGCGGGCGATTTCGAGGAAGTCCTCCAGGCGGAGCGCCTTCTCAAGCTCGGTGTTAAGGTCGTCGGCCTTACCCACGATGCGGAGGTCGGCATAGAACTCCTTCTTGATCTTGGCGATCTCGTCGACTGCCTTGACGAGGCTCTGGAGGGTGCGGCCCATGCCCACGAGGTTCCACATGACGTGGCCCAGTTTCTTGTGGAGCTGGTCGGGGCTCTGCTTGCCCTTGATGGCCATAAGTTTGGCTATGCGGGCGCGTACGCCTTTCTCTGCCTCGTCGAACTCGGGAGCGTCGGTCGAGAAGCGGGGCACCTTGATCTGGTCGCTCAGGTAGTTCTGCATGGTGTAGGGGAGCACGAAGTAGCCGTCGGCCAGGCCCTGCATGAGGGCGGAGGCTCCGAGACGGTTGGCGCCGTGGTCCGAGAAGTTGCACTCGCCGATGGCGAAGAGGCCCTTGATGGAGGTCTGCAGCTCGTAGTCGACCCAGATGCCGCCCATGGTGTAGTGGGAGGCGGGGAAGATCATCATCGGGGTCTCGTAGGGATCGTCGTCGGAAATCATCTTGTACATGTCGAAGAGGTTTCCGTAGCGGTCGGCCACCACGTCCTTGCCAAGGCGGTTGATGGCGTATTTGAAATCAAGGTAGACGGCGTTGCCGGTGCCCACGCCGTAGCCCGCGTCGCAGCGTTCCTTGGCGGCGCGGGAGGCTATGTCGCGGGGGCAGAGGTTGCCGAACGCGGGATAGCGGCGCTCCAGGTAGAAGTCGCGGTCCTCGTCGGGGATGTCGGTGGGGCGCTTCTTTCCGGCGCGGATGGCCTCGGCGTCCTCTTTCTTCTTGGGCACCCAGATGCGGCCGTCGTTGCGGAGCGATTCGCTCATGAGGGTCAGTTTCGACTGATCCTCGCCGTGGACGGGGATGCAGGTCGGGTGGATCTGCGTGAAGGCGAGGTTCGCCAGGTACGCGCCTTTGCGGAAGGCCTGCACAGCGGCGGATCCGTTGCAGCCCATAGCGTTGGTGCTCAGGAAGAACGCACGGCCGTAACCGCCGGTGGCGAGCACGACGGCGTGTGCGGCGTAGCGCTCGATCTCGCCGGTCAGCAGGTTGCGCATGATCACGCCGCGGGCGCGGCCGTCGATGATCACTATGTCGAGCATCTCGCGGCGGTTAAAGCTCTTGACGGTGCCGCGCTTGATCTGGCGGTTAAGCGAGGAGTATGCGCCGAGCAGGAGCTGCTGGCCGGTCTGGCCCTTGGCGTAGAATGTGCGCGATACCTGCGCGCCTCCGAAGGAGCGGTTGGCCAGGAGGCCGCCGTATTCGCGTGCGAATGGAACGCCCTGAGCCACGCACTGGTCGATGATGTTGCTCGAAACCTCGGCCAGGCGGTAGACGTTGGCCTCGCGGGAGCGGAAGTCGCCACCCTTCACGGTGTCGTAGAAGAGGCGGTAAACCGAGTCGCCGTCGTTCTGGTAGTCCTTGGCGGCGTTGATGCCACCCTGCGCGGCGATGGAGTGGGCGCGGCGCGGGGAGTCCTGGATGCAGAAGTTATAAACGTTGAAGCCGAGTTCGCCGAGGGTGGATGCGGCGGAGGCGCCTGCCAGGCCGGTGCCTACGACGATTACGTCGAGATGGCGCTTGTTGGCGGGGTTGACGAGCTTCTGATGCGCTTTGTAGTTGGTCCACTTCTCAGCGACGGGACCTTCGGGTATTTTGGAGTCTATCTGGAATTCGGGGAGCTTCGACGATTCGATGTCGGCATAGTCCTTCATGATGGGGGTCGAGTCGATCATTCCATCCAGTTTCTTGAGATCTGCCATTTCTGATTGGTGGATTTAGTTAGAGGTTTCGGTTACAGACTCTTCAACCGCTACGACCGAGGCCGAGCAGCATCCGGCCTGCGGGTCGCAAGTGGCTGCGTCGCAGTTGTCCTTGGAGCATGCGGGATTGCCGCAGTTGCCGGTCTGGCCGCATGCGGCGGCGTTGGGGCAGTTGGCGGCGTTCGCGCAAGCCGCTTTTTCGCAAGCTGCCTCGGTGGCGCAGGGGAGGGCCGCGGCGCCGTGGGCGGCGTCCATCTCGGCGTATTGCTCGAGGAGGCACTCGTTGGAGGTGTAATAGCCGCGGTTGGCCTGCACGGTGAACACGATTGCCTGGGCCAGGAAGAGGCCTACCACGATGGTCACCCACCAGTTACCGATGGCTTTGAGACGGGGGAGCCATGTCTTGCCGTTCCAACCGCAGGTCTGGAACATCGACCAGAATCCGTGGGTGAGGTGGAACCAGAGGGCTACCAGGCCGATGACGTAGCAGGCGAGGGTGAGCCAGCAGGAGAAAGCGATTTGCAGGAAGAGGGTGCCGGCAGCGGGATTGGCGACTGTCTCAACGCCGTTTATGCAGACCGTGGCTCCGCCGGCGGCGGGGCAGATTTCAGCGAGCTGCATCTTGGCCCAGAACTGCACGAGGTGCAGCCCGAGGAACGCCAGGACCACGATGCCGAGCACGAGCATGTTCTTCGACGACCACTCTACCTGGGGAGGGCGCGAAGTCACCGCGTAACGCTCGTGGCCGCGGGCGCGGCGGTTCTGGATCGTGAGCCAGAGGGCGTAGACGATGTGCAGGATGAAGCCCGCGGCCAGCACGGCCGAGCCGATCAGTGCATACCAGTTGGCACCCAGGAACTCACACACCACGTTGTAGGCTGTGGGCCAGAAGAGCGCCACACCGTTCATCAACGCATGGAACGTCAGGAATAGGACGAGAAAGGCACCAGTCACCGACATGATGAGCTTCCGACCTACGGATGAGGATGTTAACCACATAAGAGTTGGATAGATTTTGAGATTTTATAAAATTGGTTTGTTGTTGTATGCCGCGTCAAAGCCACCGCGCCGGGTCCCGACCCGGGCGCAGGTAGCTTAATTCGACAAAATTAATCAATTCTGCCAAACTTTCACAACCATTAAGGAAATATTTCGCTAATCGTCCCGCTATTCGGAATCAGTGCGGATTAGCGCCTCCGACGGGCCGCGCGGGGCTGTCCGCGCCGTCAGCCGGAACCGAGCACGAGCAGCGCGAGGCTGGCCAGGAGGAAGCACAGGTCGACCAGCTTGGCCCGCACGTTGCGTTCACCCAGGACGAACACCCCGTAGAAAAACGGCACGATGACGCTTCCGCGGCGTATCATCGACACAATCGATATCATGGCGCCCGGAACCGAGAGGGCGTAGAAGTAGGCGAGGTCGGCGGCGGTGAGGAACAGCGAGATGCCGACGATGGCCCAGCGCCACGCGAAGCGGCCCCCTCCGTGGCCGGCGCGCTTCATGGCGGCAACTACGGCCCCCATCAGCACCATCTGGTAAAGCGAATACCAGGCCTGCACTTCAAGCGGCTGGAAGCGCGACATCAGGAACTTGTCGTAAAGCGCGCTGACGGCTCCCAGCAGCGTGGCTCCGACCGACAGCCAGATCCACCGGCTGTGGCGCGGCGAGAAACCTTCCCTCGCTCCTATCCGGCTGATCATGAACAGCGACGCGAATCCTATGAGTATCCCGGCCCATTGCGTCAGGTTGAGCCGCTCGCCGAAGATAAGCATAGCTCCTACAAGTACCATCACCGGCCGCGAGGCGTTGATGGGTCCCTGGATGGTCAGCGGCAGATGCTTGATGGCGAAGTAGCCCAAGATCCAGGAACTTAGCACTATGGCGGCTTTCAGGACTATCAGCATATGTCCCGGAAGTCCGGCACCGGGGCCGAATCTGCCTGCGGCTATGTCGGCGGCGAGCACCGGTGAGAGGAGCAGCGTTCCGAAGACCGTGTTCAGGAACAGCACGGCGAGCACGTTGTTGTCTCTCAGCGAGATTTTCTTCATCACGTCATAAAAGCCGAGGCCGAGGGCCGAGGCGACAGCGAGCATAATCCACATATGTGAGGCGTTTAGGGCGGTTTTAAAGCAGAGGAGCCGCGCCTTGGCGGCGCGGCTCCTCGGATATCGTGGGGGACGGATTATTTCTTCTTGCGGTCGCCGTAGCGGTTGCGGAACTTGTCGACGCGGCCAGCGGTGTCGACGAGCTTCTGCTTGCCGGTGAAGAAGGGGTGTGACGAGCTGGTGATTTCGAGCTTCACCAGGGGATATGTAACGCCGTCGATTTCGATGGTTTCCTTGGCGGCAACGGTCGAGCGGGTGATGAACACCTCTTCGTTCGACATATCCTTGAACACCACCTCGCGATAGTTTGAGGGATGGATGTCTTTCTTCATTGTGGATTCGTTTGAGTGTGAGAAACTGGTTGAAACGATGGCTTACTTGCGGATGCCGAGCTCCTTCTGGGCGATGATGGCGCGGTAGCGGTTGATGTCCTTGCGG
>CAJTRT010000045.1 GCA_910579105.1 uncultured Muribaculaceae bacterium | reverse complement strand
TGAATTTCAATAATTTCAAAGTACTCTTATGATTTTTTAGTGGACACTAATGTGGTTTTATACGCATAATTAATGAATAAACGCTATATTTGCGTCAGACTCAGACAACGAGACCAAACCAATCTAATCAATTAAACAATATGAATACGACAGCCATTCACAGAATCGCGGTAATCGCGGCGGCGACAATGATGAGCGTCGCAGAGGCGCACGCACTGATACCTGACGCTCCCGAGCCATCGGTTGTGTTCGCCGAAGATTTCTCACTCGTGCCGGCGATAGAGCCGTGGTCCGGTTCGCGCAAAGCGGCGTTCAACCAGGACGAGACGATGAAACCGGAGTTTTTCCACCAGGAGGGATGGAAAGGGTGGTATATCACCTACGGGATGGAAGCCGGAATGGTCCACTTCGAGATGGACCAGGACGCCTATCTCCAGACCCCGGCGCTCGAACTGTCGGCCGACGGGGGGAAGGTGACGGTGTCGTTCGAATACCGGCGCCTGTCCTGGCCGGGAGAGCTTACCACGACAGACAACTTCTATGTGCAGCTCCGCGACCGCGCCGACGGTAAAGACAAGGGAATCACGGGCATACTCGCCAACGGCGTGCAGGTCAACACCGAATGGAAAGAATACCGGGTAACGCTCGAAGGGGGTACCCCCGACTGCTCCGTGCGCTTCTGGTGCGGCAGCTATCCCGGCGACCTGCGGAATGTGAAGGTGATGCAGGTAAGGCCCCAGCTCGACATCCCGGTAGCCGACACGTTCACCGACTTCACCGGGGAGAGCTTCACGGCCCACTGGCGCCAGGTTGAGGGAGCCGACCACTATCTGCTCAGCGTGTTCACCATCGACGATGACACCCGCGCGTACAGAATGCAAGACCAGGTGGTCGAGGGCACGGCCTACAAAGTCGAGGGGCTCGACCCTGCCAAGACATACCACTACGCGGTAAAAGCCCGCAAGGGCGAGCTGGTTTCGGGCGAATCCGCCGTCATACGCTGCTTCGGGATACCCAAGCCCGTGCTCGGCGCGTTCAGCGAGGTGACCGCCGACAGATTCCGTGTTTCCTGGGAAGCGCCCTACAACGCCAACACCTACCAGTTGGAGACATTCGTAAGGCATACCGCGCCGCAGGCAGAGAGATATTACCTCCTCGACGAGGACTTCCTGCGCACACCGTCGCAGAACGTCCAGCCCGACAGCCCCGCGCGCGGCGGTGCGGCGGAATGGCTCGACGACTACATCCACCGCTCGAACTGGAGCGTGAAGCATCCGGCATACGCGGCCGACTGCATAGGACTCGACAACACGTTCGCCTCCATGGGGGAATACGGCGAAATCGACGGGCCGACGATGGATCTGAGCGCCGACGGGGGAAAGGTCACAGTTGAGATGCGCGTACGCGCCCGCAACGCCGCGTCGATGAGCATCTACCTGATGAACGCCCGGGAGAAAGTAAACGAGTTCACCAGCGACATAATAGCTGACCGCGTGGAGCTTTGGGACAAGGACTGCAAGCTCGACCCGCTTACGGAGGAATGGACCGACCGAGTGTTCACCCTCACCGGCGGCAACAGGGAATCGTATATCGCGATCCAGGCCTACGGCTACGGGGCGCTGGTGCAGATCGACCGCCTGGCGATATCCCAGGAACTGAAAGAGGGGGAAGCCGCGAGGGTTCCGTTCCGCTCGGTGGTCACCGGCGCGTGCGAGGCCTACATATCCACTGACGGCGAGGGATTCAGCAATGCCGACGACGAGTTCGAGTGCGAGCTGATGGGCGCGTATGTTCCGAACCCGGGCCAGGACGAACAGACCGTGACATCGGAATGGAGCGACATCGCCTCCGTGCGGCTTCCCGACGGCAAATCCGGGATATCCGGCACCACCGATACCGCGACATTCAGCGCGACAACCGACGGGAGCCGCGTCATAGTGGAGAACCCAGGCGGGAACACCGTGGCGGTATATACCGTTTCAGGGACGCTCGTGACCAGCTCTCGGGATGCCATGGTGGTTACCAAAACGCTCCCATCAGGCATATATATTGTAAGCGCGGGGGAAAAAGCCGTCAAGGTAGCCCTCTGAACCCGACGTAGGGACGCGATACATCGCGTCCGCATAAGGGTATAAGAAAATGGCACTGTGTCAGGATTAAAGACACAGCGCCATTTATCATTTATATGATGCCGAGGGATTGAGCCATCCGGGGGCGGACGCGATGTATCGCGTCCCTACGTCGGGTTCAGAGTGCAACAGACGCCGGGGGTCAGCGGCCGGCCTCGGAGACGAGGGCTGCCACGCGTTTTGCGTAGAGGCGCTCGCCGAGGAGCTGCTCCATTGTGAGATGCATGCGGTAGCGCCAGTAGTAGGGACAGATGGCGGGCTCGTTGATCTGCTCCTCGGCGGGATTCTCGCGGCGGAGCTTGCCGTCGATCGACAACCAGTCCTGCAACGGAAGGATGCAGAGCATGGCCGGGGATTGCAGGTTCTGGTCGATGATTTTCTCGCACACCCACGGCTCGGCGAAATAAGGAGCCTCGCCCTGCTCGTTGAGGATGTGGTTATAGAAACTCTGCGTCTTGGCACGATCGGCCTCCCACCATGAGCGTATGCCTCCCATATCGTGCGTGGAGGTGGTGCAGACGGTGTAGTATGGATATGTGGCGGGATTTCCGAACTCCTCGCGTGGGTTCTTCGGCATACGCTGTATGTCGAGCGTGAGAATCTCGAGGGCGGCCATCACCGCCGGCACGCAGTCGGGAATCATGCCCAGATCCTCGGCGCATGTGAGCATGTCGGTGGCATCGATAACCGGGGGGAGCTTCCACATAGCCTTCCCATACCAGAAATCGTTGTGCCGGTGGTAGAAGAAGTCGTTGTAAAGGCGGTCGAAGCACCAGCGCTTGTAATCGGGCAGCGCGCGGTAGGCGTAGGTGAACTGCGCGGCGATACGCGGATGGTACCTGCCCGGTTCCTTGGAATCTTCGATGAAAAGCACCTGGTCGACCAGCCCCATCAGAGCGTCGGACAGCCGGCGGTTCTTCTCCGCGGCCTCCTGTGCCGCGAAGTACCCGGCAATCTTCCGCTGGGTGTCGAATTCGGGACGCAGGTGGAAATGGCCGTATCCGTCGTCGACGAGGAAGCGGTCGCGAGCCTCGTCGGTATACTCGCCGAAGAAGTCGCGGAGCATATAGTCGCGTATGAAGGGCTTTGTGTGCTCCTCCGGATCGATCCAGAAATCATACGTGTCGCGAAGTTCGTCAGCCGAGAACGGCAGCGCCGGGTTGAACACGCCGAGAAGCCCGTGGAGCTGGTCCATCGGGATTTCCCATATGCGGAAGAAACCGAGGACATGGTCGATGCGGTAAACGTCGAAATACTCGGCCATCTTGCGGAAGCGGGCCTTCCACCAGGCGAATCCGTCGCGGCCCATCTCCTCCCAGTTGTAGGTCGGCAGGCCCCAGTTCTGGCCGAGCACGGAGAAATCGTCGGGGGGAGCGCCGGCCTGGCAGTCGAGGTTGAACAGCCGCGGCGAGATCCAGGCGTCGGCGCTCGTGCGGGATATCCCGATAGGAATGTCGCCTTTTAGCGCGACCTTGCGGGAGTGGGCGTATTCGCGGACCTCGCGCATCTGCGACGCAAGGTGCATCTGCAACCAGCAATGATAGTCGAACTCGCGGCGGTTCTCCTTAATGAATCCGGCCACGCGGGCCTCGTCGTAGACGGCGTACTCACCCCAGGCGGAGAAATCGGCGGTCCCCGTCTTGTCGCGCAGCACGCAGTAGGCGGCATACGGCTCGAGCCAGGATTCATTGGCCTTCACGAACTCCTTGAACGCCTTCGACCTGACCGCTCTCGCGCCCACTTCGGCGAAAAGCTCGCGGGTATACGCGTTTTTGGCCTCGTTTACCCTCTCGTAGTCTATTTCGGGGAGGGCGTTGAGCTCGGCCGCGACAGCGTCGTAATGAGCCTGCCGACCAGGATCCGACAGCCTGCCGACCGCCGAGAGGCGGAGATACATCGGGTGGAGGGCGAAACAGGAGTTGGCGTTGTAGGGATAGGAATCAGCCCAGGTATGGGTCATGGTGGTGTCGTTGACCGGGAGCACCTGTATGAACGACTGGCCTGTCATGGCGGCCCAGTCGACCATCATCTTCAAATCGTAGAACTCGCCCACTCCGAAATCCTGCTCCGAGCGGAGGGAGAACACGGGAATGGCGACACCCGCCCCCCGCCAGGGAGCCTTGGGGTTCGCGAGACGCATGCCGCCAACGGCCATGACCTCCCCCATGGTTGCCGGAGAGCATGCAAGGCGGCGGTTGTCGCAGGCTTCCCAGGCCACGACCCTGCGCCCTCCGGCCTCGTCCTTTTTGAGAATCAGGAATTTGAACTCGGTGTTCGCGCCAACCCCTTCAAGAGGCACGGCGCAGCTCCAGGTCGGGAAGAACGCGTCGGAGAGCACTACCGCCTTTTCCACCTCCCAGTTGCCGAGAGCGTCGCTTCCGCCCGAGACTGCCACCACCTCGTCGGGGGCGATCATAGGAGCGTCGACACTCAGAACCAGCCTCCCCGGCCCGACGACGGGAGGGAGGGCGCGCCGGTCGCGCTTGCACACGCAGTCGGTGAATACAACCGAATAATACGGCTTATCCCACGGCTGGTCCTGCCAGCGGTCGAAAAGCTCGTGGGAACGGACACCCTTCCCTGCACGGAACCAGTGCCCCTTGCCCCATTCGTGTTTCTCCGCCCCGTTTTCGTGGCGCACGAAATAGCGGTACGCGAAATCAGGCGTACCATCGGGAAGCTCTATCTGGGTTTTCCAAGTCTGGCTTCCGAAAAGGTCGAGTTTCACGACCCATTCGGAAACGCCCCCTTCTGCCGGGACCATTGCCTTTAAATATAACGATTCGCCCCAGTTGGTGCGGTAATCGATGCTGAATGAAAGAATCATTTATCAGAGTATGATGTTTCGTGTATGCAAGTAAGTATAATACCGGGCAAAGGTAGCCATAAAAAGAAAAACACACGCCCGGCGGGCGTATGTTTTAAAGCAGTTTAATATTATTTCGGGCAATCCCGCGGAACTTACAACAACTTGATGGAGATATAGCGCTTGGGGTTCTTCTTGACATCGATCAGGAGGGAGTCGAGCGAAGCGGCCGCGTTGTTGAGGTTGTTGTAGAGCGAGCGGTCGTGGGTGAGGGCACCCAGGGTCGAATCGGGATTGTCAAGTTCCTCGGAGAGGGAGCGGAGATTTCCGGAAAGCGCCATTATGTTGTTCATGAGGGAGTCAACGGGAAGTTCGGAAAGCATGCCGGAGACCTGCGCGAGGTCGGATGTGATGGTGTTGACGTTTCCGGTGATACAGTTCACGTTCTTCATGACGGGGTCGAGCTGCCCGGCGGTGGCGTTGAGCTTCCTCATCGTCTGGTCGAGGCTCAGGGTAATGTCGTCGAGGCGTTGAACCGATTTCGATAGCGCGGGGTCGCGCACGAGGGTGTTCAGGGCGGTCACCAAAGAGTCGATTTTCGGGAATATGGCGCTCACGTTCGGCATAAGCTGGTCGGAGACGGTACCCATCAGCCCCTGTGCGGTCTCACCGACGAGGCGGTTGCCGATGTCGTGGAAATCCTTGGAATCGCTGAAATGAAGCACCACCGTGGAGGTGCCCAGGAGGTCCTGTTCGATCACGGCCTTGCTGCCCACGGGCACTCGCAGCTCGCGGTCGAGGCTCAGCTCCACCCTCACATGCCCGGGATTGTCATACTCATAGGAAATCTCGCGGACCTGCCCTACCTTGAACCCGTTGATCGTCACCGGGGCAGATTTCTGCAAACCGGCGGCGTCGGTATAGGAGGCGTAGTAGTAGTTGGCGGGCTTGAAGATGTTCACGCCCTTGAGGAACTCGATTCCGAAGTAGAGCACCGCCAGGGCTATGACGGCGCACAGGCCGATGAGCACTTCTTTTCTCTGGATTTTCATAATTATAATCTTATGATGCACATTGCGTTTGTTATCGTTATTTCTCCATACCCACCCTGCGGCCTCCGCGCATTATCACGATGAACGCCCCGGGAAAGCGCTTGCGTACCTGCTTCAAGGCCTTGCGCGCTTCTTTCGCGGAAGTGTAAGCGCCGGTGGTGTACTTGCACATTCCTCCCTCCTTATAATAGGAAACGTCGGGAAGCCCTTTTAGTTGCGCCGACCCCGGCGGCAGCGGGGAGCCGGTTGCCATTACCTGCACTTTCCAGACCTCGCGCCCGTCGGGGGCGGCTTCGGCCGGAGCCTGCTCCTCGGGGCATACCTGGGGGGCTGTCGCATCAGGAAGGGGGGCCCTTCTGAGAGGGGCAGCCCCGCCGTCGCCCACCCTTTTGGCCGGCTCGTGCCTCTCGCCGGTGACGCACTCGCCATAAGTGTTGAGGTATGAGCAGAAAGCGTTGTAGATAGAGGTCGCGAGGGCTTTCTTCCCCTTGTCGGAATCAAGGTAGCGCTCGGAGTTCGGGTTGCAGATAAAGTCGAGCTCAACCAGGACAGACGGCATCGATGTTGCCCAAAGCACCCAGAAACCGGCCTGGCGCACCCCCTTCGGAGCGCGGCCGGCGCAAGCCGACAGCTCGGAATGCACGGCGTCGGCAAACTCGATGCTCTGGTCGAGGCGCTTGTTCTGCGACAGCTCGAAAATGATGTCGCTCTCGAGCGAGTTCGGGTCGAAGCCGGCGTATTTCACCGAGTGGTCGGCCTCCAGCTCCATGACGGCGTTCTCGCGCTTGGCCACGGCGAGGTTCTCCGCGGTCTTGTGCAGGCCGAGCGTGTAGACCTGGCACCCCTGTATGGTCGAGCGGTTGCGGTTGCGCCTGTCGACGGAGTTGACGTGGATCGAGATGAACAGGTCGGCCTGGGCCTTGTTGGCGATCGCCGCGCGGTCGCTCAGGGGGATGAAAACGTCGGACTTGCGGGTATAGACAGTTTTCACCCGGTCGCCGAGGTTACTGTCGATCATCGAGCCGAGAATCTTAGCGACATCGAGCACGATTGTCTTCTCGTTCGTTATTTTCCCGACAGCACCGAAATCCTTGCCGCCGTGTCCCGGGTCGAGCACCACCACGAAGTCCCTCGCCGCGGCGGGGAACGCCGCGAGGAAGAGAGCCGCGACGATGACGGTCTTCAGACCGCCAGCGAACAGCCGGCAGACCGATGATTTGAGATATTTTAGCAGAGACGCTTTCACTTCAACCAAAAAAATTGCCTCAAAGGTACGAAAAATTCCCCACCCTGCCCCGCTTTATATGGCATTTTCTCCGGGAAGCGTCCCAATTACCCCAACTTCCACGCCAAAACGGCCACAGAGGAAACCGGTAGCCGTCAATCAGCTTTCCAACAGCCCGCTATGAAGTCGTAGGCCAGTTCCGACACCCGCGATATTATCGCGGAAGCCTCTCTCTCGTCGCCGGCGAAATCCTTGACTAACACGACGATGGTATAATGGCGGCCGTCGGGAAGCCCGACATAGGCAGCGTCGTTGTGGGCGGCGAGCTCCCCGCGGCCGTTCCTGTAACCCGACCCGGTCTTATGGGCCACGGCCACCCCCTCTTTCGCCGCGAGCGGTGCCGTGAGGCGGTCAACTCCTGTCGCGCATCCGCCCAGGGCATCGCGAATGAAGGCCTGGCTTTCAGGAGCCAGTATGCTGTCGGCAAACAGCCGCTCGAAAAGGAGAGCCGTCGAGAGGGGCGAGGAATGGTTGGAATAGCACAGCGAGTGGTCGCGGCGCATATCAGCCTCGCTGACAGCGAGACGGAACCCCTCGCGGGGAATCAGCCTCGCGACAAAGCTGTCGGTAGCGGCGACGCTCACGAAGCGGTCAAACATAAGGTTGCTGGCGTTGTTGTCGCTCAGAGCGAGCGTATAGCGCATCAGTTCCCTGACGGGCATATCGAAGCTGGCACCGGCATTTTCCTTCAACATAGGACTCCAGGTGTCGGGGTCGAGAGAGGAGCGGTCTATTCGCACCACGGTGTCAAGCGGAATCCCTCGCCTGTCGAAATCGGCGCACAGAGCTATGGCCTGGTGCAGCTTGAACACGCTCATCAACGGGTAGCCGTCGGAATTGTTGACCACGACCGTGTCGCGGCTGTCGACAATGACCGCTATCCCCACTTCGCCGGGAACGCCGGAGACAACCGCCTCCAGGGTGTCGCGCAGCCCGTCGCAAACCGCATCATCACCAGCCTCGTTAATCGATTTCGCCTGACGCGACACACAGGACACAAATAGGGAGACAGCCAGTCCAGGCAACAAATATTTCAAACGTTTTAAATATTCCGGCCTTCTCACCCGCGACATATGATAAATTCCTTAATGTTAAAATTATAGCGCGAAGTTACAAATAAGGACATTAACGACAGTGTTAAAAAACGCCAAATAACGTACACGATGTTGTACATTTGAATCCTGATTCGTTATCTTTGCACAAACACCCTCTTAAAGATTAAACAGCCATGATAGTCATCAATTCAAGCACCTTCCGTTCAAACCAAAGCAAGTATCTCGATATGGCGTCGTCGGGAAAAAACGTTGTCGTAACCCGCAACAACCGCCCGTCAGTCATATTGACAGCCGCAGACAATTTCCAGCTTACACCAACCGCCTCGGGCACCGAGAGCATAGTGAAGGCTTTGCATGAAGTAAAGGAGATGCGTGCGGCCAAACTTCCGAACAAATCAGCGCGAGCGTTCCTCAATGAGCTTTGAAGTACATACGACACCGACTTTTGAACGTTCGGCCAAAGCGCTTGCCAAGAAACACCGTTCTCTGGCAAAAGACCTCGAAAACCTGATCAGCATCCTCGAAGAGAATCCGTTCCAAGGCGACGAGCTGACACCGGGAGTCAGAAAAATCCGTATGGCCATAAGTTCCAAGGGGAGAGGGAAATCGGGAGGAGCAAGGGTTATCTCCTACACAATAACGATAACCGCAAACGAAGGCGACGTATACCTTCTCGACATCTATGACAAGGCAGACTTTTCTACCGTCGATGTCGAAGTTCTGAAATGGGTTATAAAGGAGATCGGGTTCTAAACCCGGCGGATTCGGGAAGAAAAAACCGAATCAGTTGTTACGAAAGGCACGGTCAAACGTATTAGGGGTGTATATGGATACTGATTTTCTGACCACAGCCTATATCGACGCCCGCGCGAGACTGCACCGGTTCGCCACGCGGATGCTCCGCGACGACGAGGACGCTGCCGACGCGCTGCAGGACGCGTATCTGCGCCTGCGCTGCCGGGGCGACATCTCGTCAGACAGCGAAGCCCGCTTCCGGCTGGCGGCGGTGCTCCGCAACCTGTGCGTCGACCGTCTGCGGAAACGCCGGGAGACGAGGCTCGAAATGGAGCGTTTCGACGATGGCGGCTACGAGATGCCCGACACTGACGCGGCGGAAATGTCGCGGCCGCTGCGATCGGGGCTAACCTCCCTCCAGAAACGCATAATCTCCCTCGTGGCCGACGAGGGGATGGAATATTCGGAAATCGCCCGGCAACTCGGCATGACGGTGGAGGCTGTCAGGATGAACGCGAGCCGCGCCCGGGCCAGAATCCGCGAAAACTATAAAAAGCTGAACAGATGAAAGGACACGAAGACCGACTGACCCAGCGGGAGGTTGACACACTCTGCGGGCTGTATATGGATTGCGCCCTCGACACGCTCGAAGAGGCGGAACTCGAATACGCGCTCCGGCGCGGCGGCTACGATTCGGAAACGGCCAGGGAAACCCTCGCCGTGATGGAAGCGTCACGCAGCTCCGCGCCAACAGCAGCGAAACATCGGAAAGCCCCGGGAAGGAAAGCGCGCCTCTGGCTGGCCCTGACAGGAACCGCGGCATGCGTGGCGGCACTCATCGCGGCGGGAAGCATGCTGTCGTCACCCTCCGAAACGGAATACACCGCATACATAAACGGACAGCGGCTCACCGGCGACGACGCGAGGGAGCTTGTCGAGTCGCGCATGGAGCGGTCGAAACAGTTCGAGGCACAGATGGCGCGACTAATCGAGGAAACAGATCACAAAATAAAACGCCTAAAATCCAACACATTATGAAAAGACTGATTTTCAGCTTACTGCTGACATTGGTGGCAGTAGCCGCCTTCGCCCAGTCGAAAAGCCTGGCGATAGAAAAATTTTTCGACGGCCGATACAACAGCAACCCGGAAATCTCCACCACGATTTCAAAATCGCAGTCGCACTACTACCGCGGAATGGAAGTCGGATCCAGTCAGAAGCAGGTCATCAACGCGATTACAAAAGCCGTTGACTCCGACAAGAAGAACGCCGACAACGTCATGGACAAGTGGGAAAAAGGACAACACGAAGTAATTCTCAGGATCAAACGGAACGGCCAATTTGTCAATGTCGGTCTCGAAACCCAAAAAGACGGCGGCATCGAAGTATTCATAAGCGGGCCAACCGATGCTTTCAAGTAAGCATCGCCGCACACACATACACTTTTATACTTATAATTACGAGAGGGTGTCGCGAAACGCCGGTTTGTATGAACACAAGAGTTACGCGGCACCCTCTTCACATTTCCAACGGCCAGGGCAAGGGGGAAGTCCCACTCATCCTGATGAAAAAAAAGGCGGCGCGCAACCTTTCGATTGCGCACCGCGTCAATATTCCGTAAGACGCGGGTGGCACGCGACCAGTTGGCCATAATTAACACTCGGTTATGGTATGTTAACGCGCCGCCGGCCCGCGCCGGGCGTTTTTTGCCTAATTTTGCAACTCATCGCATTTCACAAGCATACATCAGATGCTGAAACTCACAAACGTAAACAAGACCTACCCCGGAGCCGTGCCGCTGCATGTCCTCAAGGACATCAACCTTGAGATCCGCAAGGGGGAGCTGGTGTCGATCATGGGAGCATCCGGATCGGGAAAGTCAACGCTCCTCAACATCCTGGGGATTCTCGACAACTACGACTCGGGAGAATACATCCTCGACGGCACCCTGATCCGCGACCTGGGGGAGAACCGCGCCGCCGACTACCGCAACCGACTGATAGGGTTCGTGTTCCAGTCGTTCAACCTGATTAACTACAAGAACGCGCTCGAAAACGTGGCGCTGCCGCTTTTCTACCGCGGTGTGTCGCGCCGGAAACGCAACGCCATGGCCATGGAGCAGCTCGAGCGCATGGGCCTGGCCGACCGCGCCCACCATCTGCCCGGCGAGCTTTCCGGCGGCCAGAAGCAGAGGGTGGCGATAGCCCGGGCGATGATCACCGACCCCGCGGTGATTCTGGCCGACGAGCCCACCGGGGCACTCGACTCGAAAACCTCCGCCGAGGTGATGCAGCTGTTCCGGCAGCTCAACCGCGAGCAGGGAAAGACAATCGCCATCGTCACCCACGACCCGGGAGTCGGCGAGCAGACCGACCGCGTGATCCGCATCTCCGACGGCCGCATCGTAGGCCCGGACGGCAATCCGCCGGCAGCCAAACCCGAAATAACAGCATAGCGCCCCATGTTCGACCTTGTAAGCGAAATATCGCAGACACTGCGCCACAACAAGCTGCGCACGGCCCTTACGGGCTTCTCAGTGGCCTGGGGCGTGTTCATGCTGATCGTGCTGCTCAGCATGGCCCGCGGACTGACCAACTCTTTCCGCACAAACATGATGAGCAGCGGAGCCAAGCAGATTTCAGTGTGGGGCGGCCGCACCTCCAAAGCCTACCACGGCTACAAGGAGGGAAGGCGCATCAGGCTTCACGACGATGACATGGGTGTAATCGAGGAGGCGCAGCCGCGGGATGTAATCGAGGTTACCTCGGAGGTCTACGGCAAGGCCCCGTCGATCGCGACCGCCACGCGCCACATCAACGGAAGCTACACCGGGGTTTATCCGAGCTATATGGGACGCGAGGGGCACAAGCTCCTCGAAGGGCGCTCCATCAGCGACCGCGACATAGAGGGGATGGCGAAAGTAATGGTGCTCCCCACCGAATACGCCAACCAGCTCTTCCCCCCTGACGGGAAAGGAGCTGTCGGCAGCCGCGTGCGCTGCAACGGCCTCTCGTTCCTGGTAATCGGAGTTTACAAGGGGCATTGGAGCCGCGACAACCTCATTCCCTACACCACGGCCAAAATGATGCAGGAGAAGAAAGACGAGACCGGAGGGCTGAGCGTGCTCCTGTCGTCGGACGTGACGACCGAGCAGCAGGGCGAGGCCGTCGAGAAAGGGGTCAGGCAGACCCTCGCCGCCACCCGCGACTTCAACCCCGACGACGAAAGCGCGCTGTGGGTGTTCAACAAGTTCGTCAACTCGCTGCAAATGGAGAACGGGATGAACATACTCAACATCGGAGTGTGGATTCTCGGCCTGATGACGCTGCTGAGCGGCGTGGTAGGAATCAGCAACATAATGTTCGTCTCCGTCAAGGAGCGCACCCACGAAATCGGCATACGCCGCGCCATAGGGGCACGCCCGGCAAGAATCATGACGCAGGTCATCGCCGAGGGGGTGGCCATAACGACCCTGTTCGGCTACATCGGCATAGTCCTGGGCACAGCCGTCACCCAGCTGATCGCTATGGCGCTCGCCGACCAGCCGTTCATGGAGAACCCCACGGTGAGCCTGGCCATAGCGTTCGAGGTGACGGTGGTGCTAATTCTCGCCGGAGCGCTGGCCGGGCTTTTCCCGGCGCTTAAAGCATTGAAAGTAAAACCGGTCGAGGCCCTGCGCGACGAATAACCGTCAGAAACAATGAAAGTATCGCTATTCGACATAGACAACTGGAAGGAGATAGGCTCCACCCTGGCACGAAACAAGACGCGGACGTTCCTCACCGGGTTCGGCATATTCTGGGGCGTGGCCATGCTCGCGATGCTCATGGGCGGGGCGCGCGGCGCCGAGGACATGCTGCGGCGCAACTTCCAGGGGTTCGCCACCAACTCGGCCTTCATGATGCCGGGATGGACCAGCGAACCGTACAAAGGACACGAGAAAGGGCGCGAATGGGAATTCCGCGCGCGGGATATGGAAATCCTGCGCCAGGCGTTTCCCGAACTGGCCACAGTGACGCCTTTCATCGGAGGGAACTCCGTGAGCTACCGCGACGGCAAATACTCATATTCGGCCAGTATCCTCGGGGTAGAGCCGGAGTTCGTGGATATGATGGAGCCGGTGATTTACGACGGACGCTTCATCAACGCCACCGACGTACTGCAGGAGCGCAAAGTGGTGGTCATAGGCAAGAAACTCGCCTCCGAGATTTTCCCCAACGTCGCTTCGCCGGTCGGCAAGTCGGTCGAGATCAACGGCATATCCTACAAAATAGTGGGCATGGCCGGCCAGACCAACGATATGCGCCTTAGCGGCTCGTTGATCGACGAGCAGGGAATCATACCGTCGAGCACCTACCGCAGGGCCTACAACGTAGGCGACAATGTCGGCGCGCTGCTGATTGTCGGCGGGCGCGGGGCGAACCTCTCAGACCTGGAGCCGAAAATACGCCAGACTCTCTACCGCCTGCACGACATCTCCCCCTCCGACGAGGGCGCCATGTGGTTCATGAACGTCTCGGAGGAGTTCGCCAAGGTAGCCTCCCTCTTCACGGGACTTTCGTTCCTGGCGCTCTTCATAGGCATAAGCACGCTGCTGGCCGGAGTGATCGGCATAGGGAACATAATGTGGGTGATCGTCAAGGAACGCACCCAGGAGATCGGCATACGGCGCGCCATAGGCGCCAAGCCGCGCGACATCATAGCGCAGATCCTTTCGGAGGGAGTGGCCCTGACAGCGGTGGCCGGAATAGCCGGCATATGTTTCGCCACTATCGTACTGGCGGTGGCACAGGCGCTGACGGCCAACGAGATTTCAACACCGCGCTTCCAGATGGGCCTCGGGCAGGCGCTCGCGATATTCGCGCTGTTCGCGGTGCTCGGGACCCTGGCCGGCCTCATTCCCGCGATCAAGGCCATGCGCATCAAACCCGTCGAGGCGATGAACGACAAATAGACGACACAAAACATCACACCATATGAAAAAAATATTCCGCATCATCCTCTGGTCGCTTGTAGGCCTGGTGTTCATAGGCACCTTCGTCTACCTTTACCACAATTCCAGGGATAAGAAAACCAGCTATGAGTTAGTAAGCCCCTCCACCGGCACCATAGAGCGCACCACCGTGCTGACGGGCAAGATCGAGCCGCGTGACGAGATCGAGATCAAGCCGCAGATTTCCGGCATCATCAGCGAGATACTCGTCGAGGCTGGCGACCAGGTGAAGGACGGCGACATCATAGCCCGCATACGCGTGATTCCCGAGCAGACGCAGCTGTCATCAGCCGAGAACCGCGTGGAGGTGGCCCGCATCTCGCTCGAAGAAGCCAAACTGACCTACGAGCGCACCAAGACGCTCTACGAGAAGAAATACGAGAGCCGCGAGCGTTTCGAGGCCGACCGCGCCGCCTACGAGCGCGCCGTGAAGGAGCTTGACCAGGCCCGCGACCAGCTGACTATCGTTCGCGACGGCGTATCGGCGGCCAACGCCCAGAACTCCAACACGCTTGTGCGCTCGACTGTGACCGGGCTGGTATTGGAGGTGCCTGTGAAGGTCGGCTCGTCGGTAATCCAGGCCAACACCTTCAACGACGGCACGACGATAGCGAAAGTGGCCGACATGACCGACCTGATTTTCAAGGGGAAGGTCGACGAGACGGAGGTTGACCTGCTGAGCGAGGGGATGCCGGTGCGCATCGCCGTGGGCGCGGTCAGCGGCTCCGACTACCCAGCTGTCATAGAGAAAATCGCTCCGATCGCGACCGAGGACAACGGCACCAACACTTTCGAGGTGAAAGCGGCCCTGAACGCCGAGAACGTAGCGAAACTCCGCGCCGGATACTCGGCCAACGCCACCGTGATCCTTGAAAAGGCCGAGAATGTGACCACCATCCCCGAACGCGTGGTGGAATACTCAGGCGACAGCGCCTTTGTCTACGTCCTCAAAGGCGCGGCCGACAAGGAACCGCAGGAATTCGAGCGCCAGGCGGTGAAGACCGGCGTGTCAGACGGCCTGACGGTTGAACTGAAAGACAGCGTAGTCAACACCAATTCGCAGCTCCGCGGCAACAAACAGGAGGAGAAATAAGCCATGCGCGGAAGATTATTGACAACAGCGCTCCTGGCGGCGACAGCCGCCGCGGCGCAGACAACCCCATGGAGCCTCGAACAATGCGTCGACTACGCCGTGAGCCACAACCTGACGGTCAAGGCCCGCGAACTCGAGACCGAGGCAGAGAAACTGACACTCACCGAGGCCAAGGACCAGGTGCTCCCGACCCTCGACGCCTCGGCCTCGCAGACATGGAACTTCGGCCGCGGCCTTACGGCCTCAAACACCTACGCCGACCGCAACACGTCGAACTTCCAGTGGGGTGTGGGGCTGAACCTGCCGCTCTTCCAGGGACTTTCGACCGTAAGGCGAATAAAGGCTTCGGAATCGTCGCTGGCGCAGACACTTATGGAGACCGCGGCGGCCAAGGACGACATAACCCTGAATGTGGTCGCGCAATACCTGCAAGTGCTCTACTCCCGCGAGGTGGAGCAGAGCGCCGCTTCGCAGGTTGAATACACCGCCTACGAGGTGGGGCGGCAACAGGCGCTCGTCGACCAGGGAAAAGTGCCGGAGGCCGACCTCTATGACGCGCAGGCGCAGCACGCCCAGGACAAACTGCAGCTCGTCACGGCCCAGAACGACACGCGCACGGCTTTGGTACAGCTCGCCAACCTGCTGCAACTGCCCGACGCGGAGGGGTTCGACGTGCTTCCCCTTTCCGCCGACGACCCGCTGATTCCCCTGCCCGACCAGGTTTATGGCGACGCCCTGGGCATAAACAACTCAATCCTCGCGTCACGTCAGGGCATCACCACCGCCAACGACAACATCTCACTGGCCAAAACCGGCTACATCCCCCGCATCGACTTCAACGCCGGCATAGGGTCGAGCTATTACAAGGTGAGCAATTTCCCCAACGAGAGCTTCGGGGCGCAGATGCGCCACAACTACTCGACATACCTCGGCTTCCGGCTGACGATCCCGATTTTCGACGGACTGTCGACACGCAACTCCATACGCCGCGCACGCCTGTCGAAACTCCAGGCCGAACTCGAACTCGACCGCCGCGAATCGGAACTTTACAAGGCGATACAGCTGGCCTACTACCAGGCCAAGGGAGCGAGGGAGCGTTATCTGGCTTCGGGAGAAACATTGGAAAAGATGAGGCTGTCGTTCGAGGCCACCCGCGAGAAATACAACCTCGGACGCTCGACCCCCGCCGAGTTCGAGCAGGCCAAGAACAACCTGTTCCGCACGGAAGTGACCTCGATACAGGCGCGGTACGAGTACCTGCTCCGCTGCCGCATCCTCTCCTACTACCGCACCAACCACCTGTAAACAGGGAAGGAATGAGGATTTTTTTCCAGGGCTGACGCATGAGATTTAACTATCCTTAAAGACTTTGTACAGATATTCAG
>CAJTRT010000044.1 GCA_910579105.1 uncultured Muribaculaceae bacterium | reverse complement strand
GGCTTGGCGGTAGATGCCGCTTAGCCTATGAATAATTTTTTAACGAACTATTGAATGGAGGAATTCAATATAGAATCATTTCCGCAAACAAATGAGGCTCAAAGTGTAGCAAACAGGACTTATGCTGTGATTCTTAGTGGCGGGGGTGATATGTTTATGAATGACGAGCGTTATTGGAATGACTGCTCGTTCATATACCAGACATTGGTACGTCGTTATGGCGTCCCTAAAAGTAATATCTTCCCTCTGATCTCAGATGGTGATGATCCCTTGGTAGATATGGCTTTAAATAAGGGTGGCTATAAATCTTCGCCAACGGATTTAGATGGTGATGGGGTTGCGGATTACGAGTATGCTGCTACGCAAGCAAATCTTGATGCTGTGTTTGGGGAGTTGGGTCAGAAAATGCAAGCAGATGACCATCTGTTCCTGTTCGTAATAGATCATGGGGGTATGAGTGGAGATGGCCTCCCGTTCATATTGCTTTGGAATAGAGAGAGGTTGTCAGGCATAGGTTTAAAAGCAATGATTAAGCCATTGCTTGACAAGCATGTGACAATTAATGCAGTTTTTGGTCAGTGTAACTCGGGCGCTTTCGTGGATGTTTTGCGTGGTAGCGGATGTGTTGTTGCAACTGCGTGTGCGGCTGATGAGCCATCCTATGCATCTGCTAATAATCAGTTTGATGAATTTGTATACCATTGGACTTGTGCGGTGAATGGGGCAGTGCCGAATGGTTACGCCGTTAAGGCTGATGCTAACAGAGACGGGGTTGTCAGTATGAGCGAAGCGTTTAATTATGCACGCCTTCACGACAAATATACAATGGTGGGGTCGAAATGGGTGGAAACACCACAATACATGTCTGAGCCAACTGCAATTGGACAGACGTTAGCTTTCGATCGGCTTTGTGAGTCGGATTTGTATATTAAGGATAACCATAACGACTCTGGTATTGAGCCGAATACAACTACCTCCAATTTTTGGGACAGTCCTTCGATTTGGGTAAGGAATGCTCCAGATGGCATAGAGGAACATGAGAATCCAATATTTTCTTGGGATCATCAGCAGGCGTTCGTTTATTTTCGAGTCCACAATAGGGGTATCAAGCCTTATTATGGCAATGGATTATGGGGTCATGTCTATTGGGCAAAAGCATCTACCGCCGTTTCTGATAAGACTTGGAAGGGGCGGGAATTATATAATGGTCAGTGGCTAACAGGTGACCATCTCGAATCTTGTGGATTAAACAAAACAATTGAACCGGGGGAATCTGCTGTGTTTATGGCTCGGTGGTCGTTGCCAAATCTTATGGAAACAGATGCTGACAATGATTTTCACTATTGCCTGGCGATTAAGTTGTTAGATACAAGTTATGATGATGGGTATCAAGAAGGAAAGACTTATTTTCAAATTGCCAATAATAGACGGCAAGCACAGAAAAATTTGACAATCGTTCGGGCGCAGGATGCGCCTAAGGGTGTCAAGGTTTTTGTTCGTAATGTTTTGGCGCAAAATGCGAAATATAGCTTGGAATTAGTTCCTCGAAATGAATCTGATCTCGATTTTTTCAAGATACATAGAGGCAAGGTAGAGGTGGAAATGAGCCCTGTTGTTTATGGGGCCTGGCAAAGAGGCGGTATGGTATCTTCTGATGTTGAAATTGTGCCAGCAACAACAGTAGGAGAGACATCGAGAAGAGTGCGTTTCCTTTCAGCGAATAGTAAGTTGGATGCTGTTAGTTTGAACAAATCGGAATTTGATAGCGTGCGAGTGCGTTTTTGCTTTAATAAACCGCAACTGGTGTTAAAAAAGTACTATACCTATGACTTGATTCAGAAAGATGAATTGGGTAATATTGTGGGCGGAGAAACTTTTAAAGTTGAAATTCCGCAACCAACATTAGCTGTTTCCTTGGAAAAAACAGAAACCGAGGACGGACAAATAATGATTGAGGTTATTGATGATGATTGTCAGTCTTTTTCTTGGACAACGGCTAATGGAGAGGTGATAAGTTCTGATAAGGCAATCATAGTGGTGCCTCAAAAAACTGCCATGACTTATGATGTCTTAGCAATGAAAAATAGCGGGGAGTTAGCTGCTGGGTCCATACGGATTGCGCCTGATTATCACATAGAGGAACTAACGACTGATGCAGGTGGAAGCCATCGTCTTGTGGTTAAGCTGTCTAAAAAATCGCCAGCGAACAGTCTTGTTGTTGTAACATCAGTTATTGATAGCTCAAAAGAACGTCAAGTGGTGGTTCCGCAGGATTGTGAGTTGGTTGATATTGAGTGGTCTTCTCTTCCCGCAGGCGTTTATGTAGTAACTTATATTGTTGACGGAGAAATCGCAGATCGGAGAAAAATAACTAAACGCAAGTAGCAGTTGCAACCGTTCATACGTTGGATTTGTCATAACTTTAAATGATGGGTTGTATATTATGAAAAAAATATTCTTTGTGTTTGTCGCACTTGTTTCCTGCGCGTTCGTTGCTGAGAGCGAGGCTGTGCCGAGTAGCGCTTGGAATCCTGCTGAACTACGGTCGTTCGTATGTGTTAGCGAGGCTGTAATGGACGAAATCCTGAGCAACGCCGGTGAGCCGGAGGCGGCGGTTTTTGTGGCGAAGGTTGGCGCGGCCGGTGAGCTGGCGGCGGTGACCGATGGGAAGCTGGGGAACCTGGACTCGCTTGTTGTCGAGGGGCCTGTGAACGCCGCTGACTTCGACACGATGTGGCGCCTCGCTTTTGAGGGAAAGGTCGCCGCCATTAACCTTGAAAAGGCTGCCGTTGAGGATGGCAAAGTGCCCGATAGGGCGTTTTTCAGGCAAGAACAGAATATCGACGGCGTTTTCCACATACTTCCGTTGAGGTCGGTCGTCTTTGGGGAGAGCGTTAGGGAGATAGGCGATTTCGCTTTTTCGGAAAATTACGAGTTGAAATATGTGACGCTCCCGGCATCGCTGCGCAAACTCGGCAAAAGTTCGTTTTACAGAACCATAATCCGCGATGTGGAGCTTCCCGATGGGATCGAGGAGATTCCGGAATGGTGTTTCGGGAGTTGCTCGATGCTGGTCCGCGCCACGCTCCCGGAGACATTGAAAACAATTGGAAGCAACGCATTCCAGGGTGACGTGCGTCTCGCTGAGGTTAACTTTCCCGCGAGCCTGTCGGAAATCGGCGACGGCGCGTTTATGGGGTGCCGTCTGCGGAATGTGGAGCTTCCCCCGGCGTGCGCGGGTGTGCGCGGGCAGTACGCGTTCCGTTCCAATTACGAACTCACCAGGCTCAGCCTCCCCGACGGCATGCGCGAGGTGCCGGCGGAGTTCGCGTGCAACGCCATGTCGCTGACGGATCTGTCGTTACCCGAAAGCGTTTGGATAATAGGTAAGGAGGCTTTTCAGAATTGCTCGTCGCTGCGGTCGTTGGAGTTTCCCGAAGGGTTTGAGGCTTTGGAAGAAGGTGCGTTCGATGGGTGCGCGGCCCTGGAGGAAATCGTTATGCCGTCAACGACCAAATACCTCGGGCAGCATAGCTTCTTCAACCTCGGGAAACTGAAACGGATATACTGCAAGGCGGTGCTTCCGCCCTGGGGCGCTCCGAAATATGTGAACGGAGGGGAGGCGTCAGCGGATGTGACACTGCCGGAGGGTGTGTTCGGCACTCTGTCGGGCGGCGCGTCTTCCACCCCGCGCTATGTCGAGATATTCGTGCCGGTAGGTTCGGCGGGAGAATACCGGGCGGCCTGGGGTTGGAACTATTTCACGAACTTCATTGAGACAGACTTCGACCAGGCAGGCGCGGGAATCACATCGGCCGGAGAACCGGGTGTGGAAATCCGGGCGGAAAAGTCCGTTATAGTCATCGACGCGTCCGGCGATATGCCCTATTCGGTCTGCGCGCCAAACGGGTGCGTCATGGCAGGGGGCACTCTGTCGGGGGGTGTCGCGAACATTCCCGTCACCCCGGGGCTGTATGTGGTCAATGCCGGCGGCATTACGGCAAAAGTCGCTGTGCGGTGACGCGGGATGAATCAAATTGCACCGTCGTTCATATTTAACCTGTTGGTTGAATTAGCTCATATCGGAAAAAATCGCAGGTCAACGTAGGGTCGCGACATGTCGCGACCGCCGCGAAGCGCTGTTGCGACTGCGAATTAAGGAATATTTGAGATATCGATGGCGTTGTGGCGGTCGCGGCATGTCGCGACCCTACGCCAAATGAAGTTTGCGCTAACCCTACGAGTAGGTTTGGAACTCACGGGGCAGCGCAAAACAACGACGGAACCGCGGAATCGCGGCCCCGTCGTTGTTTTGTCGGTAGGGTATCAGCAGCCCTGGACGAGGGTGAAGAGGAGGTCTTTCTCGTCGTCGGGGTTGGTCTGGATGTCGACCTTGCCTTCGCGGGCGAGCCAGCCGATTGCGGCGAACACTTCCTTGTCTTTGAGTTTGGTTTCCTTTTTGAGCTGTTTGAGGCCGAGTACGTCGGCGGCCGAGAGGGCGTTCCATACGAGGCCGGCCCATGAGCCGATTGTTTCTGCGTTCATAGTTGGAATATTGATTAAAAGTTAGACATTTCAAAAAAAATTGGAGTTTGCTTTAAGACTTATCCAATGCTTATTCGCATGCAAAGGTAGTTAAAATTTTGATAATAGCGCAACTACGGCGCCGATTACTTTGGGCCGCCCCTTGCGCACACAGCCTAAAACAAAAGGCAAGCCGCTGTTGTTTAGGCGGTTAACAAAATTTGACAAAACATAAAATTTACGGCGTGTGTTTTTGTGGAAACAACCCAAATGTAGTAACTTTACGCCAAATTACCCGCAATGGCTAAAAAACAGAGCCGAAAACCTGCCGCCGCGCCGGAAACGGAGCGCTTTTCGGGCCTGGTGGTGAAAAACACCGGGGCCTGGTACACCGTGCTTCCCGACGGCGAGCCACCGCTCGGCGCGACCGTCAACTGCAAGATCAAGGGGGCGTTCCGCCTCAGGGGGATACGCACCACGAACCCCGTGGCCGTGGGCGACAGCGTCGAGGTGGCCCGCGCCGCCGACGGCAGCGCCTGGATCACCGGCATCGCTGACCGCGCCAACTACATAATACGCCGGGCGTCGAACCTGTCGAAGGAGGCGAGCATCCTCGCTGCCAACCTCGACCAGGCCGCGCTTGTGGCCACGCTACTCCACCCCGCCACTTCGACCACTTTCATCGACCGCTTCCTGGCCACCGCCGAGGCATACCGCGTGCCCGCGGTGCTGGTGGTCAACAAGGTTGACCTGCTTGAATCGCCTGAGGACCGCGAACTGCTCGAGGCCGTGGTGAATCTTTACACCACCATAGGCTATCCGGTGATTCCCGTCTCGGCCCGCACGGGTGAGGGGATGGAGCGGCTGCGCGCGACCCTGGCCGGTAAGAAAACGCTCCTGAGCGGCAACTCGGGCGTTGGAAAATCAACCTTGATAAACGAGCTTATCCCCGGCCTCGACCTCCGCACGGCCGAGATTTCCGACATCCACGACCAGGGCATGCACACGACCACGTTCTCGGAGATGTTCCCCCTCCCGGAGGGAGGATGGCTGATCGATACCCCGGGGGTACGAGGGTTCGGAACCATCGAGATGAACCCAAGGGAGGTCGGACATTACTTCCCTGAGATATTCAAAGCCGCGGAGGGGTGCCGCTACGGCGACTGCTCCCATACGATCGAGCCGGGTTGCGCCGTGCTCGAGGCGCTCCGCGACCACCGCATAGCCCATTCGCGCTACGCCTCATATATGAGCATCCTCGCCGATGCCGACCCGGACAAATACCGCAAACCGTTTTAACCCGATACCGCAGCGATGATTCACAACACCGACAACAGACAGCGGGCCATGCTCATTGTCAACCCGATTTCCGGCACCGGCTCGAAAGAGGGGGTCGAGGATCTCGTGCGCGGTCGTCTGGCCGGGGCCGGAATCGACGTCGAGGCGCGTTTCACCGGCGCGAGGGGCGACGCTACCCGGATCGCGTCCGAGGCGGCCGCCCGCGGATTCGGCTCGGTGCTGGCCTGCGGCGGCGACGGGACGATCAACGAGACCGCGCGCGCCCTCTGCGGCACGGATACCATCCTCGGGATACTCCCGGCCGGTTCGGGCAACGGCCTTGCGCGCCATGTCGGGGTGCCGGTCGACATCGACAAGGCGCTTGACATAATAACCGGCGGAAACGTCATGCAGGCCGACTACGGCACGGCCAACGGCAATCCGTTTTTCTGTGCCTTCGGGCTGGGGTTTGACGCCGCCGTGTCGCACCGATTCGCCCGCCAGAGTCGCCGCGGGGTGCTGAGCTACATAAAGAGCACCCTGGAGGAATACCTGCGTTTCCGCCCTCAGACGTATACTGTCTCGGCCAACGGGAAGCTGCTGACCGAGAGGGCGTTCCTTATCGCCGTGTGCAACGCCTCGCAGTGGGGCAACAACGCCTACATCGCCCCCGACGCGAGCATCACCGACGGGCTGCTCGACATCGTTGTGGTGCACTCCGGCACCCCGATCGACGCCGCGGTGATGGGAATGGACATCTTCACCGGGTACATTAACAAAAACACGATGGTGCGCGCCTTCCGCGCTCCCGCGGCGGTGATTTACCGCAACGCCCCCGGGGAGGCGCATATCGACGGCGAGCCGGTGTCGATGGGCGACATACTCGACATAAAGTGCCACCGCCGGGCGCTCCGCATCTTCGCCCCGCTTGACAGGGGGCATTTCCGCCCGCTGATTACCCCCGTGCGCGAGATGGTGCGCGACCTGCGCCTCCACTTCAACCACCGTTTCCGTTTCTGACCGTGGCAAAGACATTCAACTCATACCTTGAGCATCTCGACACAGGTTTCTGGCGCGGCCTCTGCGAGAGGCGGGGAACGCTGTCGCGTTTCGAGAAAGGGGACGCGTTCGTGAAGTGCGGCGAGGTGGCGCGCTATGTGGGCTACATAAAGAGCGGCACGCTGAAATACGTCGCCTATTCCGACGACGGCTCGGAGCATGTCGTCGGGATGGAATTTACCGGCAGCTTCGTGGCCGATTATCCATTCTCGCTCCGCGGGCGGGAAGCGCGGGTGTCGATAGTGGCCGTTTCCCCTTGCGAGATCTACTGCGTGCCCGTCGGCGAGGTCGTGGCCCTGATGGAGGCGGACCCCGCCGTCGAGGCGATTGTCAGGGATTCAACCGAGGCGATTTTCACAACCGTCTACGACCGCTACATGGACCTTTACCGCAAGACCCCGCAGGAACGCTACAACCACCTCGTCAGCACTTATCCCGACCTTTTCAAGCTCTTCTCCCTTAAAGACATAGCTTCCTACCTCAACATAACCCCCACCCACTTGAGCCGCCTCCGCCGCAAGGTCTGACAGTGTACGGCCTGACGGTATAACAAAGTTTAACTTTCACCCCCCCGAATGTGAAAATTTTCAACATTTGTTGATGGCGGAGTGAGTGAAACGCGCTAACTTCGCGATGTGACAATACAATGCGGATAAGCCGTGATTGCTTGGTTCTTAATTAATCATTTTCACATTATGCTGAGAGGTGTTATGGCTTTCGTCAGGGCGGTGCTGGCCTTGGTGGCGTCGCTGCTCGGAACGGCGGCGGCCTGGGGTGTCGGCATTACCGGGAGAGTAGTGTCGGTGCCTGAAAACCAGCCGGAGGGGTTTGCGACGGTCGCGCTGTTCGCCGCGGCCGACACCATCAGGCCGCTTACGGCTGTCGCGGCCGACGAGGCGGGGCGTTTCTCAATCCGTCGCGATGAGGCGGGGGAGTACCTGCTGCGGGCCAGCTCGGTGGGACACCGCCCCGCGGAGGTCAGGTTTTCCATTTCCGGGGATGACATCGATCTGGGAGAGGTCGCCCTGGTGACGGACGCGGCGATGCTCGGCGAGGTCGAGGTGGCGGCGCAGCGCCCCCTGGTAAGCAAGGAAATCGACCGCATAGGCTACGACGTGCAGGCCGACCCGGAGGCAGGCACCTCCACGCTGACGGAGATACTGCGCAAGGTGCCGATGGTCTCGGTCGACGCCGAGGGCAATATCTCGGTCAGGAACTCCTCGTTCAAGGTCTACAAGAACGGCAAGCCCAACCACTCGTTCTCGAACAACGCCAAGGATATCTTCGCCGCCATACCTGCCTCGTCGATCAAACGGGTGGAGGTGATCACCGACCCGGGGGCGAAGGAGGATGCCGAGGGTGTCGGCGCGATTCTGAATATCGTGACCGTTGACGACTCGCCGCTGAAAGGGGTGCTGGGCAACGCCTCGCTGAGGCTTACCTCGAAGATTCCGCTGCCGCTGCCGCATCTGTGGCTTACGTCGCAGATCGGCAAGGTGACGTTCTCGGTCTCCGGGGGCTACAACCACCAGCCTTACCGGGCGATGAAGAGCCGCGAGAAGTCGCGCGGCACATACCACACCACCGGCAACACCCTTGTCACAGACGGCACCTCGCGCTCGATGAGCGACAACGGGTGGGTGAACCTCGACATGAGCTATGAGCTTGACTCGGCAAACCTGTTTACCGCCGAGTTCGCCGCCAGTCCCTACGCGGGGCGTTCCCGCGGCTCCGACCGCGTGGCGATGCTCGACGGCGACCGGCCCGTTTATGCCTATACCAACCGCTACCGCCGTCCCCGGAACCGCTACACCGACCTCTCGGGCGTGTTCAGCTACCAACATTCGACGCGTCGGCCAGGGGAGACGCTCACTCTTTCCTACCAGGTCGCGTCCACGGACCAGAGCCGCCGGTTCGTCCAGGAGTATGGTGATATGGAGAACATGCCGGTGGCCTACACTGGGATTGACAGCGACACCCGGCTGCGGTTCATCGAGCACACCGGGCAGTTCGACTGGTCGCGCCCCTTCGACAGCCACCACAAATTCGACCTCGGGGCCAAATACATTTTCCGTCAGAACCATTCGACAACCGATTACGTCTACGAGGGGGCCGGGAAAACCCACGACGATTTCCGGCACCGCACGCAGGTGGCGGCGGCTTATTTCGACTACCGGGTGACTTATGGCCCGGTGAGCGCCCGGGCGGGGCTGCGCTACGAGTTCTCGCGGCTCGACGCCAGGTTCCTCGACGGCTCGCAGCCCGATTTCGGCAGCAATCTCAACGACCTTGTGCCCGCCGCGTCGGTTATGTGGCAGGTCAACGACGCGAACTCCCTGCGGGCTGCCTTTTCGACTTCGATCCAGCGGCCGGGCATAAGCTATCTGAACCCGGCGGTGAACGCCTCTCCCTATATTGTGCACCACGGCAACCCCGACCTGGAAAGCGCGCGTGTCAACAATCTGTCGCTCAACTATTCGTTGACGAGGAACAAGCTGTACGTCGACGCGACGCTGTGGTACACTTTCTCCAACAACGAGCTGTGCGACGTGCGCTGGATGGAGGGTAACGTGCTTTACAGCACCTACGACAACGGCGACCGCCAGCGCTTATTTTATGGCAGTTTCTACGTCCAGTATTCGCCAACCGACAAGACACAGCTCTATGCCGGCGGGTCCGGCGGCATGGGGCGCTGCTATTCGCCCCGTACGGGCGCGAAGGTGGAGCGGTGGGTGTGGCATCCGTGGGTGCAGGTTTCGCAGAAACTGCCGTGGCGCCTGCGGGTGATGCTCAATGCGCAGTATGGCGACGGGTATGTCAACAGTGTCTACAAATACACCGTGCCGCTTGGCGCCGCGAGGTGGTGGTACCAGATTTCGCTTCAGCGCTCGTTCCTGAAAGACGACAGACTGACGGCGCGGGTCTACGCCAACAACCTGTTCCTCCCGACGACCACCCGTTCCCGTGTCTACTCCGTGAACTCCGACTACACCGGCATCCGCGACACATATTCCTACGAGCAGTGCTATGCCGGGATAAGCATCTCTTTCCGTTTCGGCTCGCTGAAAGCCGAAGTCCGCAAGACCGACCGCTCCATTAACAACGACGACCTGCAAGGGAAGCGTTTCTGACCTCTCAGAATGCTCCCTGACGAGGTCGTTGGAACAAATCATACATATCCCGCAAGGATTCATACACAAATACAACATACGGATTCATTCCACCGGCACCCCGCGCAGCGACTGCGCGGGGTGCTGTTTTTGACGGATTCGGTGGATTATGTGCCGAGGGGGTTGGAGATAAGTCGCTTAAATGTTAATTTCGCACGTTGAAAAGGCGCATACTCTATCCTTAATATTTTAATACCAAACTAAAATTCCGTTTTTTACACTTATGACAAGGCAAATTTGGAAAGTTGTCGTGGTCTTGGCGTGCCTGCTGGGGATGCCGGCGGCGCATGCCGAGTTCCGCGACATCAAGATTGACCTTACCAACGGCAATCTCCTTGAAAGTGACGAAATCGCCAACAAAACGTTTGTGGAGTTCGGAGCCGCCGTGGCGGCTGACGGTACCGTCAGCCGTGTCGCGTCTGGCGACGCGACAGCGGCGATAACTCTTAAAGGCAAGTACCACTCCGACGAGCACGGGTGGGGGAACTTTTCCTCGACCGTTGATGTCGAGGGTCCTGTGAAAATCTCCATGGGTTCCTGCGCCTACGGCGGCGACGCCACGGTGAAGAATGCCGCGGGAGAGACTGTCGGCACATTCAACATCAATATCGGCAAGTGTTTCCACCAGAACAAGGCCGAAAACATCGTCTCGACCATATACAAGGGGGGCGCCGCCACGCTTACCATCAGCGGGGGCGGTTACGCCTCCTACATCGCCGTCGAGGCGGTCGACCCCTCGCAGCTCGTGGAGGATTTCACCGTGTCCTACGGCCTTGGAGACACCGGCGCGCTGGCCACAATTCTTCCCGCCAACGAGACGGTGGAGAAAGGGGCGACATTCGTCATCCCGAAGAACATGACGGTTTACAGCGAGGGTAAGACCCTCACCGGCTGGACCGACGGCACGAACACCTATGCCATCGGTGACGAAGTGACGGTAAACTCCGACATCACGCTGACACCCGTGTTCACCGACAACGCCGCATCGCTCGCCGACCGCACCGAACCTCTGACCCTCCGCTGGGACTTCCAGCGCCGCAACGGCGCGCCCTCGACCGGCGGCATACAGAACCAGGACGGCCTTGTGTGGGTCACCCAGGCCGAAATCGGCGGAGTGACCATCGACGTGCCACTGCCGTTCTCAACCACCAACGACGGCAAGTTCGCCAACGCGGCCTGGACTGACTGGGCGCAGCTCAACCCCGGCACCTCCTTCCAGGTTCCCTCCTGCAAGGGAGCGGTGATCTCGCTCGAATCCTACGGCGCCACCACAACGACCACCATCGACGGCCAGGTAATCAACCAGGGCGTTACCACCCCCTCGTTCACCTGCGGTTCGGCGACCGACCCTGTCGAGGTCGTGATCGGCGACGGCAGCTATTTCCGCTACATACAGGTGGTGCTCCCCGTCGTGGCCGCCCCCAATCCCGGCGGCGCGAGGTTCGAGAACGAGGCCGCCAGCATCGTATGGCCTTTCAACGGCGAGCTTTCCGAGGCAGAGGTCGTTCCCGACGGCGCGATCGGCACATCGGCCTTGTCGTGGGGTTCCAACCTGTCGCATTACACAGCCAAAACAATCTCCTGGGACGGAAAGACTTTTACCTGTTTCGGTCCTGCCGCGAAGGATGGCGGAGCGAGAGATGAGAACGCCGTCACCTGGTTCGTGAAGCCGAAAAAAGGCGTGACCTTTACCCCGACCCATGTTTCCGCCAACATCCTCCGTGTCGGCACCGGGGGTGGCAAGCTCGACATCAAGGCCCGCGATGCCAAGGGCAATGAGCAGACGCTCGCAACCGGGCTGATTCCGGGCCGTAACAAGGCGAACGAGGCCAACCCCAATTACGATTTCAGCTACGACATTCCCGCGTCGCTTGCGACAGACGAGGGCTTCTATCTTACGATAAACATTTACAGCCTTGACGCGGGCAAGCAGGTAGGGTTCAACAACCTCCGGCTCACCGGCATAGTTGACGGGCAGGTTCAGGAGGTCGAGATGTACGCGCTCTCCCTGGCCGCGTCTCCCGCGGAGGGCGGCTCGGTTTCGGCTTATCCCAACGCCGCCGAGTATGAGGCCGGGACGGAGGTCAAGCTGACCGCCGCCAAGAATTTCGGCTACGCGTTCACCAACTGGACCGACGCTTCCGGCGCGGTGGTTTCCGAGGAGGCCGAATTCACTTACACTATGACCGCCAACGCCGGGCTGACCGCTAATTTCGCCAAACTTACCACCTACGAGCTGTCGCTCGGAGTGTCCGGCGGCGCCAATGCCTACCAGGTGCAGCCCGTGCCAGCCGGCACTATGGTCGACGGCAAACGTATGTATGAGGAGGGCACGCAGGTTACCGTGACCGCGACCTCCAATCCCGTTGTCACTTTCGCAAGCTGGGACGACGGCCAGACTTCCAGCGAGGTCAAGCTGACGATGGATGCCGACAAGGCTCTGACGGCCAACTTCGACGCCGCCGACTTCATTGCCGGATGGGACTTTATGGAGGCCGGCAACAACGGCCGAGTGGCCGACTTCTGCGCGGCCGACAATGACGCCGCCGCCCTGAACCTGCGCAACGCCGCGGGCGACATCCAGGGATGGCTCGACAAGAGCCAGTTCGCCGCCGGAGGCTACGAGGGGCGTCCCGCCGCCGTTAACTGGCGCACTACCGGAATCGGCGACTATTACTGGCAGACCATGGTCAACGCCGAGGCGTTCACCGACATAAAGGTGATTACCGCCATGGCGCTCAACTATAACGCCTACTCGAAGCAGGATGTGGAATACTCGCTCGACGGCGAGACCTGGACCAAGGTGGGGACCGTAAGCATCCCCGGCACGAAGAACTGGGTTGACGCTACCTTCTCCCTCCCCGCGGCCGCCAATAACCAGCCCCAGCTCTTCATCCGCTGGATTTCCGACAAGACTTCCGAAAAGATCGGCACCGCCTCCGACAACGACGGCATAGCTCTCGGCGCGTCCTTCATAGTCGGCACCGCCCGGCTCGTTGACGACGGCACCGCCCCCGTGCTCGTGTCGCAGGTTCCCGAAGAGGGCTCGACCACGGCATCCATCAACGGCAAGATCGTCCTGACTTTCGACGAGAAGGTCATGGTCAGCGAGGGAGCGAAAGCGACCCTCGGCGACCTCGAGCTTGAACCCGCCGTGACTGGCAAGACCGTGATGTTCAACTACAAGAACCTCGCCTACGGCACTCCCTACAAGTTCACGCTTCCCGCCGGCAGCGTGGCAGACCTCACCGGCAACGCCATGACGGAGCCTGTCGTGATCAACTTCACCACGAAGACCCGTCCGGCGGTCGACAAGGCTCTCTATGACGCGTATGCCAGCTCGTCCGACGAGCTTGTCCAGGCCATAACCGCGGCCAACACTCGTGCGGACAAGACCAAGCGTTTCCGCATTTTCATCTACAACGGCGAATACAAGCTCCCCGCGAGCGCCACTGCCACCAAGACCGGCACTGACGGCGTGGCTTACTCCGACCCGACAACCTACGTCACCGCTCCGAACATCTCGTTCATCGGAGAGAGCCGCGACGGGGTTGTGGTCACCAACATTGTTCCCGACAAGCTCGTGTCTACCGATTACGGCCCACAGAACCCGCTCGAAGGTATCGGCAAGGGCGACGTGCTCCGTCTCGAGAAGACCGCCACCGGCTGTTACTTCCAGAACCTGACCATCAAGAGCGCCATGGGCGACAAGCACGGCCGCGACATCGAGGTCAACGACAACTCCGACAAGACCATCATGAAGGACGTTTGTCTCTGGGGCTACCAGGATACCTACGTCTCCAACAATGAGAACGGTCGTTTCTACTTCGAGGGTGGCGTGCTCCGCGGACGCACCGACTTCCTCTGCGGCAAGGGCGATGTGTTCTACAACGCCGTGACCCTCCAGATGGTGGGCGCCGGATATCTCGCCGTGCCCTCCAAGCCCAAGCAGTATGGTTATATCTTCAAGGACTGCGAGATCGTCGGCGAGAACGACAAGGCTGACGGTGGCACAAATCCCGACGGCAAGTTTACTCTCGGCCGTCCCTGGGGTCAGGGAACACCTATCGCGCTCTTCATCGACACGAAGATGACCGTGCGTCCCTCGGCCGTTGGTTGGAACGAGATGGGCGACGGATGGCCCGCTCGTTTCGCCGAGTACAACTCGACCACCGCTTCCGGCACAGTGATCGACCTCAAGGACCGCAAGAGCTCCTTCAAGGGGCACGCCAACAACCCCTCGCTGACCAAGGCCGAGGCCGAGGCCCACTCGCTCGCCGTCGTTATGGGCGGCGATGACGACTGGGATCCCGCGACCCACGCCGAGCAGGCTCCCGCCCCCTCGAACGTCGTTATCGACAACGGCGTGATTTCCTGGGATGATTGCGACTACGCTTCCCTCTGGGCCGTGTGCGCCGACGGCAGGATTGTCGCCTTCACCACCGAACCCGCCTTTGACGTGACGCCTCTCAACCGCTCCGCGGCGGTCTACACCGTGCGCGCCGCCAACGAGATGGGCGGACTGGGCGAGGCTGTCGAGGCGCAGACCCCCTCCGCTCTGATTCCCGTGGAGGTCGAGGCCGACGAGGCTGACGCCGTATTCTACAACCTCCAGGGCATCCGCGTGGCCAATCCCGGTGCCGGTGTCTACATCCGCCACCAGGGCGGCATCGCGACCAAGGTCATAATCCGCTGATAATCCCCAGATTGAAAAAGACGGGCGCTGTGCCGGAATTTCGGCACAGCGCCTGTTTTTTACCCGGATGGACGGGCACTGTCATAGCGACGACCCAGACGTGCCGCTATGACAGCGCCCGCTGGTCAGAGCCACCCTTTGCGGTGGAGGATGCACCAGGCCAGGCCGCTGACGCCGAACGAGAACAGAATGATGAAGAGGAAGGCCTGCGGGGCCGTGCCGAACCACACGTCGACGTTCATGCCGTAGAAGCTGGCCACCAGGGTAGGGATCATCAGTATGAGCGATATGCTGGTCATGGTCTTCATCACGTTGTTGACGTTGTTGGAGATGACGGAGGCGAAGGTGTCCATGCTGTTGGAGAGAATCTCCATATACACGTTCACTGTGTTTGTGGCCTGTGAAAGCTCGATTTCGACGTCCTCTATGAGATCGGCGTCGCAGTCAGCCTCGAAAACCTTGTCGAGGCGCTGGATCAGCATGCTGTTCCCCTGGAGCGATGTGTTGAAGTAGACAAGCGACTTCTGCAGCTCCATGAGGTTTAGCAGAATGTCGTTGCTCACGCCTTTTATGAGGTTGCCGGTGTATTCCTCTATGGTGCTGTTGATGTCTTTCAGGTAGGTGAGGAACCAGTAGGTTGAGGCGAATATTATGCGCAGCACGAAGTCGGGCTGGTTGTCGACGGAGATATGCCGCCGGTTGCAGTGGTCTATGAAGTCGGGAATCAGTTGCGACTCTATGGCGCAGACGGTGATTATTATGTCTCCCTTGGTCATGATTCCCAAAGGCACTGTCGCGAATCCGAGCCGGTCGGCCCTGTTGCTGTGGGGGATGCGCACGATCGTCAGCAGCCACCCGTCCTCGCGTTCGAACCGGGGGCGCTCGTCCATGTCGGCCAGGTTCTCCATGAATGACTGCGGCACGCCGAGTTTGCGCAGCGTCTCGCGGTCATCCTCGTCCGGTGCCTCCGCATTTATCCAGTAATGCGGATCCCACCGCTCCCTCTCGACGATTCCCTCTTCCTCGCACGAATAGAACTTGATCATACAATACCAACGCCCTGTCCCCGGTGTTGGTTCCCGGACCCCGCGGGGTTATTGCCTTTCGCGCTCGTAGTCGGCGAGGGCTTTGCGGGCGGCCACAACCCGTGGCAGCCCGTTCTCGTCGGCAAATACCACGTCCTGTCCCAGGGCGGCCTTGCGGCGCAGGAGGTTTTCAAAGGACTGTTTCAGGCCCTCGTCAATCTTTTCAAAAAGATTCAGTTCTTCCTGTTCAGACATAATTCCCTGATTTTGTTGAATAAGTCACTGTGAAAGACAACGCGGTTGTTTGCCACCTGGATTGTGGCGTCCGCATTATCATAAAACATCCAGCTATCAACAATCGGCGCGAATAATTGGAAGAAATTCTGTAATCCTAACCAATATCTGCGCCTTATTGTTTCGGCCGGGATATTGTGGCCTCCGTCGCTTACGCGCTTGGCCACTCTTTCTATCGCCATTTCAGGCGAGGCGAGCCAAAAGAAAAGCAGCACCACGCGGTATCCTGCGTTTCGCGCTCTTTTCACCAGGGAGATATAGCTGCGTGTCGCGAGGGTTGTCTCTATGGCGAATGTCTTTCTTTGGCCAAGCAGCAGATTGATGCGTCGCAGCATTAGCCTTCCGGCCTCGATTGCCACGGATTCCGGGTCGAATGGCGACAGTCCTTTCGCTATTTCGTCGGCGTTTACAAATTCTTTACATTCCAACAAGCTGGGCAGCACGGAGTAGGATGCCGTAGTCTTTCCGGCACCATTGCAACCGGCTATTATGTAAAGTGTTGGTCCCGGCATAGGTATCAATGGCAAAAAATCCCGCAGGCAGAACTGCTTGCGGGATCTTAGATTCTGCGGAGCGACCGAGATTCGAACTCGGGATACGCTTTTGGCGTATACACGCTTTCCAGGCGT
>CAJTRT010000043.1 GCA_910579105.1 uncultured Muribaculaceae bacterium | reverse complement strand
CTCCTCTTTCAAGAATGAAAATCTTGCGTCCTAGCCGATAGACGAATGGGCCAACACATAATGCGACAGCCCCGGCGCATACTGAGGCTTTTTGCGACTGCAAAGTTATGACGTTTTCGGCTAACTGCCAAATTTTCGCGGTATTTTTTGTAATTTCGCGACATGGTTCTATGCTCGGCCGCCGTGCCACAACTCGAGAGTCTGATTTCCGACCTGGCGTTCATCCTGCTCCTGGGGGCGGTGGTGACGCTCCTGTTCAAATGGATCAAGCAGCCGGTGGTGCTGGGCTACATCGTGGCCGGCTTCCTGGCGAGCCCCAACTTCGAGCCGCTGCCGTCGGTCACGACAGAGGCGAACATCGAGTTCTGGGCCCAGATCGGAATCATCGTACTCCTGTTCTCGCTCGGGCTGGAATTCAGTTTCAAGAAGCTGGTCAACACCGGGGGGTCGGCGGTGGTCACGGCGCTGACAATCGTCGCAGGCATGATGGTGACGGGGTTCGGCATAGGCCGGCTGCTGGGTTTCACCGACATAAACAGCCTCTTCCTCGGGGGCATGCTCTCCATGTCGTCGACCACTATTATAATAAAAGCGTTCACCGACCTGGGGCTGCGGCAGAAGAAGTTCGCCTCGCTGGTGTTCGCCGTGCTCATCGTCGAGGACCTCTTCGCGGTGGTCATGATGGTCATTCTTTCGTCGATAGCCCTCAACAACAGCGTGGAGGGGGGCGAGATGCTGATGAGCGTCAGCAAGCTGCTCTTCTTCCTGGTGATCTGGTTCCTGGTGGGGGTGTTCGTTCTGCCGTCATTCCTCAACCGCTGCCGCAAGTACCTCAACGACGAGACCCTCCTGGTGGTCTCCATGGGGCTGTGCCTGTCGATGGCGGTCTTCTCGGTGCTCTGCGGCTTCTCGCTGGCGCTGGGGGCATTCGTCATGGGGTCGATCCTGGCGGGCACGAGCTACGCCGAGCGCATCGATCAGGTAACGACCCCTGTGAAAGATCTTTTCGGCTCGGTTTTCTTTATCTCGGTGGGCATGATGGTCGATCCGGCTGTGATTGCCCAATACTGGTGGCCCATTTTGCTGCTGTCGGCGGCGGTGATAGTCGGGATGACGGTGTTCGGCACTTTCGGCATGCTCATCACCGGGCAGACCCTGAAGGTGGCCATCGAGTCGGGGTTCTCGCTGACGCAGATCGGCGAGTTCGCCTTCATCATCGCGACCCTCGGCATGAGCCTGGGCGTGCTCGACCCGGAGATTTACCCGATCGTGGTCGCCGTGTCGGTGCTGACGACATTCACCACGCCTTATTTCATAAGGATGGCGGATCCGGCCTACCGGCTCGTGGAGCGCCACCTGCCCCGGCGCCTCCACTTCCTGATCGACCGCTACCAGGGCGAGGCCGCCGACGCGACCGACGAGGGTGGCGGCTCGACACGGCGCGCCTGGGGAGCCCTGCTTAAACGCTACCTGTGGCGCGTGGCGCTCTATTCCGTCGTGCTCGCGGCCATATCCATGGCGTGCTCGCGGTTCGCGCAGCCGCTGCTCGACAGGTGGATTCCCTCGTGGAGCCGCCTGGCCGGGGTCGTTGTGACCCTCTCGGCCATGGCACCCTTCCTGCTCGCCATGGTGCTGCCGCCGCAGATGAACGCCAGGGCCGCGGGCATCTCGGCCCGCAGGCTCCGGGTGCCGCGCATCGTTATGATGGTGTTCCGACTGCTGATCGCCCTGGGCTTCATAACGCACACGCTGGCCTCGGCCTACTCCCTCCGCGTGGGGTTCCTCGTAGGGCTGGGATGCCTCTTCCTGCTGCTCATGCTCCTGTCCAAGAGCCTCAACCGCAGGCTCAGGGAGATAGAGGCCAGGTTCGTCAACAACCTCAACGAGCGCGACCTGCGCCGCACCGGCAAGCACAACAACCTCATAAGCGACCTCCACCTGGCCCACATACACGTCGGCTACGGCTGCCCCTTCGTCGGCGAGCGCCTCGCGAACAGCAACCTGCGGGGACGCTACGGGGTCGACGTGGTGATGATCCAGCGCGGCCCGCAGACCATCGCCGTCCCCTCGGGCGACACGCGCATCTTCCCCGGCGACACCATCGGGGTGATCGGCACCGACGACCAGATCTCGGCCGTGCTGCCCGACCTCGAGGCCGGGCAGGAGCTTGCCCCCACCGGGCCGGCCCCCGAGTTCCGGCTGACCTCCGTTGTGCTGACGGCCACCTCCCCCCTGATAGGCGAGACGCTGGCCACAGCCGAGGTGCGCCGCCGCTACCACACCCATGTCGTCGGCATCGAGCGCGGCGGCGAGTTCCTCGAGCATCCCGCCGCCGAACGGCTGCGCCCCGGCGACCGGCTCTGGACCGTCGGCCCCGCCGGACACGCCGCCGCGATGAAATAAACGGCCTCTCAACCGAAAAGGTCGGAATGAGTCCCCGTATCGATGAACAGCAACGTCAGCGTCGTGTCATTCTGATCCCACACCAGCAGCCAGTCCGGCTCGATATGGCACTCCCACAAACCCGCGTAATCGCCGACCAGCTTATGCGGCCTGTACCGGGAAGGGAGCGTCCCCGTATTCTCCAGCAGTACGACCACATCCTTGAACTTATCAACGTTCAGCCCGCGTTTCAGGCAGCGCTTGAACGATTTGTTGAAACGGTTGGTGGTCTCTATCGAATATTTCATATGCCGAGAGCCTGGAACAAGTCCCGCGAACCGTCATACTTGAATACACGTCCGGCACGGACATCCTCGCACGCCTCCTCGAGACCGGTTTTTCGCTTTTTCGCCGGCCTGGCTATTGAAACTCCCTCTATCGCGTTCAGTATCTTTTTCAGATGCGGGAGTATGGATGCGTCCTCGACGTTAATGGTTATCTGCGTCATACGTCTTATTGTTTTGATTGCAAATATATAACAAATTTCCGGATAAACCCTCCCGGCACATCGCGAAAAACGCGTAACTTCGCGGAAGAACAGAAAACAACACCCCACCCTACGTTATGCAGGAAAAAATCATCATCCTTGACTTCGGCTCGCAGACAACCCAGCTCATAGGGCGCCGCGTGCGCGAACTCAACATGTATTGCGAGATCGTTCCCTACAACAAGTTCCCCCGGGGCGACGAGTCGGTAATCGGCGTGATCCTCTCCGGCTCCCCCTTCTCGGTCTATGACGAAAAGGCCTTCAAGACGGAACTGGACGGCATCCGCGGCCACCTGCCGGTGCTCGGCATCTGCTACGGCGCGCAGTTCATGGCCTACACCGACGGGGGCACCGTCGAGCCGGCCGCCTCGCGCGAATACGGCCGCGCGATCCTCGAAAAGGTCGACCAGGCCGACCCCCTCATGGCGGGCATCGAGCCGGGAGCGCAGGTGTGGATGAGCCACGGCGACACCATAACCTCCGTCCCCGCCGGATTCCGAGCCATCGCCTCGACCGACAAGGTGGCCATAGCCGCCTACCGCGTGGAGGGGGAACGGACGTGGGGGGTGCAGTTCCATCCGGAGGTCTACCACTCTACCATCGGCACCGTCCTGCTGCGCAACTTCGTAGTCGGCATCTGCGGCGGCAGGCAGGACTGGAGCGCCGCGTCGTTCATCGACACCACCGTGGCCGCCCTCCGCGAGCAGCTGGGCGACGACAAGGTAGTGCTCGGCCTCTCAGGCGGCGTCGACTCGTCGGTGGCCGCCGTGCTGCTCAACCGCGCCATCGGTAAGAACCTCACCTGCATCTTCGTGGACCACGGCATGCTCCGCAAGAACGAGTTCGCCGACGTTCTCCGCGACTACGAGGGGCTGGGGCTGAACGTCGTCGGCGTCGACGCGTCCGCCAAGTTCTTCGGCGAGTTGGCGGGCGTGACCGATCCCGAGCGCAAGCGCAAGATCATCGGCAAGGGGTTCATCGACGTATTCGACCAGGAGGCCCACAAGGTGAAGGACGTGAAATGGCTCGCCCAGGGCACCATCTACCCCGACTGCATCGAGTCGCTATCCATCACCGGCACCACCATCAAGAGCCACCACAACGTCGGCGGCCTCCCCGAGAAGATGAACCTGCGCCTCTGCGAGCCCCTGCGGCTGCTGTTCAAGGACGAGGTGCGCGCAGTGGGACGCGAGCTCGGCATGCCCGAACACCTCATCAAGCGCCACCCCTTCCCAGGCCCCGGCCTGGCCGTGCGTGTCCTGGGCGAGGTGACCCCCGAGAAGGTCGCCGTCCTGCAAGAGGCCGACGCCATCTTCATCAACGGCCTCCGCGAGGCCGGCCTTTACGACCAGGTATGGCAGGCCGGGGCGATCCTCCTGCCGGTGCAGAGCGTGGGCGTCATGGGCGACGAACGCACCTACGAGCGAGCCGTCGCGCTCCGCGCCGTCACCTCCACCGACGCCATGACCGCCGACTGGGCCCGCCTCCCCTACGACTTCCTGGCCGACGTCTCCAACAAGATCATCAACCGCGTCCGCGGCGTCAACCGCGTCACCTACGACATCTCCTCCAAGCCGCCGGCCACCATCGAGTGGGAATGACCCCCGACCACGTATGAATTGTCGGCACCAGGCATAGCTTAAAACCGTGACATCTCGTCATGGTTTTAAGTCTAATAAAAATGGCAACCGTCACTCACCGCCATCCGTAGATAAGCGCCGGTCCGCTCTAACAATATCCCACTTCTCTCCATAAATATTTATGAAAACGAGACTATTCTCCATTCTTGCCGCGGCGGCAGTCCTGTGCCTCAGGGCGGCGGGTGCGGAAACGGCTCCGGCGCTGACGCTTGAGCACGAGTTCGAGGGCTACTACTCGCCGCTGAACTTCCCCGTCTACACTGAGGCTGACGACGACCGCTATTTCTACTCACCGCTGATTTCTGCCGAGGGCAACACGCTGTCGCTGATGACCTACAACGAGGACTATTCCATACGCGACGACTACCAGGTGACCTACGCCGTCCCCGACGGCTACAAGCCCGGCAGCGTGTCGTTCAGCCCGAGCATGAGGATTAACGGCGAGGTTCCGTTCTTTATCGTCTCCTTCACCGCCACAGCCACCAATTACGGCGAACCGGGTTATGCCAAAGCCCAGGCCTTCGACGCGCGCGACGGAAGCCTACTTTTCGACCTCGGCACAGCGTCGCAAACAATCAATATGATGGGGCCGATTTACAAAATAAACGACAAACCATCAATTGTGATTCTGTATTTCGACTACCACAGGGAAGGCACTTCGGCTGCAACCACCTACCGCACCCGCGTCTACTCGCTCGGCGAATCCAAGACATCATCCGACGAAACAGCCGCGGCAGCCGCGCGGCCCGCGGCGCCGATCCGCACCTACGACCTCAGCGGGCGCCTCATCGAGGCGCCCCTCCCGGGGCAGCCCCATATACTCCTATATGGCGACGGCTCGGCGGAGAAAGCCGTCCGCTGACACGCCTCGCCCCGGCGGGGGCGATAGATGAAACGATAGAGGAATGGAGCGGGAGGGGGTTGACGAGGGGATGAAGCGCCATATTGTTAACACAATTTAACAAATGGGGGGGTAAAACGGGATATTCTCACTAACTTTGCAGCCCGGAATCCCGAGGAAACGCCAGGAGGCATCCGGCAGTTCGCGGGGACATCCGTGAGTTGACTATACGCGAAACAACGAATATTCAGAAATGGCGGCGCCAGGCAGCGGCCCCGTGCCCCGGAACGGCTCCAGGGCACGCCGCGAGGGGCGCCTCCGAGCGGGAATCTGTTGACGCAACAGCTACAACACCACTCATTTAACCAATGTTATAGTTTGTTGCTGTTAACATATTTTAACGCAAAATAGGGGGGGTAAAAATCACCATTTTTGGTAATTTTGCACACTTGTAAAGAATCTTGCGCGCTTGATTAGATCACATTTCTGCATAATTCTTTCGCTATACTAAGAATCACACCAGGCATTCAGCTTATGAGAATAAGAGTCCGGGCAACGATTCTCGCTTTGCTACTGTGCGCCTTGTCGGCCGTAGCGCAGAACGTCGCCATAAAAACCAATCTTCTTTACGACGCCACCCTCACCCTCAACGGGGGCATCGAGGCCAGGCTCGCCCCGAAATGGACGGCCGACCTCAGCGCGAACCTCAACGCGTGGACTGTCGACGGCCGCCGCTGGAAGCACTGGCTCGCGCAGCCCGAGGCCCGCTACTGGTTCTGCCAGGCCTTCTCGGGCCACTTCGTCGGGGCACACCTGCTCGGGGGCCAGTACAACTTCGGCAACCTCGACATGGATTTCAGCTTCCTGGGCACCGACTTCGGCAAGCTCAAAGACCACCGCTACCAGGGATGGATGGCCGGCGCGGGCATAGCCTACGGCTACTCATGGATCCTCGACCGCCACTGGAACTTCGAGGCGGAGATAGGCATCGGGTGGGTCTACACCCGCTCCGACGTCTACGAGTGCGCCGACTGCGGCCAGCGCGTCCGCACGGGCGTCCCCCACAACTATTTCGGCGTCACCAAGGCCGCCCTGAACCTGGTTTACACATTCTGAGACTTCAACATATGAAAAAACATACGGCAACGACACACATAGCCGCCATCGCCCTCTCACTCCTGGCGGCGCTCCCGGCCGGCCTCCAGACAGCCGAGGCCCGCTCGCTGAAAGTGAGCGACATCAAGGTGGCGCGCCACGACGGCGAGCTCACCGTGGCGCTCGACATCAACCCCCGGAGCGTCAATCCAGGGCGCGACCGCGAGGTGCTCTTCACCCCGGTTGTCCGGGCGCTCGACAGCGCCGACTCCCTGGCGCTCCCCTCCATCAGGGTGGCCGGCCGCAACCGCTACTACTCCCACCTGCGCAACGACGACCTCGCCGAGGGGGAGAAAGTGTTCCACGCCGGGTCCAAGGAACAGATCGAGTACCGCCGCGAGGTCCCCTTCCAGCCCTGGATGAACCGCGCCAAGGTCGTCATGCGCGAGGAAGTGGCCAACTGCTGCGACGCCCCGGTGCCCCAGGAGGAGACCCCGCTGGCCCTGCTCGACTTCGAGCAGAAGCCCGCGCGCCCGGCCCACCGCTACGTGGCCCTGCTGAGCGACAGCACCATCGAGCGCAGCGCCGAGGGGCGCGCCTTCGTCGACTTCATCGTCAACCGCACAGAAATCCGCCCCTGGTACCGCGGCAACAAGGCCGAGCTGGCGAAAATCATCGCCACAATCGACAAGGTGAAGGACGACCCCGACGCCACAATCACCCGCGTCACCATCAAGGGCTTCGCCTCGCCCGAAGGCTCCTACTCCAACAACGTGCGCCTGGCCATGGGCCGCACGGCCGCCCTTAAAGAATATGTGCGCGAGCACTACCACTTCGACCCCGAGATCATGTCGACCGACTACGAGCCGGAGGACTGGGCGGGCCTCCGCGCCTGGGTGGAGAAATGCGCCCTCCCCCACCGCGCCGAAATCCTCGAGGTGATCGACTCGAAGATGGAGCCGGACCCCAAGGACCACGAGCTGCGCCGCCGCTTCCCACAGGAGTACAAGCTGATGCTCGACAGCGTGTATCCGGCCCTGCGCCACTCCGACTACACCGTCAAATACCGCATACGCACCTATGTCGACATCGAGGAGCTGAAACGCGTCTACACCTCGACCCCCGACCGCCTGCGCCCCGTCGACTTCCAGCGCATAGCCGCCACATACCCCGTCGACAGCCCGGAGTATAAAGAGGTGTTCATGACGGCCGTCAAGATACACCCGCGCGACGAGGCCGCCAACCTCAACGCCGCCAACATATCCATGGAGCGCGGCGACCTCAACGCCGCCGCGGCCTACCTGGCCAACGCCGGCGACACCCCCGAGAGCGTCTACGCCCGAGGAGTGCTGGCCGCCCGCACCGGCGACAACCTCCGCGCCCGCGACCTGATGCGCGCCGCCGCTGACCGAGGCCTCGACATCGCCGCCGAGGAGCTTGCCAAGCTCGAGGCGCTGATCAACGCCCCCACCGTGGAATACCTCATAGAGCCGGAAAAAAGCGGGAAGTAACCCCCGCCCCCCGGCCTCCGAAACGGAATAAAACAATCAACAAAATTATAAACATCTCTAAACCAATTACAATGAAAAAAGTAAGCAGACTTCTCGCCTCTTTCGCGGCGATCGCGATGCTCTCCGCCTGCTCTTCCGAGGAGCCCATGGACGGTGGCAAGCAGCCCGTCGGCCCCAACGGCCCCGTCGGCGACACGGCCTACATGAAAATCAGCATCGGCGACGTCAACGACGTCTACGGCGCTCCCGCCTCCAAATCGAGCGACCTCGGCAACTACGAGGACGGCATCGAAAACGAGCACGCGGTTACCAGCGCCCAGTTCTTCTTCTTCGACGGCACCGGCACTTTCGTGCTCAAAGGGAAGATGGTGAATCCCAACTTCAAAGAGGACGATCCCATTGACGAGAACATCGAGTACATGGGCAGCGACAACATCCTCGTGCTCGAAGGCCTCACCGAGAAAGGGTGGCCCGAATATATGATCACCGTTCTCAATGATCCCAACTTCGCACCGGAATCGACCATCGAGGCAACCGCCAAGAAACTCGCATCGTACGGTGCCAGCGGCAACATGGTGATGAGCACCTCGTCGTATTTCAGCACCACCGGAAACGGCGAAAAGAACCACGACAACAAGTATCCCTACGCCACCAAGCTCGAGTCGACCGACTTCTACACCACTCCCGACGCGGCTACCACCGACGGCCAGGCGGTGAAGATCTACGTGGAGCGCCTCGCCGCCAAGGTGAAGCTCTCTCTCGCAGAGACTCTTGCCGCGAAAGCTGTCAAGGGAACCGACAAGGATGGCGTAGAACACACCCTCTACAAGCTCACACAGACCGTCGCCGGCAAGCCCAACGACCAGGAGAACCCCGACCAGACCGCAACCACCGACCTCTACATCGAGGTGCTCGGCTGGAACCTCAGCGGCACAGCCAACAAGGCCTACATGTCGAAGCAGCTCTCCTCCGGCTGGCAGACCGCCGCTCCTTTCGGCACCGCCACCGACTGGGCCAAACCCGACTACTTCCGCAGCTTCTGGGCTGAGTCCGCGGTTTACGGACAGAACCCCGTAGCCAACGTCACCGGCAGCACCGCCGCCGACGCCCTCGGTCTGGTATACACCAAATGGGGTACCGACAACAAGACCCTCGGCGGCTACGACTACTGCAACGAGAACACCAACGACGCCAAGAGCCTGTTCGCCACCAACAATACCGGCACAGACAAGAGCGTGATCACCTCGCAGACCACCCACGTCGTGCTCAAGACCAACATCTGCGACGCCAACGGCAACAAGCTCGACATGGTGAACTACCACGGCGTGCTCTACCTCGAGGATTCCTACATCCAGTACATCCTCGACAAGATCGAGGGTGGCAACAAGGACAACCTCAACTTCTACACCAAGCTGAACGCCGGTGGCGACGGCTACGAGCAGGTGACCCCCGCGTTCTTCAAGCTCGAGGCACAGGGCACAAAGACCGGCCAGGTGCACGTCGTAGTCGCTGACGAGACCGCCGAGGTCTACAAGAAAGTCATCGTGCCCGCCACCGAGACCGAGGCCGAGCACGTGAAATTCGAACCCGCCAATATCAGCGACCTGAAAACCAAGCTGGCTGACAACCAGCCCGCCGCCGACGCGGAGTACGTGGCCACCGCCTACAAGGGGGGTATGAACGTCTACTACATCCCCGTCGAGCACAAGGGCACCGCAGCCAACGCCGGCAAGGAAGGCTACTACGGCGTGGTGCGCAACCACTACTACAACCTGACCATCAACAGCTTCTCGAAAGTGGGCTTCGGCGTGTTCAACCCCGACGAAGTGCTGATTCCCCAGGGCCCGCAGGATCCCCTGTACTACCTCGGCGTAGACATCAACATCCTCTCCTGGAAGATCGTCAACCAGAACGTCGACCTCTAAACGAACCACGGTCCGCGTGACGCCCCCCGCGACAAGCGGGGGGTACCGCGGAACCCATATCTTCATCTAAATTGTAGGGACGCACGGCTCGTGCGTCCGCCAACCAACCGGCTACCAAGGCTGTACGTTCGGACGCACGAACCGTGCGTCCCTACAATCAGATGTTCCAAGACATCCCCATAGAGGTTTTAAAACACCGACCTATCACAACATCTCTCCAACCCTATCACCGCCCCGACGGCGACAGCCCCGGAGGCCGACCTAAACCAACCACCAACCGTGACACTACGCTTTGACCGCATAATATCGCGCCTCGCTTTCGCCGCGCTGCTCTCAGCGGCGGCTGCCGGCCTCGCTTCATGCGACGGCCTGATCTACGACGGCGAGGGAGACTGCGACCCATACTACAAGGTTAAGTTCGTATACGACTACAATATGAAGTTCGCCGACGCCTTCGCCTCGGAGGTGAGGGACGTCACGCTCTACGTCGTCGACGAAAGCACGGGCCGCGTGGTATTCAAGAAACACGAATCGGGCGACGAGCTGTCGCGCGAGGGCTACCTGATGGACGTCGACGTTCCGCCGGGCGACTACACCCTGCTGGCATGGGCCGGACAGGGGCACCACACCTCCTTCTCCGTCACCGACAGCGACGTCCACACCGAGCTGCGCTGCTCGCTCGGCGAGCGCGAGACCCCGAAGCCGGGGCCCTGGCAGACCGACGGCTCGCACGTCTCAAGCCTCCTCGACAACCTCTACCACGGGCGCCTCGAGGCTCAGAACTTCCCCAAATCGCAGGGCACCCACGTCTACGAGGTGCCCCTGGTGAAGAACACCAACGACCTGCACATCGTCCTGCAGCACCTCTCGGGCGAGCCGGTCGACAAGGATGCCTTCACCTTCACCGTCACCGACGAGAACGGCCTGATGGACTGGGACAACACCCTCCTCCCCGACGAGCCGCTGACCTACTTCGCCCACCACACCTCCGCCGGAATAGCCGGAGTGGAAGTCGAGGGCGAGATCACCTCACCCACCCCGCGCTCGGCCGCGCAGGCCGAACCGACGATACGCCCCGCCCCCTCGCGCTACCTCACCCAGGTGAGCGCCGCCGTGGCCGAGCTGTCGCTGGGCCGCCTGGTGAAGCGCCCCGAGGGGGAACCGAAACCCTACGTCAGAATCTACAACGACGAGCAGGAGCTCGTCGCCAGCATACCCCTGGTCGACTACTGCCTGCTGATCAAGGGCACCAAGCGCCGCCCCGACGGCACCCCGATGGACGACCAGGAATTCCTCGACCGCCAGGACGACTACTCCATGGTCTTCTTCCTCGACAAGGACGACCGCTGGGTCAAATCCCAGATCATAATCAACTCCTGGCGCGTCGTGTTCCAGGACATCGAACTGTAACCCCCTATGTAACGACGCGGCGTGCCGCGTATGACAAAACATATAAAGAACCACATAAGAAGAGAATAAACCTTGACCCCACGGTTCAGACATATTATCGCGAGGACCCTGCGCTCCGCACTGCTGCTCTGCGCGGCGCTGCTGACGCACGGGTGTGCCTCCGACGAGCCCCGCGCGGCCACCCCCCTCCCCGGCGAAATGCCGGAGGGGACGACGCTCCGCACAGGGTTCAGCCTCACCGTGGGCGACACCTCCGGCTCCAAAACCTACTCGCGCGCCCCCGGTTATCTCGGCGACGGCTACGACACCGGCGAGGGGTACGAGAACTATATCGACATCGACGGCGAAAACTTCCGCTTCTACTTCTTCGACGAGCGGAACCGCCTCGTGGCCCCGATCTCGATCGAGGCCGTACTCCCCACCGGACAGACCGAGACCTCGAAGACCTACTATGTCAGCGGGGAGACAAATGCCGACATACGCGGCATGCGGCTGAAGGTGGTGGCCCTGGCCAACTGGCCCGAATACCCCGACGAAGACGCGCTCAAGCCCGGCACAACCACCATCGACGACCTCCGCGGAATCCAGTACGCCTACTCCCCCCAGGCGATGCTCCCCTCGCGGGAGAATCCCATACCCCTCTTCGGCGTAGGCAGGCTGCTGACCCTCTCGTTCGACGACCTCAACCACGCCGAAATCGGCCGCCTGCACCTGCTGCGCGCCTACGCCAAGGTGGAGGTGCTCAAACAGGAGGGAGCCGCCATCGACATCGAAAGCGCCTCAATAGTCCGCTACAACACACGCGGCCTCTGCGCCCCCGCCGGGGTCAACAACGAGGCCGACTATGTGCACGGCAGCTACGACGAGGACTATGTCAACACCCCCTCCGTCCCCGCCTCCGCCGAGACCGACGGCGAGGTGCCCATGGCAAAGACCGCCTCCGGCTCCTTCATAGCCTATGTGCCCGAATACCGCAACATCGTCGCCGCCGACGGCTCGCGGCCCCGCCCACAGGCCGAGCGCGCGGTTATCATGGTGCGCTTCAAGGGGGTAACCGGCGACCGCGACATGGTGGAGTTCAAGTTCTACTCCGGCGATAACGCCGGGAAGCACTTCGACCTGCTGCGCAACTACTGGTACCGCTTCGCCCTGCGCAAGAACCTCACGCCCATGGTGCAGGTGGTGCCCTACAACGAAGTGCCCCTCAAACCCGATTTCGGCCTCATCGTCGGGCCAAACTACGTCCCCGTGCTCGACGACGACGGAAAGGTCCTCTACTGGTACGACCCCGACACCGGCAAGTACTACGGACCCGACAAGACGACCGAGGTGACCGACCCGTACATCACCACCGACCCCGACACCGGCTGGAGCCTCGTGCGCGACGACAACGACCGCTTCTTCTGCTACTACGTCCCCATGGACGACGACTTCTTCGCAATCGACAAGAAGACGCAGATCCTCAACCCCTTCCAGAACGTCGACGCCGACACCGGCTGGAACAAGATCATCGACTTCTCGTCGGAGAAGCTCTATTACTACTACGACCGAAAGAACTCGCGGTGGTACACCCCGGACCGCGTGCAGCTCCCCGAAGGAGAGCAGCCCGTGTTCCCCGGCACGAACCTCATCAGCCATTAAGTACAATGAAATCCATATACTCCTCCATACTCTTCCGCCTGATGGCGCTCATGGCCGCCGCGGCCATGGCCTCCTCCTGCGCCGACGACCTCCTCGAGGCCGGCCCCGGAGGCGTCATGGACGGCTCCCTGCGCCACATCGCCGTGAAAGTCGCCTTCGAGAGCGAGACCGAGCAGCCCCTGGAATCGCGCGCAGCCGACACCGCGCAGCCCGGCAACTCAATACAGGACATCGACAACCTCCGCCTCCTCATCTACGACAAGGAGGGCCTCCTGCTGGAAGACTTCACCCTCGTCAGCGGCAAGAAAGCCGTCGGCGTTGACCTGTATGGCACCAGCGGCAACAACATATCCATAACCAAAATCATCTACTCCCCCGCGGAGGACAACCGCCTCCCCGACGAGAAAGATGACGGCTACCAGGACAGCGCCACCGGCAAGGTGACATTCAACATCACCCTCCCCGCAACGGAATTCTACATCTACGCCGTGGCCAACGCCCCCGACCTCACCCGCGACCAGCTGGCCGACCGCCAAGCGATGAAGAACACCCCCCGCCGGTGGGTCGTCGGCGACCTGTCGCAGAACAGCGAGATGTTCGGCATCTTCTCCCACGGCCCCAACCGCGAGGCAACCGACGACAACCCCCTGCGCATCACCAACGAGACAACCTCGCTCCACTGCTGGCTCCGCCGCCTGGCCTCGAAAGTCACCGTGGCCTTCGACGGCACCGAGCTGTACGACGGTGTGGAAGTCTACATTGACTCAATCTGCCTCTTCGACATTCCCCAGCAATGCCTCCTGGGGAATCCCAACACCGCAGGACGCGTGTATGGTAGCACCTACGCCAACACCATGACACCCACAGCCAACCGCTACGACAAGGGTACAAACGGCCTGATCTACTACGGGCCGTATCAAAAAATCCAAGACCTGCCAAAGGGGAGCGGCGACAAGATTCTATCGCCCGAAACCTTTATGCACGTCTGCAACTCGGCCCACCCTTACTTTGGAAAGGGGAAAGAGGGAAAGGATTCGACGGAAATCATCAAGCGCCACGGGCATGCCGAGGCCTCCCTCTTCTTCTACGAGAACCTCCAGGGCACCGGCAACTCCAAGAAGCAGGATGCCAACGGCGACAACAAAATCGACAACCCGCACCCCGAAATCGGCAACCCAGATTCCGGTTGGAAAGACGGGAAGCCTTTCGGCACATACGTCCAGGTGCACGGCCACTACCGCTGCTCCGGGCTGGCCGATACCGACGGCCTCGGCACCAACTCCGGCCCCATACGTTATCGCTTCATGCTCGGGAAGAACGTCGAGGACGACTTCAACGCCGAGCGAAACACCCACTACAAGCTGACGCTCAAATTCAAAGGCTACGGCAACGACGCCGACTGGCACATCGAGTACGAGCAGAAGAAAGGCATCGTCGTGGCCTCGCCCCAGTACGTCTCCTACCTCTACAACAAGAAGATGATGGCCACCGTCAAAGTCACCGGCCCCATCCCCGACGGCAGCTTCCTCAAGGCTGAAATCGTTGACGAGAGAGGGTGCTGGAAGCCATGGGGCGACACATCCACAACTTTCCCAGTACCTGATCCGTCGTTCATCACAAGCGTGACTACGAACGAGGACATCGATGGCCGCCAGGTAGGGTTCCTCTCGCTACGGCAGACCAAGGTAATCAAAATTGAAGACCCTGATATGGTCGGTGCTCCGTCGAACAAATACAACGGCCGCGAACCAAAAAATTGCGCATTGCTTAAAAACTACTATGCAGGCGCAGGATATACCCATGGCAACTTAGGTGAGCGATGCTACAAAATCATACCTAACACAAGTGGCCACGGCAGCAACGAGACAGGTTCAGACGGCAAATATTTCGTCAGCGCCACCCAAAAGCAGGGCGACGAAATCACAGAACGCGTGTTCTCTATTCCACTGTATACCTGCGCCAAGGAGCTGCTGACTTGGTCCGGATTCACCGGCAACAATCCCTACGAGCCATATGCCCGGAAACAGCGGATTAAAATCAGCGTGGTAGAGTCCGACGAGAAAACCCCGGTGCCGGGTTTCAAGGAGGTCTATCTCGACGTTATCCAGGTACGCCGTATTACGAATCCCAAGGGCGTATGGCGAAGAAAGGGGAACGCATCCAATTTCCACGCCAAGCTGACACATATCGACCCGGACGACCACACCAAGTTCCGCGTATTCAATTCGGCGGGAAAATGGAGTGCCGAGGTCATCAGTACGGGTGCGCCGGTAATCAGCCTCACAAGTACCTACGAGGGGAGCGGCTCGGGCAACAAGCCCCAGACGAATGTGAACCGCATCGAAGGTGAGAACGGCCATCCTGTTGACTTCTACATCAATTTCAACGGGGGCGTTGGCTGCGCCGTGGTGAAAGTGCGCTACAACAACTTCACCTGCGAGCACGACATATTCTGCCGTTCGGGCTACGAGGAGCCGATCGACGTGGCCGGTAACGGCCAGCGGTGGTCGTCGTTCAACATAGACCATTTCGAGGGAGATTCCGCCGTACATACAAAATCCCCCTTGCAGGAAGGTTCGCTGTTCCGCCGCGGCTGTAGAATAGCCATCCGCCCCTCCAACAACGAACGGTTTAAACTCGGCGTTGCCCCCGGATCAAAGACCTTCACCGTCAGAAAGCCAGATGCTTCAACTGATGAGGAACTTTCTTGGTCAAAAATCGTCAACACAGAGGCATCACTTCTCTACGATTGGACTATTTCCAACAAGGGAGAACATATTGCGACCGCCGAGGACTTCTATACCCTTACGGCAAGCTCGGCCAACGACATCAATTTCCAAATCAACAAGGGTTACGGCGTGCTTTACGGCGACGGGGCTACGGAAACCCAGCTCGACACAGCGAATGCCTACGGATATAATGACGAAACCGGCGGCGACTCCCCGAAAGGGATGCGCGGAGTGTTCGTCTGCAACTCCGCCACCTACAACCATATATTCCTGCCGATAGGATATTCCGGTCACGGTCACCGAAAATCAGATCCCGGATGGAGAAACACAGACCAGCCCGGCACAATGCGGTATGCCGGTCGCTCGGCCCTGGTAGATCCAGTAGCAGATAAGTCTATGATGGAATACCGCCCATTGTTCTACGACCTCGCCATACGTCCTGGTGCAATATACTGGACCAAGGTGCTACACCTGCCCCAGCCATACGCACAGGGCAAAGATTGGGTAGACAGCCACAAATCGTCAGCGTTCGACTTCAACTATTTCACAATGGGCTTCGAAGGGTATAACAACGATGCCGTTGGCGATTCAAAAACCGATGGCGACGTACGTGCGAAGAGCCACGCCTGCTTCATCCGCACCGTTTTCGGCGAGGCGAAGTAGGCTGCCGCCCGACCGCGGACGCGGACGCGCGGCAACATCCTATGCGGACGCGATGTATCGCGTCCCTACCCCCGGCTACTGACCCCACCCCGGGCATCGGCTTCCATTGGCCGGTGCCCGTTTCCAAACCCGACCGGCGCCGGGGGCCGCGACATACCGCACCGCGGCGACGCACGGCCCGCACGTCCCCACAAATTGATGAAAACCACCCACCTACCCCAGCCAAAAAAACACCTTTTCTTTTCTATTGCTGTCCGATAAAACTTGAAGATGGCAAAAAGGCATGGCTCGAACGCTGA
>CAJTRT010000042.1 GCA_910579105.1 uncultured Muribaculaceae bacterium | reverse complement strand
CACTTGGCTCCTCGGAGCCGTTAACAAATTCTCAAAAAATAACCGAAGTATTGTACTAAAAGACACTGCTAAAATTTCTTAATTTATTCGCCGCTGTACCTTGACGTTACGCATAAACCGAAAAATATGCGGCTTTTTTATACATTATGCATAAAAATACAGCGCCACGAGGCCTACGGCGGAAATATTCATTTTAACAATTCATTTCCGGCAGCCCGTACACCCCTGCTCGCGACGACGCGGCGGTAGTCTTCCTCGGTGACAGGCCGCGCTCCCTCCTCGCGGAGGTAAGGGGCGATAAGCCCGGCGACTTTCACATACCCCATGCCATAAAGGTAATTCTCTTTCACGCAGTCCGGGTCGGTATGCCCGTCATAGTCGAGTAGAGGATGGAAGATGTCGATGAATGTCACATCTTTCTTCTCGCACAGCTGACGCAGGCGGTCGTTCCATGCCGCGACCTCCGCGTTGGCCATTGGGTCGAGAACGGGAATCTGCGACATGACGTAAAGGGGGACACCCGGAGCCAGGCTTCTGGCATATTCGATCAGCGAGCCATAGCCCTCAAGATCCTTGTCTTTTGTACCGCAGTAGAAGAATATTTTCGACGGCAGTTCCTTGTTGCCGTTGCCGGTAAGGATTGTTTTCAGCTGCGCCTTGTGCTGGTCGAACGTCAGTCCTCCGTAGCCCCAGCCGGTGCCTCGGTTCTTGACGCGCGGGGTCCGCAGCAGTTCGTGCCATTCTCCGCCGTGGACCATCTCGTCGCCTACGATCACCGCGTCGGAAGAACGCAGCGGCAGCATGCCGAAATAGCTCGACCGCATGCCGAGGCTCCCGGGCAATCCTGACGTGAGGTTGACCATCGAATCGGCATACACCGGCTCGCGGCCAACGAGCGGGGAGATCACACGGCACCACTCCCGGTAGCCGCGGGCGAACAGATGCAGTCCGTCGGCCGACCATTCCCCCTTATCCCGTATACCCAGCATCGGCTCCCAGAGATCGATGTAGCGCACACCAAGTTCGCCGCACATACGGCGCAAGCGCTCGTTGGCGACGCGGTTGCTGTCGTTCTTCCACACCTCGTGGCGGGGAAGTATGCTCTGGATGTACAACTCGGTTTTCGGCGACTCGCGGCGCACGCGTTCCGCCATACGGCGTATATTGGCCACCACGGTGTCGACCGGCACCCCGCCGCTTATGTCGTTCGTGCCTATCATAAGGAAGAGTTTCGCAGGTTTACCGTCGATCACAGAACCCATATTACGGACTAACTCGCGCGAGGAAGCGCCTGACGCTCCGCGGTTGAGAATCCGGCCGTCAGAGCCGAACGCCTCCCACCACTCGTGCATGTTGGTGATGGAGTTACCGTAGAAAACAATGTCGGCCGAATCTACCGGCAACGACCGCATGACGTCAAAGCGGTGGCGGCGGAAAGGATGGTCGGCGAAACAAACCGTTCCGAATGTCGCGGCGACTGCCACCGCGGCTGCCACAAGGCGCCTTAGCGGCGATATGTTTTTGATTGTTAGTTTTCTCATTTTGCGGGCAAGTTTGCGCGAAGTTAGTAAAAAACTTGACACCGGCCCCAGTGTGATTTCACGAAACTATTTTTTAACGGAAAATGTTTAACTTTGTGACTGACGTTTCTACAACACCGAGTATGGACAAGATGATTATATTGGGGCTGGCGCTCCCCCTGCTTGGCACGGTGATCGGATCGGCCTTCGTGTTCTTCCTCCGCGGCGGCATCTCGCCGCGTCTCCAGAAAACATTGCTGGGGTTCGCGTCAGGAGTTATGGTGGCGGCAGCAGTATGGTCGCTGCTGATACCATCAATAGAGATGAGCGCCGACATGGGGCGGTGGGCGGTGGTCCCGTCAGCGACAGGGTTCCTGCTCGGCATAGGATTCCTTCTGGGCCTTGACATGCTGACACCTCACCTGCACCTTACCGGCCAGCGCGAGGGCCCCCGCAGCAAATTGTCGCGCACAGCCATGCTGTCGCTGGCGGTGACAATCCACAATCTTCCCGAAGGCATGGCGGTCGGTGTCGTACTCGCCGGGGTGGCCGACGGCTCGACAGACATAACAATGGCGTCGGCGCTCGCCGTGGCTCTCGGCATAGCGGTACAGAACGTGCCGGAAGGCGCGATCGTGTCAATGCCCATGCGGGCCGAGGGGAACTCGCGGACCCGCAGCTTCGCCTACGGGGCGCTGAGCGGCGTGGTGGAGCCGCTGGGAGCGTTGCTGGTATTGCTCCTCGCCACATGGGTCACCCCCCTGCTACCCTACATGCTCGCATTCGCGGCCGGAGCGATGCTCTACGTGGTTGTAGAGGAACTGATTCCCGAAGCCTCCGAGCCGCCCCACAGCAACACGAGCACATTAGGCTTCGCCGTGGGCTTCGCTGCCATGATGGTGCTCGACGTGGTGCTCGGCTGACCGCCGGCCAAGCTGTGACGCGCCCGCAAAAACGCCGGAAAAATTTATGCCGCAAAAATTCGTGCTGTCTCTTGGAGGTGTCGCGGGAATGGCTTAACTTCGCGGTGAATTTTTTCCTGCGGGAACGCGGGGAAGAATCCGACAAGAAAACTCCACTTTCCCTATCGAATGGAAGCCTTGAAGTTCACCAAAATGCATGGTATAGGCAACGATTATGTCTATATTGACTGCACCGCCTCCTGCCCTGACAATCTCGAAGACCTCGCCCGCCGGATGAGCGACCGCCACACCGGCATCGGAGGCGACGGCCTGGTGCTCATCCTCCCCTCGGAAATCGCCGACTTCAAAATGCGCATCTTCAACGCCGACGGCTCGGAAGCGCGTATGTGCGGCAACGCCTCCCGATGCATCGGCAAATACGTCTACGACCGCGGCCTGACCGACCGCGAGAATATAACGCTCGAAACTCTTTCGGGCGTTAAATATTTAAGCCTGGCGCTCGGCAACGACGGGAAAGTGGAATCAGTGACGGTCGACATGGGGGAGCCGGAGTTCATTCCGGAGCTGATTCCCGTGCTGGCCGACCGCAACCTGGCCATCCCGGCAGAGGCCGACGGCGGAGAGATGATGGAAATCAACGCTGTTTCGACGGGAAACCCCCACGGTGTCGTTTTCGTCGACGATCTCGACGCGTTCGGCGACAGGGTCCTGACCGCGGGGCCCGCGCTTGAAAACCATCCGATGTGGCCCGACCGCGCGAATATAGAGTTCACCCAGGTAATATCCCCGTCCGAAATAAAGATGCGCGTCTGGGAACGCGGCAGCGGCGAGACAATGGCATGCGGGACCGGAGCCTGCGCCACGGCCGTGGCCGCCGCCGTGACAGGCCGCGCCGGACGGGAAGTGACGGTACACCTCCGCGGAGGTGACCTCAAAATCCGCTGGGACGAAGCCTCCAACCGCGTTTTCATGACCGGCCCGGCGACGATAGTATTCGACGGCACTTATTACCGGTGAGACCCTGAAAGGCAAACCCGTCAAAACCAACAGCAAGATGTTCAGAATCAACGATAATTTCCTCCAGCTCGCAGAGAGCTACCTTTTCTCGGAAGTGGCGCGCCGCATAGCCGCCTTCAAAGAGGAGAACCCCGCGGCCGACGTAATACGCCTCGGAATAGGCGACGTGACAATCCCACTGTGCCAGGCCGCCATCGAGGCCATGCACACCGCAGTCGACGACGAGGCCAACGCCGCGACATTCCGCGGCTACGGCCCGGAACAGGGCTATCCCTTCCTGCGAGAAGCGATCGCCGAGCACGACTACCGTGCCCGCGGGGTGGAAATCGCCCCCGACGAGATCTTCGTCAGCGACGGGGCGAAGAGCGATACCGGAAACATCGGCGACATACTCGCCACCTCCAACCGCGTCGCGGTCACCGACCCCGTCTACCCCGTTTATGTCGATACTAACGTCATGGCGGGGCGCGCCGGAACACCTATGCCGGAAGGCGGCTTCAGCCGGGTCATCTACCTCCCCGTGACGGCTGAAAACGGCTTCGTGCCGGAACTGCCCGAGGAAAAAGCCGACATCATCTACCTCTGCTACCCCAACAACCCGACCGGAACGGCGCTCACCCGCTCCCAGCTCAAAAAGTGGGTCGACTACGCCGCGGCCAACGGCTCGCTGATACTCTACGACTCAGCCTACGAGGCGTTCATCCGCCAGGACGACGTGCCCCACTCCATCTACGAGATCGAGGGAGCGAAGAAGGTCGCCATAGAGTTCCGCAGCTTCTCGAAGACAGCGGGCTTCACAGGCGTGAGGTGCGGGTACACGGTAGTGCCGAAAGAGCTTAAAGGCCTCGACTCCGAGGGACGCGAAGTGGGTCTGAACCACCTTTGGAACCGCCGCCAGTGCACCAAGTTCAACGGTGCGTCATATATCTCGCAGCGCGGAGCCACCGCCATATACACCCCCGAAGGGCAACGCCAGGCACGCGAGGCCGTAGATTACTATATGGGTAACGCCGCCATGATGCTCGCTGAGCTGCGAAAGGCCGGCTTCGAGGTGTTCGGCGGCGAGAACGCCCCGTATGTCTGGCTGAAGACCCCCGCCGGAACGGACTCCTGGGCATTCTTCGACCTGCTGCTTAAAGAATGCCAGGTAGCCGGCACACCCGGTTCGGGCTTCGGTCCCGCGGGAGAGGGATACTTCCGCCTTACCGCCTTCAACACCCGCGAGAACACCCGCGAGGCCCTGCGACGCATAGTAGCGCGTTTCGGCTGACACCACTTAAAAACAACCCCGCTCTCCATTCCATCACTCGAATCTCCTATTTGGTTTCTAATAGTATTAATTTATGTCGTTATTAAGATTTGAAGCGGTCCGCGAAGCGTCAGGCCGCAAAGCCGTCGGCGTGGAAACCCCGGCAGAACGTCCCGAGAAGTTCTACGGCGAGCTGGTGTTCAACCGCCAGAAGATGTTCGAGTACCTTCCCAAGAAGGTATACGACGAACTGGTAAACGCGATCGACAACAAGCAGCCCATATCGCTGAAACTCGCCGACAGCATCGCCGAAGGGATGAAGCAGTGGGCGCTCGACAACGGGGTGCGCCACTACACCCACTGGTTCGCGCCCCTGACGGGAGGCACCGCCGAAAAGCACGACGCCTTCATAGAGCACGACGGCAAGGGAGGCGTGGTAGAGGAGTTCAAGGGAAAACTTCTCGTGCAGCAGGAACCCGACGCTTCAAGCTTCCCCAACGGCGGCATACGAAACACATTCGAGGCACGCGGCTACTCGGCCTGGGACATCTCCTCGCCTGTGTTCATCCTCAACAAGACACTCTGCATACCCACCATATTCATATCCTATACCGGCGAGTCGCTCGACTACAAGACCCCCCTGCTCCGCGCCCTCAACGCCGTTGACAAGGCCGCTACCGGGGTGGCTAAGTACTTCGACAAGGAGGTGCGCCACGTCAACTGCTTCCTCGGCTGGGAGCAGGAATATTTCCTGGTTGATGAAGCGCTGTACGCGGCTCGTCCCGACCTGGTGATGACCGGCCGCACGCTCATGGGCCACGAGAGCGCAAAGAACCAGCAGCTCGAGGACCACTACTTCGGCTCCATCCCGTCGCGCGTCGAAGCCTTCATGCTCGACCTCGAGCTCGAATGCCACCGTCTGGGCATACCGGCCCACACGCGCCACAACGAGGTGGCGCCCAACCAGTTTGAGCTGGCGCCCGTCTACGAGGAGTGCAACCTGGCGAACGACCATAACCTACTGCTGATGAGCATTATGTCGGAAGTGGCCAAACGCCATAATTTCCGCGTGCTCCTCCACGAGAAACCGTTCTCGGGCATCAACGGCTCAGGCAAGCACAACAACTGGAGCCTTGGAACCGACACCGGCTCGCTGCTCTTCGCTCCGGGCAAAACGCCCCGCGAGAACCTGCGCTTCATAACCTTCGTGGCCAACGTTATGGCCGCCGTGCACCGCCACAACGGCCTCCTGAAAGCCTCCATCTCTTCCGCGACGAACGCGCACCGCCTCGGAGCCAACGAGGCTCCCCCTGCCATCATCTCCATCTTTACCGGCTCGCAGATCGCCGACATCCTCGACCGCCTCGAAAAGAGCACCGACGACGAACTGATCGAGTTCTCCGGCAAGGAGGGGCTTACCGTGGGCGTGGCGCAGATTCCCGAAATAATGCTCGACAACACCGACCGCAACCGCACTTCGCCGTTCGCCTTCACCGGCAACCGCTTCGAGTTCCGCGCCGTAGGCTCGTCGGCCAACTGCGCCTCCGCCATGATCGCGCTTAACGCCGCCGTGGCCGAGCAGCTGGCCGATTTCAAGGCCAAGGTAGATGCCCGCGTCGAGCGCGAGGAATCGCTCTACCACGCCATACTCGAAGAAGCCAAGGCCCTCATCATACAATCGAAAGCCATCCATTTCGACGGCAACGGCTACTCCGACGAGTGGAAAGCCGAAGCCGAGAAGCGCGGCCTCGACTGCGAGACATCTGTGCCTGTGATTTTCGACGCGTACCTGCGTCCCGAATCAATCGAGATGTTCACCAAGACCGGCGTGCTGACTGAGTTCGAGCTGCGCGCCCGCAACGAGGTCAAGTGGGAGATGTACACCAAGAAAATACAGATCGAGGCACGCGTCCTTGGCGACCTCGCGCTGAACCATATCGTACCGGTGGCAACGCGCTACCAGTCAATCCTGGTCGACAACCTGGTGAAGCTCCAGACCCTCTTCGACGCGTCAAAAGCCGCCGAGATGACCGCCTGCGACCGCACGGCCATAGAGTCCATATCGAAGCACATAGCCGCTATCCGCACCGAGGTAAAGCGCATGACCGACGCCCGCAAGGCGGCCAACCGCATCGCCAACGAACGCGAGAAAGCCGTGGCATACCACGACAACGTCGTACCCGCCATGGACACCATCCGCTACCACATCGACAAGCTGGAGCTCATGGTCGACAACGAGATGTGGCCCCTGCCCAAGTACCGCGAGATGCTGTTCATCCGATAACAAAACACAAGGATGTCGCAGAACATCGAATCGTAGGGACGCGATATATCGCGTCCCTACGATCCTAAATTTCGCGACACCAACGCAGCCCAAATATTAAATCAGATAAAGAAGAATAACTCTCTCCTCCCGCCCCCTGGGAGACCTTAAAACCATAAACACCCCTCATGGAGCAACTCAAACACGAGTGCGGCGTAGCCATGATACGCCTGCGCAAGCCTTTGGAGTACTACCGGCAGAAATACGGCACCTACGCCTACGCCCTGAACCGCCTCTACCTGCTGATGGAAAAACAGCACAACCGCGGCCAGGAAGGCGCGGGAATCGGCGTGGTGAAACTGCATAGTGTTCCCGGCCACGAATACATCTTCCGCGAACGGGCGCTCGGAGCGGGAGCGATTTCCGAGATTTTCTCCTCGGTGCTCCCCCCGCTGAAAGCCGAAAACATCGACGCCCGACCGGCTGCCGAGGTAGAAGCGCTCACCCCGTTCCTCGGTGAAATCTATATGGGACACCTCAGATACTCCACTACCGGGAAGTCGGGAATATCCTACGTCCATCCCTTCCTGCGCCGCAACAACTGGCGTTCGCGCAACCTGATCATGTGCGGCAACTTCAACATGACCAACGTTGACGAGGTGTTCCGCTCGATAGTCGAGAAGGGGCAGCATCCGCGCATCTACTCCGACACCATCGTGCTTCTCGAACAGCTCGGCTACGCGCTCGACAGCGAGAACCACCGCCTCTACCGCGAATTCCGCGACAAATTACAGGACCCTGAACTCGGCATCGCCATAGAGGACAACATCGACATCCCGCAGGTCCTTTCCAACGCCTCGCCGCAATGGGACGGCGGCTTCGTGATCTGCGGAGCCACCGGCTCCGGCGATATGTTCGCCCTGCGCGACCACAACGGCATACGCCCGGCATTTTACTACATCGACGACGAGGTAGTGGTGCTCACCTCCGAGCGCCCGGTGATACAGACCGTGTTCAACGTCCGCCGCTCGGAAGTCAAAGAGCTGGAGCCAGGGTCAGCGCTGATTGTCAGCAAGAACGGCGACATCAACATCACCGACATCCTCGGCAAGGGAGACAACGCCCGCTGCTCGTTCGAGCGCATATACTTCTCCCGCGGCTCCGACGCGGACATCTACAAGGAACGCAAGGAACTCGGTCGCCGAATCGCCCCGGAAGTGCTCCGGGCCGTAAACCACGACGTGAACCACACCGTGCTTTCCTTCATTCCCAATACCGCCGAAGTCGCTTTCATCGGCATGGTCGAGGGATTCGAGAACTATCTGAACGATCTGAAAGTAAAGCAAATCATGGAGCTTAGCCGGCGCGGCACGCTTTCTCCGGGCACCATCCGGGAGATAATGGACCGCAAGCTACGGGTAGAGAAAGTAGCGATCAAGGACATCAAGCTCCGCACATTCATCGCCGAAGGCGAGTCGCGCAACGACCTGGCCGCGCATGTCTACGACGTGACATACGGCTGTATCGCCAACGACGTTGACAACCTGGTGGTTATCGACGACTCGATCGTGCGCGGCACCACACTCAAACAGTCGATCATCGCTATGCTTGACCGGCTGCATCCTCGCAAAATCGTAATCGTCAGCTCGTCGCCCCAGGTACGCTATCCCGACTACTACGGAATCGACATGTCGCGCATGGCCGAGTTCATCGCTTTCCGTGCCGCCGTCGAGCTACTGAAAGAACGCGGGCTTGGCCACATACTCGACGAAACCTATCGCCGGTGCAAGGAGCAGGCAGTTCTTCCCGCGGAAGAACAGACCAACTGCGTGAAGGCCATCTATGCCCCGTTCACCGATGCCGACATCTCCCGCAAAATGGTTGAGATGCTGACTCCCGAAGGCACCAAGGCCGAAGTCGAAATCGTCTATCAGACCATCGACGGCCTCCACGCCTCAGTGCCCGGCTGCCCCGGCGACTGGTATTTCTCCGGCGATTACCCCACCCCAGGCGGCACCCGCCTGGTGAACCTCGCCTACATCAATTTCTACGAGGGGAACACCACCAAGCGCGACGCCTGAACATAACAACGTGGCGGCCCCAACTGGTCGCCACACGACATTTCATCCCCATAAATTCATCAGATTCCATATATAGTCATAGCTCTGTATGGTCATTAGCAACCGCGTAAAGCGGAACATATCATTCACGCTCACCTTGCTGGGCTGCCTCATCATCATCGCCCGCGTCATAGACCCGATAATGAGCGGCAGCATCGACGGCCGGGGCTGGTTCGACATCTTCGGCGCGGTGGTAATAACCTGCCTCGCCTATGACAACTTCAAAATGTACCGCGACCGCGTCAGAAACGGCATAAAATCCGGCTCATAACCGCCAATGCCTTTGATTAATGTCGGGATGCGGCGTGCCGCGTATGGCTTGGAATCCCGGCCATACGCGGCACGCCGCGTCCCTACATCCAGTGTATTCAGCATACAGCCGAAGCGGCTGAGGGGATCAGGCGCTGGTCAGATGCGGTCGAGGACGGTGGCGATGAGGTCGCGGATGGCGGTCTTGTAGTTGGGGGTGGCGTCGTGGCGCATGCGGTTGGCGATGATGGAGCAGACGGTCATCGCGCGGTGGCCCATCAGGCGGCTGAGCCCTTGAAGGGGGGCGGACTCCATCTCGTAGTTAGTGACCTTGCGGTCGCCGAAGCGGAACTCCTCGATGCGGCGGTTGAGGTCGGGATTGGCCAGCGGCAGTCGCAGCTCGCGTCCCTGGGGACCATAGAAGCCGACAGCTGATATTGTGTTGCCGCGCACCATATCGTCGCGGCCGATCTGGTCGACCAGGGCGCTGTGGGCGTCAACGACATACGGTTTCGCCCAGAGGGGGTTCCAGCCCGTGTGCTCGCAGAACGCGTGCTCGAAATCGAGGTCGGCCACCTCGTCGCGACCGGCGTAGTAGTTAAGGACGCCGTCGAAACCTATGGCTTTCTCGGCGATAACCGGGGTGCCGAGTTTCAGTTCGGGCTGGAGCGCCCCGGAAGTGCCGATGCGCACCATCGTCAGCTCACGGTGGGTGTCGCGCACCTCGCGGGTCGCGAAGTCGATGTTCGCGAGAGCGTCAAGCTCGTTGATCACGATGTCGATATTGTCAGGTCCTATACCGTGGCTGAGGCACATTATAGGCTTACCCTTGTAAGTGCCGCCGATGGTGTGGAATTCGCGCGACGACACCTCGAAATCGCGGGTATCGAAGTGCTCTGCCACGATGTTCACGCGCCCGGGGTCTCCCACGAGTATCACGCGGTCGGTCAGCTGCTGCGGGAGAAGGTGGAGGTGGAACACCGAGCCGTCGGGATTTATTATCAACTCGGAAGGTGCTATGATTTTCTTTTCCATGGTTCCTGTTAGGTTTACACGTTAATATATCTACGCCCGCGGAGGGCGGAAAGTTCAGTTTACGCGGTAGCGGGCTCCGGGGAGAGCCATGACGAGGTCATTGAACTCCATTTCTACCAGCATCGACATAAGCTGTCCGACCGGGATACCGAGGGCCGCCTGCAAATGGTCGGCTGTGGCCTCTCCGTTGCGGGTCAGATAGTCCATGACTTTTTGCTGAGTTTCCGGAAGTGGCGAGAAGAGCTCAGCCTGTTCCCCCTCTGTCGGACGTGTAGTCCAGCCCATCGCGTAAATCAGATCGTCGGCGGTTTCGACAAGCGCGGCGGTCTGCTCCCGTATCAGCATGTTGCATCCCCCGCTGTATCGGTCTGAGACCCGGCCGGGGAGTGCGAACACTTCCCTGTCGTAAGCCCGGGCCACCCGCGCCGTGTTGAGCGCCCCGCCGCGGTCGGCAGCAGACTCCACCACCACAACAGCGTCCGACAGCCCGGCGACGATGCGGTTGCGGGCCAGGAAGTTTCCCCGGTGCGGCGGAGTACCGTGAACATAATCCGTCAGTATCGCCCCCGCGCCACGAGCGATTCTCGCCGCGTCGTTTCTATGCTCCGCGGGATATATGGTGTCGAGGCCGTGGGCCACCACTGCGACAGTAGGCACTCCTGATGACATCGCCTTGCGGTGCCCCATAATATCGCAGCCAAGAGCCAGGCCACTGACAACCAGCAGGTCGTCGAGTTTTTCAGCCAGCTCACCGATCAGCCGGTCTATAAAAGCCGCCCCGTAGTGGGTCGCGTTGCGAGTACCGACAACCGCCACGACATGCCTCGCGTTCAGATCACAGTCACCCTTCGCATACAGCATGACAGGAGCGTCGTCGCACGCAAGCAGGCGCTTCGGGTACTCCTCATCACTGAAATACACGCATCGGATGCCGTTCTTCTCGATAAACGGAAGTTCCTCGCGGGCGGTGGCCATCGCGGCGTCAATGTCGGAACGCGACAGGGAAATCCGGCGTCCCGTCCCCACCTCTCGGAAAACCTCGTCGCCGTTCTCGAAAACCGCCCGCTCAGAACCGAAAAGTTCGAGCACGCGCTCGGCGCGCCCGGTATTCATCCCGCGCAGTTGCGAGAATGCAATCCGGTAGAAAAGTTCGGATTCAGGCTGTCGCGACGGCTGTATTATCATCTGGATGAATCTGTATCGGTAATTGACCCGGCAAAAGCGGCCGCGAGCTCCTCGCCGCGGCTCAGACGCCCGTTAGCAGTGGAGACGATGGTAACCAGTGCCTTGACCACCTGCTGCCCGGCCTCGTTGAAAATATCCTGGTGGAACACGAACCTGGCACCGCGCCGCTCCAGCCAGAGGCAGCTGCGCATCCTCTCGGCCAGACGGAGCGGGCGCAGATAGCTGATCTCAATCTTGCTGACAACCGGATCCACTCCGCGGCGCTGCATGTCGCGGAAACTCACCCCGCGGCTCTCGCAGAACTCGTGCCGGGTGTGCTCGAGATAATGCAGGTAATTGGCGTTGTTGACAATCCCTTGCGAATCAACCTCGTAGTCGCGCACCTTCATCGGGAGTTCAAATGTATATGACGGTTCCTGGCTCATATGTCGAGTGAATAGCAGATTCAAAGTTAATGGTTTTCGGGGAATCTTCAAAACAAAATTCGTAATTTCGCGGCATATATGAATGTGTCGTACATCGCATCGAGAGCCGCGGCGGCACTGGTTGCCGCCTTAGGCGTGGCTGCCGGTGCCTGGGGGTGTACCTCGGCGCTGATAGGGGCCGACGCGTCGGCCACAGGGCGCTGGATGCTGTGGAAGCACCGCGACTCCGGGCATCCCGACAACGTTGTCGACCGCGTCGAGGGCACCGATTCGACCATGGCCTACGTGGCTCTCTTCAACGCCGGAGACACAGGCCGCCTCGAGGCCTGGATCGGGTTCAACTCTGCCGGGTTCGCCGTCATGAACACCGCGAGCTACAACCTCGCCCCGGACACCGCCCGGCTGAAAGACCGCGAGGGTTTCGTCATGAGCCGGGCGCTGGCCGTATGCCGCGACATCGAGGAATTCGACTCGCTGCTCCGCACGCTTCCGCGGCCCATGGGGATACAGGCCAATTTCGGAGCGATTGACTCATCCGGCAACGGAGCGTTCTTCGAGGCTCACGACCACGGCTTCACCCGCCACGACCTGGACGACGCGCCGAAAGGGATAATCATCCGCACCAATTTCTCGTTCTCCGGCGGCCAGGAGAACCGACTTGGCAAGGAGCGCTTCGAAAACGCGTCATACATCATCGACACAATCACTTCCTCCGGGAAACTCGCACCTTGGCACCTCACCGAAACCCTCTCGCGCTCGTTCCGCCTCCCCGACGGCACCGACCCGCTCGCCTCAGGCCAGACTTCGGCAGCCGACCTCGGACGATGCATCGCGCGAGGAAGCTCCTGCGCCTCAGTGGTTATCGAGGGGCCAATGCCCGGCGAGCATCCTGGAAAAGGAATCGTTATGTGGACTGCGTTAGGCTTTCCCGCGCTCGCGAGCACCCTTCCCGCCACCCTCGACTCAATCCCGCGACCGCTCAGGGCCGCTCCAAACGACCGCGCACCGCAATGCGAGAAGGCCAACGCGCTACGTTCCAAAGCCTTTATCGGCAAGGGCAAAAAACGCCGGTTCAAGCTGGACTTCATCAGAATGCATATCACAGACTGCCGCCGGGAATCACTTGCAGAATACAGAAAACGGCATTCCGGCGCACCTAACGAATAAAGCAAACCACTGTCAGACAAATGAACCCGTCATTAATCACCATCGGCCTGCTCGTCGTGGCCAACATATTCATGACCGTCGCCTGGTACGGCCACCTGAAACTGCAAGCCTCAGGCGTTTCGGCCAACTGGCCGGTATTCGCCGTAATCCTCCTGTCTTGGGGAATCGCCCTTGTGGAATACTGCTTCCAGGTGCCCGCCAACAGGCTCGGCTTCGAGGGGAACGGCGGCCCGTTCTCGCTGATGCAGCTGAAAGTCATGCAGGAAGTGATCACCCTTGTGGTTTTCGTGGTTTTCAGCCTCATAGCCTTCAACGACTTCCAGCTCCGCTGGAACCATTTCGCGGCCATGCTGCTTCTCGTGGGAGCCGTTTACCTCGTGTTTATGAAGTGATTTCACAAACTTTCACTCATATTTCTTGAATATACGCGCAAGACACGATAACTTTGTAGATATAAGTTAGCCAACCACGTATGAAAAAAGTAATTCCGGCGCTTACCGCCGCCATCGCTATCATGACACAGATCCCTTCGACGCAGGCGGCTCCCGCCCCCGGGGCGGTGTTCGCCAAACCGTTCACCGAGACCGTCCACGGCACCGCGCCGTTCTCAAAAATCACCAACGCCGACTACGAGCCGGCCATTGACCGCGGAATAGAGCTGGCCCGCAAGGAGATACAGGCAATCGCCACCAATCCCGAAGCTCCCACGTTCGAGAACACGATAGTGGCGCTCGACCGCTCCGGCGAGGACCTCGACCGCGTGCTCAACATCTTCTTCAACCTCCTCGAAGCCGACAGCGACGACGAGATGATGGAAATCTCGATGCGCGTCACCCCTAAACTCTCCGACTACTCCACGTCGATAATCCTCAACCAGGATCTCTGGAAGCGCGTTAAAGCCGTTTATGACAGCCGAGCCGCCCTCAAGCTCACCCCGGAGCAGCAGACCCTCCTGCAAAAGACCTACGACAGCTTCGCGCTGTCGGGAGCGAACCTCGAGGGCGCCGACCGCGAGGAATACCGCAAACTCAGCTCCGAGCTTTCCGAACTTACCACCAAGTTCGGGCAAAACGTGCTCAAAGAGCTTAACACCTACGAGATATGGCTCACCTCCGACGACCTCGCGGGACTTCCCGAAGGGATAGTCGCCGAGGCAGCCCAACTGGCGGAGCAGAAAGGCCGCAAGGGAGAATTCCTGTTCACCCTCGCCCAGCCCACCTATATGGCGTTTATGAAGTACAGCGACCGCCCCGATCTCCGCGAGCGCTTCTACCGCCTCTACACAGGTCGAAACACCAAGGGCGAGTTCTCCAACATGGAGAATATCAAGCGCATATCGGAGCTGCGTCTGAAAATCGCCAACCTTCTGGGTGCCAAGACCTATGCCGAACACTCTCTGCGCCGCACAATGGCACAGAACCCAGAAAGCGTCTACAAGCTGCTCGACCAGCTCCGCGACGCCTACCGCCCGGCTCTCGACAAGGAACTTGCCGAACTCACCGAGTTCGCCTCGCAGACCGAGGGAAAGCCCGTCACAATCAACGCCTGGGATTACAGCTACTGGGCCAACAAGCTCAAAAACGCCCGCTACTCGTTCGACGAGGAGGAACTGCGCCCCTACTTCGAGCTTGACAACGTGATCAGCGGCGTGTTCGGCCTCGCCACCAAGCTCTACGGCCTCCAATTCACACAGAACGACGCGATCCAGCCCTACCATCCCGATGTGAAAGCCTTCGACGTGACCGACGACAAGGGCAACTTCATCGGAGTAATCTACACCGATTTCTTCCCCCGCGCCTCCAAGCGCCCGGGAGCGTGGATGACCGAGTTCAAGGGACAGGAAATCAATGCTCAGGGTATTGACGAGCGCCCGCACGTCTCCATCGTGATGAACTTCACCAAGCCCACCGCCGACAAACCCTCGCTGCTGACACCATACGAGGTCGAGACATTCCTCCACGAGTTCGGCCACGCCCTCCACGGGCTGCTGACCCGCTGCACCTACGGCTCCCTCTCCGGCACCAGCGTCTACCGCGACTTCGTGGAACTTCCATCGCAGTTCAACGAGAACTACCTCACCGAGCAGCAGTTCCTCGACTCTTTCGCCAAGCACTACAAGACCGGCGAGAAGATTCCTGCCAACCTGGTCGAGAAAATCATCAAGTCGGCCCAGTTCGGTGCGGCATACGCCTGCATGCGCCAGCTCGGCTTCGGCTACACCGATATGGCATGGCACACTATCACCGAGCCCGTGACCGACCCGGCGGCTTTCGAGAGCGCCGCGATCGAGCAGGTGCGCATCTTCCCCGACGTTGAAGGCTCGATGCACTCCCCGCAGTTCAGCCACATATTCGCCGGAGGATACGCCGCCGGTTATTACTCCTACAAGTGGGCCGAGGTGCTTGACGCCGACGCCTTCGCGAAGTTCAAGGAGAACGGCATATTCGACCGCGCCACCGCCGACTCGTTCCGCCAGAACGTCCTCGAGCGCGGCGGCACGGAAAATCCCTCGGTGCTCTACAAACGTTTCCGCGGCCAGGACCCGACGATTGACGCGCTCCTGATCCGCGACGGAATCCTCCCGGCCTCGGCGCCAAAGGACATTACTCCCGCCAAGGACTGATTAAGAATCCTGAAACATCCGCATACCGGCGAAGCCGCGCCTGGCCAGACGGCGCGGCTTCGCCGCTTCTTATGATTCACACATTATGCTACCCTTTAAAGACATCCTCAAAACCTCCATTGCCGCCATATCCTTCGCAACAGGCCACCTTTATGCCTCGGCGGCAGACTATTCATCGTATTACGAATGTGACCAGCCATTCGAGCTGACCCCGGTGGATGCCCCCTCGATTCCTGACTACGAAGTCAGCATAACGGATTTCGGAGGTATCGGCGACGGGGTGACTATGAACACCGAGGCTTTCGCCAAAGCCATGGCCCACCTCGCCGAAAAAGGAGGTGGCAGATTGCTCGTCCCGGGAGGAATATGGTACACGGGTCCCATTCAGTTCGAGAACAACACGGAGCTGCGTCTCGACCGCGGCGCGTTGGTACTGTTCAGCGAAAACCTCGCCGACTACCCATGCACGCCTTCAAACTGGGAGGGTGTCTCGACCTTCCGGAATATGGCCCCCCTATCGGCCAACGGGAAACACGACATAGCCATCACCGGCTTCGGCACATTCAACGGAAACGGGCAGCACTGGCGCCCCGTGAAGCGTGACAAGACGACCGCCCCGCAGTGGAAGTCGCTCACCGCCAAGGGGTGCGTCAACGAAAAGGGAAACATATGGTTCCCCAACGAGCGCATACGCGACATACACGAGGACAAGAGCCTCCAACAGAAAATCTACGGAGCCGACAGCGCCTCGATAAGCTATTTCCACGACTTCCTGCGCCCTGTGATGCTCTCATTCGTCGGATGCCGCAACGTGATGCTGCGCGACGCCACGTTCGAGAACTCCCCGGCCTGGAACATCCATCCGCTGATGTGCGAGAACGTGATCATCGACAACGTGAACATCCGCAACCCGTGGTACGCGCAGAACGGCGACGGCCTTGACCTCGAG
>CAJTRT010000041.1:10849-18044 GCA_910579105.1 uncultured Muribaculaceae bacterium | reverse complement strand
AGCGTTCGAGCCATGCCTTTTTGCCATCTTCAAGTTTTATCGGACAGCAATAAATCGAAATAGGGTATGTGGTCAAAGGTTATGAACACCTGGAAATACGGCACCCTGTTGCAGCGAATGTTGGCGGTTTCGCCGAGCATGTTCTCGAAATAGTTCACCGAGTTCTGCAAATAGTTGCGCATCACGAACTTTACCGCAATTCCGGCCACGGGTCTCACGCCCTTGAACACGGCTATGTCGACTTTCTTGTCCATATACCGTCCCGCTATGTCTTTCTCCCTTCCCGCACCGAATCCGAGCGAGTGCACGGTGTAACCATCTCCTAACATTTCGGCGAGGTCGCGGGCTATGCGGCTGTGAATCGGTTTGAGCTTGTCGTTGCTCCGGGATGTGCCTTTTACCAGATAGACGCGGAATGATTCAGAGACAGCCTCTAAAAAGGCCATGTTCCGGTTGTTCGTTTCAATTTCTTCCATTTTGTATGCGTTGCTGGATCTTGTAGTTGAGATATTTCCCCAATTCTTTCGACGAGAATGTGTAATAACCTCCGTTCTTGTAGTTCTTCAGAGCGGTTATGTAGGAGATGAAATCATCGGAAAGGAGTATGTCCCGGATAATATCACTGTCGATGTCGGAGATTATGTATAAGCCGCTGTAAACCCCGCTCCCTGCCGGCACCCTGTTCAGCTTGATACTTCGCACGTCTTTAAGGGTGACATTTATGGATAGTTTTTCACGGCTTACGTCTTTAAGGGCCTGTGTGCGCCCGTAGAGGTGCCAGTTCGGGTTTTCTTTTTCGGTTTTGTTTTTCAGTAGGGTCTGCTTTTGGCTGTTCAGGTAGTCGGCAACACCCTTATTGCCGAAAATATGATCTCTGTTTATAGGTTTCCCTTCGCGGTCGTATGGGAAAAAGGCGCGTGACCAAGTGCCGGTCGAAGCCTTTATGACGGGAATTGTAAGGCCGTCGAACGGGAATGTATTGCTTATAAACACATCGTCGGCCAGGGTGGCGAATCCGTTTTTCACCGCTGCGTGGCGAGGCGGCTGGGAGGTTATGATTTCCCTCAGTTCGCCAAGGGTCGCCCTGTCGGAGAAGTAGAAGACCCGGTCTATATCGAAAAGGCTATAATCCAATGTGTCTACGCGCTGTTTGGCAACGGTTTCCCCGTCGAACACGCTGTACTCTACTTCGGTATGCTCCATCCCTTTGGTGAAGGCTGAAATCAGGGTATAAGTGGTGGCTCTGAACGCCTGGTAATGCCCTAAGTCGATTACCGAAGTAAGGGTGCGGTGATGCCGGACATAATCGCGCATCTGGCCACCTGCCACGCTGCTGAGCCAGGAACTCGGAGTGATATAGCAGAGCCTTCCGCCGGGCCTGAGCATATTGAACCCGATTTCAAAGAACACGAGGAAAAGGTCGGTCATCCCCCCGGAGGCGAATGTGTATGTCTTTACAGCGTCATAGTTGCTGTCGAGATTATGAACACGGACGTAAGGGGGATTGCCTACCACGAAATCCATCCCGCCGTCGAATTGCCGGTATTGGAGGGTGTCGCCGTTAATGATGTCGAATTCGACTCTAGGGATTGCCAAACGCCCACATTCTTCGTCCAGGTTGGTCAGACAGTCGGTGTATGCGTTCTTGTCAATCTCGATGCCGTGAATGAATTCAGCGAGTTCGGCTTCAACGCCGGCAAGGGTTCCGTGGGCGGTTTCATATTCGGAAACATAGCGCCTGACAATTTCAAGCAGGAAGGCCCCGTCGCCGCAACTGTTGTCGATGCAGTGCTTGCGCAGTATGTCGGGGCCGCAGTAGCCTGCCTCGTCAAGAATCAGTTTGACGAGGTAGCCGGGAGTGAATACCTGGCCGCCATGCTTGACGGATGAATGTTCCTTGGCTTTTGTTCCCATAATCAGGTTTCTGTGTTGGTCAGGGGCGGGTGGTGCCGAAGAGGCGGCGGATGAGGTCGGGGCGGTGGAGGCGGCGCAGGGAGGCGGTGATGCCGGCGCGGTAGGCGCGGTCGTACCAGAAGAAGTACTGGCGTTGGGCGAGCTTCTCGGCGGGACGGGTGGCGGTATAGACCTTCTCGCCGGTGTAGGGATGGTAGCCGCTGTAATATATTTCGGTGGCAACGGTCATCGGCGTGGGTGTGAAGTCCTGGATTTGCTCGAGGTGGATTCCCATGTCGCGGGTCTTCACCGCCAGCTCGGCCATGTCGATTTCGCGGCAGCCGGGATGTGAGGAGATGAAGTAGGGGATGAGCTGCTGGCGTAGGTTCTCGCGTGAGTTCATGCGGTCGAATATGGCCTTGAAGCGGTGGAACTGCTCGAAGGAGGGTTTGCGCATGATTTCGAGCACGCGGTCCTCGGTGTGCTCCGGGGCGACCTTGAGGCGGCCGCTGACGTGGTTGCGGATCAGCTCCTCGTTGTATGCCCGGTTGGCTGCGTCAACCCGCTGGTCGCCGGTATGGTGCATCGACAGGTCGTAGCGCACGCCGCTGCCTATGAACGATTTCTTCACCCCCGGCAGCGCGTCCACGGCCCGGTAGATCTCGAGCAGCGGGCTATGGTCGGTGTCGAGGTTGGGGCAGGGCGCGGGGTGGAGGCAGCTCGGACGCAGGCATTTGGCGCAGACGTCGCGGTTCTTCCCCCCGAGGCGGTACATGTTGGCCGAAGGGCCTCCCAGGTCGCTGATATACCCTTTGAAGTCGGGCATGCGGGTCACCTGTCGCGCCTCGCGGAGTATCGATTCCTTGCTGCGCGAGGCGATGAATTTCCCCTGGTGTGCCGAGATAGTGCAGAAGGCGCACCCGCCGAAGCATCCGCGGTGGAGGTTGACCGAGTGGCGTATCATCTCGTAGGCCGGGATGCGTTTCCCCTTATAGCGGGGATGTGGGAGGCGGGTATAGGACAGGTCGAACGAGCGGTCGATCTCCTCGGTGGTCATCGGTGGGTACATGGGGTTGACCCTGGCGAAGCGCCCCGGCGACTGCTCCTGCCAGAGCGTCGCCCCTGCGAAGCAGTTGCTCTGCTGCTCGATGTGCTTGAAGTTGGCCGATTGCAGGCGCTTGTCGCGGAGGCAGTCGGCATATGGGCTTAGGATTATGTTGTCGCTGTCGGGGGCGGGCGCGGCCGATTCCCACACTACGGTCTGCGGCACGTCCTTTATCCGTGAGACCGGCTCACCGGCCTCGATGCGCCGGGCGACTTCGAGGACGGGCTTCTCCCCCATGCCGTAGATTATCATATCGACCGGCGCGTCGGCGAGAATCGACGGCCGCAGGCGGTCCTGCCAGTAGTCGTAGTGGCTGAGGCGGCGTAGCGAGGCCTCGATGCCTCCGGCGATAATCGGCGCGTCGGGGTAGAGGCGGCGCAGGATCTCGGAGTAGACGATCGTGGGGTAGTCGGGGCGCATGCCGTGGCGGCCGTCGGGGGTATACGCGTCGTCGCTGCGTCGGCGGCGGGCGGCGGTGTAGTGGTTGACCATGGAATCCATCGCCCCGGGGGAGATGCCGAAGAAGAGGCGCGGGCGGCCGAACTTGCGGAAGTCGCGGAGGTCATCCTGCCAGTTGGGCTGCGGCACTATGGCCACGCGGTAGCCGCCGACCTCCATGAGCGTGCGCCCGATGACGGCGGCGCCGAACGAGGGGTGGTCGACGTAGGCGTCGCCCGAGAAGATCACCACGTCTACTTCCTCCCAGCCAAGCGCCTTCATCTCCTTTACGGAGGTGGGGAGCCAGTCGGTCGGCTTGTGTATGTCTGGCATAGGTGCGGGCTGGCGGTGTTGGTTTGTCTTGATGGTCATCAGTTGAGGTTTTTAAGCAGCCCTTCCATCTTGATAATCTCGTCGCGGAGCCGGGCGGCCTCCATGAATTCCATGTTTTTCGCGGCGGCGGTCATCTCGGAGCGCATGCGGGTGATCGAGCGGCGCATCTCGTCGGCGCTCATGTAGGGTATCACCGGGTCGGCGGCCAGGTTGACACTCGCGCGGTATTCGCTCTCGTAAGGCACGACCGTGGGTTGCTCGCGGCGCGGCGGCGTGCCGCGGCGTGCGGCAGAGCGGGGCGTTTCCTCCGCGTCCTCCTTGTCGAGACCGATAATGCGGTTGCGGGCCTTGATGATGGCCTGTGGCGTGATGCCGTGCTCCTCGTTGTAGGCGAGCTGCTTGGCGCGGCGGCGCTCGGTCTCCTCGATAGTCATGCGCATGGAGTCGGTCACCTTGTCGGCGTACATGATCACCATGCCGTTGAGGTTGCGGGCGGCGCGTCCGACGGTCTGCGTCAGCGAGCGGTGGGAGCGCAGGAACCCCTCCTTGTCAGCGTCGATAATCGCCACGAGCGACACTTCCGGCAGGTCGAGCCCCTCGCGGAGGAGGTTCACGCCTATGAGCACGTCGTAGACCCCGGCTCGCAGGTCGTCGAGAATCTTTATGCGGTCGAGGGTGTCTACGTCGGAGTGGATGTAAGCCGTCTTTATGCGGAGTTTCAGGAAATAGTCGTTCAGCTCCTCGGCCATGCGCTTGGTGAGGGTGGTGACTAACACGCGCTCGTCCTTCTGCCGGCGCTGCTCGATTTCCTCCATGAGGTCGTCGATCTGGTGGTCCGACGGGCGGACAACGATCAGCGGGTCCAGCAGGCCGGTGGGGCGTATCACCTGCTCGACCACCACCCCCTCGCTCTTCTGCAACTCGTAGTCGGCGGGGGTGGCGCTGACGTAGATCGTCTGGTTCGTCAGCCGCTCGAACTCCTCGAAGCGGAGCGGGCGGTTGTCAAGGGCCGATTCCAGACGGAAGCCGTAATCGACCAGGTTCTGCTTGCGCGAGAGGTCGCCGCCGTACATCGCACGGATCTGCGGGATGGTGACGTGGCTCTCGTCAATGATCGTCAGGTAGTCCTTGGGGAAGTAGTCGAGGAGGCAGAAGGGGCGCATGCCTGGTTGGCGTCCGTCGAAATAGCGGCTGTAATTCTCGATGCCGGGGCAGTGGCCCACCTCGCGGATCATCTCTATGTCGTAGGTGGTGCGCTCGTAGAGGCGCTTGGCCTCGAGCATCTTCATCTCCTCGTTGAAGTATTCCACCTGCCGCCCCAGGTCAAGCTCCATCTGCGCCAGGGCAGAAGCCTGGCGCTCGCGGGAGGTGACGAACAGGTTGGCGGGGTAGATCTGGAACTGGTCGTAGCTTCCGAGGGGTACGTTGTCAATCGGGTGGAGGGCTGAGATTGATTCGATCTCGTCGCCCCAGAACACCACCCGCAGCAGAATCTCCTCGTAGGCCAGGCGGATGTCAACGGTGTCACCTTTCACGCGGAAGTTTCCGCGGTTCAGTTCCACCTCGTTGCGCGAGTAAAGCGATTCGGCCAGGCGGCGCAGGAAAGCGTTGCGGGCTATTTTCTGCCCGGTGTGGATGTCGATCACGTTGGCGTCGAAGTCCTCCGGGTTCCCCATACCGAACAGGCAGGAGACCGAGCTGACCACCACCACGTCGCGCCGCCCCGAGAGGAGTGCGGAGACCGTCGCAAGGCGCAGCTTCTCGATCTCGTCGTTGATCATCAGGTCCTTCTCGATGTACTTGTCGACCGATGGGATGTAGGCCTCCGGCTGGTAGTAGTCGTAGTAGGAGACGAAATACTGCACCGAGTTTTCGGGGAAGAACTGCTTGAACTCGCCGTAGAGCTGCGCGGCGAGCGTCTTGTTGTGGCTCAGGATCAGTGTCGGGCGCTTCACCTCCCGGATGACGTTGGCCATCGTGAAGGTCTTGCCCGAGCCGGTCACGCCCAGGAGCGTCTGCGCCGGGGTGCCGTCGAGCACCCCCCGCGACAGTTGCGCGATCGCCTCCGGCTGGTCGCCTGTCGGCTTATATTGCGAATTCAGCTTGAAATCCATATCTTCGGAGAGAACATTCGTTTAACCCGCAAAGATACGAATTTTCTGCGACACCGCGAATGACCGCGCTATGACCGCATACCAAATTGAGCCAAATCGAACTCGTTTGAATATGTTTTATGAATCTTTTGGAGATCAAGAACTATAACTGAATTTTTGTGCTTGATTTAAAAGTCCTTGATTTCGGGGATTTTGGTGCTAAGTCTGTCGAATAACGCGCTGAACAAGGCTTTGGATTCTGTGAACCCGTCAAGAGGAACTACTACATCACCGATTGTCAATGATTTTAATGTCTTTCTTCGCAGTGCGTTGTATAGTTTTGGGCCGTTAGAGCTGTTGATATATGTTGTCGAAATTAATAAGATTGCGGCGTCGTGGTTTTTAGCTTCTTCTCTTATATGGTTTGAGATGCCCAATTTGACGGCTATTGATTCGTCATTGAATGTAAAAATGCCATCATAAACTTTATCCTGACTCCATACATCAAGTTTAATGGTATTTAGCAAATCGCCTAAACATGTCAGTAAGAATGAAATAGCAGGGTAATGATGTTCCTTCGCAGTTAAACTTACATGGTCAATTATGAATACTATTTGTTGTGAGATAGATATAAATGAAGTGTCACTCATGACGTCCCACATAGTCTTATCAATACTGTGAGGCCCGGAAATATTGAAATCAGTGCTATTGCCGTCATCTTTTGTGACAGTTCTGTGGGTTGTGGAAGGTCGGTTTGTTGCGTTTGTGGTCGTTGGAGCTTCCCCTCTCAGTTTCTCTATTTTGGCTTCGAGGATGCGCTTCTCGGCTGCGATATAGGCGTTGGAGTATTTTAGGGATGAGAGTGTGTCGTAGCGGGCTTCGAGTCGGCGCAGCTCGTCGGCGGAGCTTCTGCCGTTGGCGTTTGACTGGGAGGATGCAGAGAACGATATGCCTAAAACGGAGATTGTCAGAAGGGCGAAGAGGATTCGTAACGGGCGCATAGTGTGTTGTCATTGGCGGTCTTACAGCCCTGTCGACCATTTGTGGGAATAAGAAACGCGGGCTGGATTGCCACATCTCCTAATGATGGTCCTGAGAAAACCTTGTACGCGAGATATGAAACAGCAGCCCACGCTATGCGTGAGAACCGTCTTGTTATCTCTTGCGTACGGTGAAAATTTCTCAGGTTTTCATTAGCAAGATAAGCAATACGCCTCTTTGTCAGTCAAATGTCTGTGCCATCATCCGATAGCACCGCAAAAGTAACCAATTTTTCCGAGATACCAAGCCGTCAGCCAGTAATTTCGAGAAAAATTTAAATTAATTGCTGTCT
>CAJTRT010000041.1:0-10749 GCA_910579105.1 uncultured Muribaculaceae bacterium | reverse complement strand
CTACCGCTGTCTCTACCGCTGTCTCTACCGCTGTCTCTACCGCTGTCTCTACCGCTGTCTCTACCGCGATTCGATATAGCCGTCCGGTATATTCCACGCCCTAATCACAAACAGCCGTGCGAGCGCCCGGAGGGCGCGGCTCCGTGCGGAACACCGTGTCGAACCCCCGGAGGGGGGTGAGGCGCGGTGAGTCTCGGTCATCGTGAGCGATAGGAGTGCCCGTAGGGTACGGGCTCGTGGTAAAGCCGCTACCACAGACCCGCGCCTTTCGGGCGCTCTCCCGGCGCATGCGTCTCTGTTCCACCGCGCCTCCCCCCTCCGGGGGTTCGACACGGTGTTTCCGCACGGAGCCGCGCCCTCCGGGCGCTCGCGGCGAGATGCTTTGCTGAGATGGGGTGTGGCGAATGCGATGTGGTGTGCGGATGGTTTATGTTGGCGGACCTCTTCGAGGCTCTGTTGGTGGCATCCGTCTGACACACAGCCGTCGCGGCTATGCCGCTCGGCAATGTGCTACAATCGCACCGCGCCTCCGGCGCTCCGTTGGCAATGCGCAGAGATCATCCGTATGATGGTGTGTCTCCTGCGGTTGTTCGTTGGCATAGGACAGACGGTTTGCGTATGATGGTGTGTCTCCGGTGGTTGTTTGTCAGCTGAGCGTAGAAAGTTTTTTGCGTGGGGGTGGGTCTCCGGCAGTTGTCGGTTGTAAGTGTGTCAGAAGAAGTTGGCGTGTCGGAGCGCCGAAGGTGCGGTGCGATTGTAGCACATTGCCGAGCGACCGCAGGGAGCGAGGCTGTGTGTTTGGCGCGATAAGATGCCGGCGGCCTCGAAGAGGTCGGCCAATTTATATCGGGTTGGATGGGATTTTGCGCCCTTATAATGTAGGGACGCGCCTTTGGCACGTTGATGTGGCTTCTGTCTTAAAGATGATTGACCTAAAACATGCCAAAGGCATGTCCCTACAAGCAACAGGCGTTATCGTTGTGTGACCAACGAAAAAAGCGGCGGCGCGCCATAGTTGGCGCGCCGCCGGTATGGATAATTCCGGATGGGGGATTGGTGTCTGTCGTTCCCGGTTGCGGGAGGGAGGATTATTCCTCGTACTTCTTGACGATGACGGTGGCGTTGTGGCCGCCGAAGCCGAAGGAGTTGGAGAGGGCGGCGCGCACGGGGCGCTCCTGGGCCTTGTTGAAGGTGAAGTTGAGGGTGTAGTCGATTTCCTCGTCCTCGTCCCCCTCCTCGTGGTTGATGGTGGGGGGCACGATGTCGTTCATCACCGACTTGACGCTGAACATGGCCTCGAGGGCGCCGGTGGCTCCGAGCAGGTGGCCGGTCATCGACTTGGTGGAGGAGATGTTGAGCTTGTGGGCGTGGTCGCCGAACACTTCGACGATGGCCTTGACCTCGGAGATGTCGCCGACGGGGGTCGAGGTGCCGTGTACGTTGATGTAGTCGATATCCTCGGGCTTCATGCCGGCGTCCTCGAGGGCGTTGCGCATCGAAAGGATGGCGCCGAGCCCTTCGGGGTGGGTGGCGGTGAGGTGGTAGGCGTCGGCCGACATGCCGCCGCCGGCTACCTCGGCGAGGATTTTGGCGCCGCGGGCCTTGGCGTGTTCGAGCTCCTCGAGCACGAGCACCACGGAGCCTTCGCCGATGACGAAGCCGTCGCGGCTCTTGCTGAACGGGCGCGAGGCGGTTTCGGGGGAGTCGTTGCGGGTCGACAGGGCGTGCATCGAGTTGAAGCCGCCCACGCCGGCGGGATATACCGCGGCTTCGGCGCCGCCGGTGAGCATCACGTCGGCCTTGCCGAGGCGGATGAGGTTGAAGGCGTCGATTATGGCGTTGTTCGACGACGCGCAGGCCGAAACCACGCCGTAGTTGGGGCCGTGGTAGGCGTACTCCATCGAGATGTGCCCGCTGGCGATGTCAGCGATCATCTTGGGGATGAAGAACGGGTTGTATTTGGGGCCGTTGGCGGCGTTGATGGCGTAATATCCGGCTTCCTCTTCAAAGGTGTGGAGGCCGCCGATACCTGCGGCCACGATCACGCCGACGCGGTTCTTGTCGAGATCCTTGTCCTCTTCGAGGCCGGAGTCGGCCACGGCCTGCCGGGCGGCCACCATGGCGTACTGGGCGTAGAGGTCGAGCTGGCGGAGCTTCTTGCGGTCGAAGTGCTCGCTGGCGTCGAAGTTCTTCACCTCGCAGGCAAACTGGGTTTTGAAAAGCGAGGCGTCGAAATGGGTGATGGGCGCGGCGCCGCTGACACCCTCGAGGGCGTTCTTCCACGTTGTTTCCACGTCGTTGCCGATAGGGGTGATGGCACCCATTCCGGTCACTACTACTCTTTTTAATTCCATATTCTGAATGCTTTCTCTGAGGAAGCCCTATTGTGAAAACGCTGCCGCATCATCAGGGCAGCGTTTCCTATGGGTCTTTGGGTTAACGGAGAGAGTTTTCGCGCCGCGCGGGGCGCCGCGGTTGCCGAGAGGGGCTGTGTTTACTTAGCCTCTTCGATGTACTTGATGGCATCGCCCACGGTGGAGATGCTTTCAGCCTTGTCGTCGGGAATCTGGATGCCGAATTCCTTTTCGAATTCCATGATGAGCTCAACGGTGTCGAGGCTGTCTGCGCCGAGGTCGGTGGTGAAGGCTGCGGTTTCGGTAACCTGGTTCTCGTCAACGCCGAGTTTGTCAACGATGATGGCTTTCACGCGGGATGCGATTTCTGACATGATAATTGCTGTTTAAAATTTTGAATAGTCGGTGTTTATGGAAATGCGCGCATATCCAGCCGCAGTGTGCTGACACGCATTTCGGCTGCAAAATTACAAAAAACCTTTCAATTTTCAACTATTTCTCTCAAAAAATTCCTTAACAGGGCTTTACACCCGTTCAGAGCCGTTAACGTCGGTGTTAATCTTGGTTAAAAAAAGCGTGCATCGGCTCCGCGCCGGATTGAGAACTCAGAGCGGCGGCCTGTTTCCGGAGCACGGTGCGGAATGTCTGTGTCGCATCACCACATCGTTAGTTTTTTTGAGGGATAGGCGTTAGTTTCTGTGGTTTTGGTTGGTGGTTTCGGAGAAAGGGGTTAAATTTGTAGCCGTTTAGATGGCCGCCGGAGGGGCTGCCGAGAGAAACGGAATTCGTAACCGAAACAAGGATACCATGAGACTTACAGAGAAGAAGTTTTACCCGTGGGTGGTCGTAGGGCTGCTGTGGGTGGTCGCGCTCCTGAATTATATGGACCGCCAGATGCTGTCGACTATGCAGGGGAACATCGCGCTCGACATATCGGCGCTGCGCGACGCCGAGGCGTTCGGCGCCCTGATGGCTATTTTCCTATGGGTCTACGGCATAGCCAGCCCGTTTTCCGGGGCGGTGGCCGACAGGCTCAGCCGCAAATGGCTGATCGTCGGGTCGCTGGGCGTGTGGTCGGGCGTGACCTGGGCTATGGGCTACTGCACGGACTTCCACCAGCTGATGTGGCTGCGCGGCGTGATGGGCATCAGCGAGGCGCTCTACATACCCTCGGCGCTGTCGCTGATCGCCGACTATTTCACCGGCAAGGGTCGCTCGCTGGCTATCGGTCTGCATATGACCGGCCTTTATTGCGGCCAGGCCCTCGGCGGTTTCGGCTCACTGGTGGCCACCACCTGGTCGTGGCAGGCCACGTTCCACTGGTTCGGCATAATAGGCATCGCCTACGCGCTGCTGCTGGTGTTCCTCCTGCGGGAAAAGGCCGGACACGGTGGCGCTCCGGCGGCCGGCGCGACGAACGCGGTCCCGAAGAAAAAGGAATCCGTGGCGCGCTCGTTCGCCGTTGTTTTCAGCAACGCGGCGTTCTGGGTTATTCTCTTCTTCTTCGCCTCAAGCTCGATTCCGGGATGGGCGACAAAGAACTGGCTCCCGACGCTGTTCCGCGACAACCTGGGGCTGTCGATGGAATGGGCGGGTCCGATGGCCACGCTGACAATCGCCTTGTCGAGCTTCATCGGCGTGATGGTCGGGGGGCCGATCAGCGACCGCTGGGTGAAACGTAACGTCCGGGGCCGGATATACACCAGCGCGATCGGTCTCGCTATGATGATTCCCGCGCTGGTGTTCATCGGGCTGGCGCACAACGCCTGGTTCTCGGTGCTCGCCGGCCTGTTCTTCGGTGTGGGCTACGGCATGTTCGACGCCAACAACATGCCGATTCTCTGCCAGTTCGTCTCCTCGCGCCAGAGGGCTATGGCCTACGGCTTCATGAACTCCCTGGGGGTTATAATGGGCGCGATTACCACGCAGCTTCTCGGCGGCCTGGCCGAATCGGTCGGCCTTGGGATATGCTTCGCGATGATGGGTGGCATACTGCTTGTCGCCCTGGCTTTGCAGCTCATCGTGCTGCGCCCGACTTCCGACGACATGACCGACGAGGAACCCCGCGAACGGCTCGAAGCGGAAATCGCCGCCGAGGAGACGGAATGAGGGTTACAAATGCGGTTCCGCCCTCCTTGTACGGACGCGGCGTGCCGCGTATGACCCGAAATCCAAGACAGGCATGCGCGCGATCCAAGCCATATCATAAGCGGCACGCCGCGTCCGTACATCAGTCTACGGGTGCTGTTTCTCGAATAATTGCTTAAAAAAGAATATCGAACAACAAGAATAAACGACAATGGAAAAGATAAAAGGACTGATTGACGCCCCGTTCACACCGTTTTATCCAAACGGCGATGTCAACTACGAGCCGATTCCGGCTTATGCCGCGATGCTCAAAAAAAATGGCCTTAAAGGGGTGTTCATCAACGGTTCGTCGGGCGAGGGCTACATGCTGACCGACGAGGAGCGCAAGCGCCTGGCCGAGGCGTGGGTTAAAGCCGCCCCGGAGGATTTCAAGGTAATCGTCCACGTGGGGAGCTGCTGCGTGCGCGCCAGCCGCGATCTCGCCCGCCACGCCGCCGAGATCGGGGCGTGGGGCATCGGGGCCATGGCTCCTCCGTTTCCGAAAATCGGCCGCGTCGAGGAGCTGGTGAAGTATATCGAGGAGATTGCCGCGGGAGCTCCCGAACTCCCGTTCTACTACTACCACATCCCGGCGTTCAACGGGGCCTATCTGCCTATGGTGGAGCTGCTCGCCGCGGTTGACGGCCGCGTGCCCAACTTCGCCGGAATCAAGTACACGTTCGAGAGCCTTTACGAGTACAACCAGTGCCGTCTCTACGGTGGCGGCAAATTTGATATGCTCCACGGCCAGGACGAGACAATCCTCCCGTGCCTCGCCATGGGTGGCGCGCGGGGCGGTATCGGCGGCACCACCAACTACAACGGCCGCGAGCTGACAGCCATAATCGACGCCTGGGACCGGGGCGACCTCGAGGCGGCCCGCGACCATCAGAACTTCTCGCAGGAGGTGATAAATGTCATCTGCCGTTACCGCGGAAACATCGTCGGCGGCAAGCGCATAATGAAGCTGATCGGCCTTGACCTCGGCCCGAACCGCACCCCCTTCCGCAACGTCACCCCCGAGGAGGAGTCCGCTATGAAGAGCGAGCTGGAGGCTATCGGTTTCTTTGAAAGATGCAATAAATTCTAAGCTGATGGAGCAAGACGAAATCCGCGCCTACCTCGCCGAGTGGGGCAAGCGCTACCGCGAGCAGCTGACGGGCGACATCCTGCCTTTCTGGCTGCGCCACGGCCTCGACCGCGAGCACGGCGGGGTATATACCTGCCTCGACCGGCAGGGCAACCTTATGGACGGCACCAAGTCGGTGTGGTTCCAGGGTCGTTGCGGGTTCATATATTCGTTCGCATACAACAACATAGAGCGTCGCCCGGAGTATCTCGAAATGGCGAAAAGCTGCATCGACTTCATCGAGGCCCACTGCTTCGACTCGGACGGCAGGATGTTCTTCGAGGTCACGGCCGACGGCCGCCCGTTGCGCAAGCGCCGCTACGTTTTCTCGGAGTGCTTCGCCATAATCGCCATGAGCGAGTATTCGCTGGCCAGCGGCGACAAGTCGTATGCCGAGAAGGCGCTCCGCCTCTTCAAGGAGACGCTGCGGTTCCTCGACACACCCGGCATCCTCGAGCCGAAATACTTGCCGACGCAGCCTGGCCGCGGCCATTCGGTGACGATGATCCTTATCAACACCGCCTCGTGTGTGCGCCGGACGATCGCTGACCCGGCGCTTGACGCGCGGATCGACAGCTCAATCCACGACCTGTTTACCTATTTCATCCATCCCGAGTTCGAGGCGCTGCTGGAAACCGTGGGACCCGACGGGGAGCTGATCGACACCCTGGCCGGACGCGTAATAAATCCCGGCCACTGCATCGAGACCGCCTGGTTCCTCCTCGAGGAGGCAAAACACCGCGGCTGGGACCCGGAAATCCGCGACACGGCGTTGAAGATTCTCGACTGGTCGTGGCGCTGGGGCTGGGACGAGGAGTTCGGCGGCATAATCAACTTCCGTGACTGCCGTAACTTCCCCCCGCAGGACTATTCGCAGGACATGAAATTCTGGTGGCCGCAGACAGAGGCCGTGATCGCCTCGCTTTACGCCTACGAGGCCACCGGCGACCGGCGTTATATCGAGATGCACCGCCAGGCTAACGACTGGGCCTACGAGCATTTCCCCGACCCGGTATACGGCGAATGGTTCGGCTATCTTCACCGCGACGGCACTGTGGCACAGGACGCGAAGGGGAATCTCTTCAAAGGTCCTTTCCATATCCCGCGTATGATGATCAAGAGCGCCATGCTCATAGACAACATTCTAAGTAGATAACGATGCGTAAAATATCCGCACTGCTGGCCACGGCGCTTCTATGCGCCGCGGCCTTTTGCGCCTCGGCGGTGACGAAGGTCGCATGCGTCGGGAACAGCATAACGTTTGGCATGAAAATTCCCGACCGCGAAGCCAACTGTTATCCGTCGCGGTTGCAGCGGATGCTCGGCACCGACTACGAGGTTGGCAATTTCGGCCATTCGGGGGCGACCCTTCTAAACAACGGCCACAACCCTTATATGAAACTCCCGGAGTTCCGGCAGGCTCTCGACTTCAAGCCCGACGTTGTGGTGGTCCACCTCGGAATCAACGACACAGATCCACGCGACTGGCCTGACTTCGGCGACGGATTCGTGCGCGACTATCTCGCTCTGATTGACTCATTCAAAGTCGCGAATCCTTCGGCGAGGATTATCCTGGCAAATCTGTCGCCGGTAAACTCCACGCACCGGCGTTTCCGTTCGGGAACCCGCGACTGGCGGAAGGAGGTACGCGGCGCGATCGAACGGGTGGCCGTTGCCTCCGGGGCGGAACTGATTGATTTCGAACCTCCGCTCAACGACCGCCGCGACCTGCTGCCCGACGGCCTTCACCCTGATGCCGAGGGCGCGCGACTGCTTGCCGAGACCGTACGCGGCGCCATTACCGGCGATTACGGAGAGTTGTCGATGTCGCCGGTCTACCAGTCGGGGATGGTGTTGCAACGCGACCGCCCGCTACGGATTGGCGGAAGGGCCGACGCAGGCGAGCCGGTAACGCTGACCCTCGATGGGGAGACATATTTCGCCAAGGCCGATAACTGCGGGCGTTGGGAGGTTGTGACGCTGCCGATAACGTCAGGCAGTGGATATGAGATGGCGGTTACTTCCGGCGGGAGGACGCTGCGTTTCACCGACATACTGGCCGGAGAGGTATGGCTTGCCAGCGGCCAGAGCAATATGGCGTTCCGCCTCGCCGATGAGGTCGGCGGCAGAGAGGCAGTGGCTGCTGCCGATGATCCGGAACTGCGCTTTTTCAATATGCTGCCTGTTGCCGAGACGACCAATGCCGAATGGCCTGATTCGGTTCGCGAGCGTGTCGACAGTCTTGCTTATTTCCTCCCCGCGGCATGGGAGACGGTCACCCCGGCTAACGCGGGCGCCCTCTCGGCCGTGGCCTATCACTTCGCCAAACAGTTGCGCGACAGCCTCGGCGTGCCTGTCGGAGTGATTTCCAACGCTGTTGGAGGCGCTCCAGCCGAGGCATGGATTTCTGTGGAGGCTCTTGAAGACGGAATACCCGAGATTCTCAACGAATGGCGGAAAAACGACTATGTGCAGAAGTGGGTTCAGGGCCGCGCTGTCAAGAACGCCGGCGACCATCGTCATCCATATGAGCCGTCATATCTCTTTGCCGCGGGAATCCGACCGCTCGACCACTACCCGGTCGCGGGTGTCATCTGGTACCAGGGGGAGAGCAACGCCCATAACATTGACGTCCACGAGACGCTTTTCCCGCTGCTGGTGGAAAACTGGCGCGGATATTTTTCCGACAGTGAGCTACCGTTCTGCTTTGTTCAGCTGAGCAGCCTCAACCGTCCTTCGTGGCCTCGGTTCCGCGACAGCCAGCGCCGTATGGCCGGGGAGATACCGGGTGTGTCGATGGCCGTAAGTTCCGATTGGGGGGACTCTCTCGACGTGCATCCGAAAAACAAGCGCCCGGTTGGCGAGAGGCTGGGACTTCTTGCCCTGCGCGGCGCGTACGGACGGAATATAGTCGCTTCCGGCCCCTCGCCTGTACGTGCCTCTCGTTTAGGCCGTTCCGCGACTGTGACTTTCGCCGACGGAGCTGGTATGCGCCCGTCGGCGGGAGATTCCCTTATTGGCTTTGAAGTGGCGGAAATCGACGGGATCTATTATCCTGCCACCGCGGTGGTCGAGAACGACAGCGTGGTACGGGTAAGTTCCCACGAGGTGGCCGCCCCGCGTTTCGTGCGTTACGGCTGGCAGCCCTTCACCCGTGCTAATCTCGTCAACTGCGCCGGTTTGCCGGCTTCGACATTCCTTATGGAGGTTGATAACCCTGGTGTGGTCGAGGCCGGATACGAATACGGGGTGTCGGCTCCTTTTGCCGGGAAACTTGACGGACGGCTGGTGATTGCCGGAGGATGCAATTTCCCGGATAAACCTCTCGCGGCCGACAGCAAGAAGCGTTTTTATAAGGGGATCTACATAGTCGACAGCCTCTCGGCTTCCGGGTTGCGCGAGATAGGGGAACTTCCCGCGGCGACCGCTTACGGGGCGTCGGCCCAGACACCGAAAGGATTGGCTTTGATCGGAGGGATAGCGGACGGCAAACCAACCGCGTCGGTCTACCTGCTTGATATGGAGGGCCGCGACCCGGTTCTGAGGTGTCTCCCGTCGCTTCCGTTCGCCATAGACAATATGGCCGCTGCCACTGTCGGCAGTATTGTATATGTCGCGGGGGGCAATATAGACGGTATTCCTGGTAACACGCTCTTCGCGCTTGACCTGGATAAGGAATCCGAGGGGTGGAGGCGTCTCCGCGACTTCCCCGGGAATCCTCGCACGCAGCCCGTGATGGCCGCGTCAGGCGGCAAACTCTATATGTGGGGCGGTTTCGCCCCGGCACACAGGTGCGGAAAAAAAGAATATTCAGCCACTTTGGAGACCGACGGGTTGCTCTACGATCCGAAGAAAAACAAATGGTCGCCGCTCCCGGCACCGCTTGGGGCAGACGGTTTGCCTGTGTCGCTCGGCGGTGGAGCCGCTTGCGCGCTTCCCGACGGCAAGATTGTCGCGACGGGAGGGGTTAACAAGGATATTTTCCTCAGTGCCCTGCGGAAGCAGGCTCCCGATTACCTCTCTCATCCGGCATCATGGTATAGGTTCAACGACCTGGTGTTTGTTTTCGACCCCGAGCGGTCGGAATGGCACGACGTTATGCGCAGCCAGGACGCGGCCAGGGCCGGAGCCGCAATCGTGCCGACCGGCGACAACGGCGGTTTCGTGCTTATCGGCGGCGAAGTGAAGCCCCGCGTGCGCACGCCGCGCATCACCCGCTATGTTATCCCTATCCCGGAATACCGGTAATAAAGACAGAAATATGAATAATAAAGAAATAGATCTCGCCATAAGCAACTACGGCACAACCCGAGGCCTCGATTACCAGATTGCCATACTCCCCTGGGGCGCAACCGAGCCGCACAATTACCATCTTCCGTATCTTACCGACGCCATTCTCAGCCACGACATAGCGGTTGACGCTGCACGGATAGCTTTGGAGAAATACGGCATCAGGACCATGGTTATGCCCCCTGTGCCGCTCGGCGCGCAGAATCCCGGGCAGCGGGAACTGAAATTCTGCGTGCACTACCGCTACGAGACGCAGAAGGCTGTTCTGACCGACATCGCCGCGTCGCTCGACCACCAGGAGATTAAAAAGCTGTTGATCGTCAACGGGCATGGGGGCAACACGTTCAAGAGTATGATCCGCGACCTGTCGATTGACTTGCCGGACATGTTGATCGCTACGAGCGAGTGGTTCAAGGCGTGCCCGGCCAAGGAATATTTCGACGCCCCCGGCGACCACGCCGACGAGCTGGAGACCTCAGTGATGATGCATTACCACCCCGAACTTGTAAATCTTTCCGAGGCGGGCGACGGCAAAGCCGGAGGTTTCGCCTCCGAGACGCTGCGCCGCGGCGTGGCCTGGATTCCCCGCGCCTGGAACCGCGTCTCTGCTGATACCGGCATCGGTTCGCCTAAGCTCGCCACTGCCGAAAAAGGTGCCCGCTTCGCCGCCGCCGTGGCTGCCACATATGCCGACCTTCTCCGCGACCTCACCTCCGGCGACCTCTACCTCCCCCTCTGACCACCTTTGCGCCGTTGTTCAATTGCTCCTGCGGGGATTGCGTTTCATATATTCATTCATTAGTGTCCACTAAAAAATCATAAGAGTACTTTGAAATTATTGAAATTCAA
>CAJTRT010000040.1 GCA_910579105.1 uncultured Muribaculaceae bacterium | reverse complement strand
GACCCGCACAGCGCCGACACCGCCGCCCTGGTGGGGTCCTCCCCCTGGTGGCTGAAACGCATCCGCGCAACCCGCGTGGCAAAAGAGCGGGAGTCCAAGGAGGTTATTCCGGGAATTTTTGCTAATTTCGCGTATTACAAACCATAGGTATATGAAAAAACTTTTATCATTCGTTTTAGTCATCATCGCCGCGGCGTGCGCATCCGCGCAGGCTCCGGAAAAGCCTATACGCTGGCGCGTCACCGCCAGGATGACCTCGAATACAGAGGGCACCGTAACCTTGCGTCCGCTCTGCGACAAGGGATGGCACATCTACGGCACCGAAGAAGTCAAGGGGGGCCCAGTGCCGACGACATTCTCCTTCGAAGGTTCGCAGGGAGTGGAGTTCTCCGGTGGTGTAAAACCCTCCGCCGCGCCGAAGCGCCAATACCAGGAAATGTTCGGCACCGAACTGACGTTCTGGGAAGAAGGCGTCAGCTTCACCCGCCGGTTCCGTGTCACAGACGCGGCCAAAGCCCGCATAGCAGGCTCCATTCGTTATATGGGATGCGACGACTCCCAGTGCATGCCTCCCCAGAAACATGAATTCTCGGTTACCCCGAAACCTTTCAAAAAGAAGTGAACGCGCATATGAACAAGCATCTCGCCATAACGCTCCTGGCGCTTCTGGGCCTGTTCGCCCAAGCAGCCGCGCAGCGTCTCGACCCGATAACATGGGAAGCATCCGTTGAGGATAACTCGGCCGACGGCGCCACGGCGCGTCTTTCGGCCAAGGTCGAGAAGGGGTGGCACCTCTACGGGCTCAACCTCCCCGACGACGGCCCCAACGCTACCGCCATCACTTTCGAGCTGCCCGCCGGAGTGGAATTAGACGGCCCGCTGGAACCATCGCGCCCCCCGATTGAGAAATACGATCCCATATTTTCCCTGAAACTTTCCTGGTGGGATACCGACGTGGCTTTCACCCAGCGGCTGAAAATCACCGACGGAATGGCCCACAGCATACCGGTGAAGGTATTCTTCCAAGGGTGCAACGACCAGACGTGCATATCGCCCCAACGCCTGACGCTCGACATAACAGCCGGAACCGGCGCTGTCGCGACGGAGGAAGCCCCGCTCCCGTCGGAGGATGTCGCGCGGACAGCCCAGACCACCGCGTCCAAGGCACAGACTCCCCGGGATATCGACAGTTCAGGATGGTGGGAGCCTGTTGATCCGGAGATGCTCGACCCGCACAGCGCCGACACCGCCGCCCTGGTGGGGTCCTCCCCCTGGTGGCTGATATTCATCTGGGGATTCGGAGGCGGCCTACTCGCCCTGCTGACCCCCTGCGTGTGGCCCATGATTCCGATGACGGTCAGCTTCTTCCTGAAAAAGAGCGGCAGCCGCGCGAAGAGTGTGCGCGACGCGGCGATATACGGCCTGAGCATCATCGTCATTTATCTCGCCCTCGGTCTGGCGGTGACCGCCATTTTCGGCGCGGGCACCCTCAACGAGCTTTCGACCAACGCCTGGTTCAACCTCGCGTTCTTCCTGTTGCTGCTGCTGTTCGCCATATCCTTCTTCGGAGGGTTCGACATAAAGCTGCCATCGAAATGGAGCAACAGCGTCGACAACAAAGCCGAGACGACTTCCGGCCTGGTGAGCATCTTCTTCATGGCCTTCACCCTGGCGTTGGTGTCGTTCTCATGCACGGGCCCCATCATAGGCACGCTCCTTGTCGAGGCCGCGACGATGGGCGACATGACCGGCCCGGCGATCGGCATGGGTGGCTTCGCCCTGGCGCTCGCCCTGCCGTTCTCGCTCTTCGCCATGTTCCCCTCCTGGCTCAAAGGCGCGCCCCGTTCCGGCGGATGGCTAAACTCCGTCAAGGTGGTGCTCGGCTTCCTGGAACTGGCCTTGGCGCTTAAATTCCTGTCGGTTGCCGACCTGGCCTACGGCTGGGGTATACTAGACCGCGAAGTGTTCATATGCCTGTGGGTCATAATCTTCGCGATGCTCGGATTCTACCTGCTCGGCAAGCTGCGTTTCAGCCACGACGCACCTGTGGAGACTGTCGGCATCGGCCGCTTCTTCCTGTCGCTTGTGTCGCTCAGCTTCGCCCTCTACCTCGTTCCAGGCCTGTGGGGCGCGCCGCTGAAAGGTGTCAGCGCTTTCGTGCCCCCGCTATACACCCAGGATTTCAACCTGTACGAGGGGGGCCGCTTCGAGGAGTTCGACGACTACGACGAGGGCATGGCCTACGCCGCCGAGCAAGGGCGCCCCGTGCTTGTTGATTTCTCGGGCTATGGCTGCGTCAACTGCCGCAAGATGGAAGGCGCCGTATTCGACACGCCCGCCGTCAGCTCGATCATAAAGGAGAATTTCGTGCTGATAAAGCTGATGGTCGACGACAAGACTAAACTTTCAGCGCCTGTGACAGTCGAAGAGAACGGGAAGAAAGTGGAGCTGGAGACCGTTGGCGACCGCTGGAGCTACCTGCAACGCCACAAGTTCGGAGCCAACTCGCAACCCTACTACATAGTACTCGACAACAGCGGCCGGCCGCTCACACCACCCACCTATTATGACGAGAGCGTCAGCAAGTTCGTGGCGTGGCTCGAGAACGGACTCAAAGCATACGCCGCCGAATAACCAGTGCGCCTACCCCGCGCGACGACAGAATTGTTACAAATGGAAGAATTCAAACAACATAGCCGCGAGGAGAAACTCGCGGCCCTCGGAAGAGTGATCGACGTGCTCGACACCCTCCGCGTCAAATGCCCATGGGACGCGAAGCAGACCAACGAGTCCCTGCGCCCCAACACAGTGGAGGAAGTGTTCGAGCTGTGCGACGCGCTGATCCGCGAGGACAACGCCGAAATCCGCAAGGAGCTCGGCGACGTGCTGCTCCACGTGCTCTTCTACGCCAAAATCGGCGAAGAAAAGGGGTGCTTCGACATAGCGAGTGTCTGCGACTCGCTCGCCGACAAGCTGATATTCCGCCACCCCCACGTCTACGGAGAGACCCACGCCGACACCGCGCGCCAGGTTTCCGAAAACTGGGAACAGCTCAAACTGAAAGAGAAAGGGGGCAACCGCTCGGTGCTCGCCGGCGTCCCAGGCTCACTCCCCGCCCTGATAAAGGCATACCGCATACAGGAAAAGGCCTCCAACGCCGGATTCGACTGGGAAGAGCCGCGCCAGGTATGGGACAAGGTGAAGGAAGAGATTGCCGAATTCGAGGCCGAGGCTGAAGCCATGGATCGGGAGAGAATGGAGGCCGAGATGGGCGACATCTTCTTCTCGCTTGTCAACGCCGCCCGCCTCTACAAGATCATCCCCGAAAACGCCCTCGAAAAGACAAACAAGAAGTTCATAGACCGCTTCAACTATCTCGAGGCCAAGGTGCGGGAAGCCGGGAAAAAGCTCCCCGACATGACCCTGGCTGAAATGGACGCCATATGGGAAGAAGCGAAAACACTACGGAAATGAAGATACTAAAAAGCATAAAAAACATATTGGTCGCCGCTCTATTCATCGGAGCGACCGCCCCGGCGACAGCGCAGACAACCACCGACCCCGGGTTCAACGTGATAACCGACAAGGTGGCCGCCACCGACGAGGGGATACGCGTGACCCTCTGCCTGGTGGGCATCCCCTCTACATCGCAGCGCATCGACGGCATAGACCTCGTGGACGGCCAGACCGTTGTTCCGGCCAACGACATCGACGGAGTGGACTTCAAGCGCTACTTCCAGTTCGAGGATACCGGCGTGCAGGTGATAGAGGTTGATTTCCCCTTCAAAGGCCAGCTTCCAAAGACAGCCAGCCTAATATTCCACACCGAGAAGGGTGACGTAAAAACAGCGGCCCGACAGTGATTCTCTGCATCACCGAGAAACCGAGTGTCGCTTCCGACATCGCCAAAATCCTCGGGGCGGCAACGCGCCGCGACGGGTTTTACGAGGGTGCCGGATACTGCGTCACATGGACCTACGGCCACTTGTGCGAGCTGAAAGAGCCCGCCGACTACACCGATATGTGGCGCCGGTGGTCGCTCGGCTCCCTCCCGATGATTCCCGCGAGGTTCGGCATACGACTGATCGACAACCAGCGCTACCGACAGCAGTTCGCCGTGATAGAGACCCTTGCCAGGAATGCGGAAGAGATAGTCAACTGCGGCGATGCCGGACAGGAGGGAGAGCTGATACAGCGCTGGGTCATGCAAAAAGCCGAGGCACGATGCCCGGTGAAGCGCCTGTGGATCTCCTCGCTGACCGACGACGCCATCCGGGAAGGATTTGCCAGCCTACGTCCGGGTTCCGACTTCGACAACCTCTATCATGCCGGACTATCCCGCGCCATCGGCGACTGGATCCTGGGCATGAACGCCACCCGCCTGTATTCCCTGAAATACGGCGAGCCCGGCAAACCGCTGTCAATAGGCCGCGTGCAGACCCCCACCCTGTCGCTCATCGTGCAGCGCCACCGCGAAATCGCGGAATTCAAGCCCGAAGACTACTGGGAGCTTCAGACCATATACCGCGACACGACATTCAGCGCCTCCTCTGGCCGTTTCAAAAATGAGGCCGAGGCAGCAGCCGTAATAGAGGACATCAAGCGGCTGCCGCTGACAATAACCTCTGTCGAAGAGAAAAAAGGCCGCGAGGCACCCCCAAGGCTCTTCGATCTGACATCACTCCAAGTGGAGTGCAACAAGCGCTGGGGATGGACCGCCGAGGAATCCCTTGCCCTGATCCAGAGCCTTTACGAGAAAAAGGTGACGACCTACCCGCGTGTCGACACCACGTATCTCTCCGAAGACCTCTACGCCAAGGTGCCGGACATACTGCGCCGAATGACGCCCTACGCCCCGCTCACGGCCCCCGTCCTCGCGGGGAAGCTGCCCAAGAGCAAGAAGGTGTTCGACAATGCCAAGGTCACAGACCACCACGCCATTATCCCCACAGGCCAGTCGCCGCACGTGCTCGCCGGCAACGAGAGGCTCATGTACCACCTCATCGCCCAACGGTTCATCGCCGCGTTCTACCCCGACTGCGAGTTTCTCCAGACAACCGTGGCGGCGACAGCCGGAAGCACTGGCTTCAAAGCCTCCGGCAAAGTAATAGCCCGGCAGGGATGGCGCGCCGTATTCGCCGCCGGCAACTCCGGAAAGCAGGCCGACGGAGCCCAGGAGGACAAAATCCTTCCACCGTTCACAGTCGGCGAATCCGGCCCCCACGAGCCGTCGCTCCTCAAAAAGACAACACAGCCACCGAAATATTATACCGAGGGCACGCTGCTGAGGGCTATGGAATCGGCGGGAAAGACCGTAGACGACGAGGAATTGCGCGACGCTATGAAGGAGAACGGCATAGGCCGCCCGTCAACCCGCGCAGCCATCATCGAAACACTGTTCCGACGGGGATATATCTACCGGCAACGCAAGAACATAATGGCCTCGCAGGCCGGAATCGACCTTATCGCCACCATCCGGGAGGAACTGCTCAAAAGCGCCAAGCTGACCGGCATATGGGAGAACAAGCTCCGCAGGATAGAGCGCGGCGAATACAGCGCCTCGGAATTCATAGCCGAGCTCAAACAGCAGATTTCGGAAATCGTGCTCGCCGTGCTCAGCGACAACTCCTGCCGGAAAATAGTTGTAGAGGCAGCCGCCACGCAGAAAACAGCCCAGGCAGGCAACGCCGGAGCTTCTGAAAAGCCCAAGGCACCGGCGAAAAAACGGGCACCAGCCGTAAAGACTCTCGAACAGATTCCATGCCCGGTTTGCGGCAAAGGGCATCTTGTCAAAGGCCATTCGGCCTACGGATGTTCGGAATTCCGTTCGGGATGCCCCCTGCGGCTCCCTTTCGACGAGTATTCCGCCGATCTCACCCCTGCGAAACTGAACGCCGCCCTGAAAAAAGCCTTCAAGGCTACCGCCAGTCCCAAACCAGCGACCGCGCCATGAACGACCTTATACAATGGATATGCGTGGCGGTCATCCTCGCCATCGCCGTCAGCGCCGCGATCCGCGGAATCATCCGCGCGATTCGCGCGGGACGCGCCTGCTCAGACGACCCCGGATGCGCATGCTCGTGCGGAGGTTGCCCGCTCACATCGGAATGTGACAAAAAAAGCCGCTCACGAAGGAAGCGGCATATCAGACGAAGCTAAAAATAGTCAGCGTATCAGCGAGAAATCGTCAGCATCGTTCCCGAACGGGAGCGAACGACGCAGTTTGCGCAGACGCGTGAGCGTTTCCGAAGCGTAGACCGGCGCACGGAAATCGGATGTATCCGACTCACCGACAGGCTGCCCCATAGGATCATAGACCGCGGTCATACCGTCATAACATCCGTAATCGTCAGTGCCTGAACGGTCGGCTCCCACAACCACGGCCTGGTTCTCTATGGCACGGGCGATAAGGAGATGATGCCACGCGTAGGCACGGGCGTGCGGCCAGTTGGCCGGCACGAGCAGCACATCGTAGCGTTGCCCGCGGTTGCGGCACCAGGCCGGAAAGCGCAGGTCATAGCATACCACTATGGCGATATTCCACCCCTTGTAGCACACTATCGGCACCTCGTCATCACCCCGGCCGAACAACGTCGCCTCAGGACTTAGGCAGAACAAGTGGCGCTTGTCGTAGAACGTCGTTCCCCCCTCGGGAGTGACGAAGAACCCGCGGTTAAGGTAAACCCTGTGCTCCACGCACAGGAAACTTCCGGCAATGGCAATCCCGGTTTCGGCCGCCAGCTTTCTGACAGCCATCATCGTCGGGCCTTCGGAGCCCTCGGCCACGTCACCGATGAGCGATGGATCGTCGATGAACGCCGTGGTGAACAGTTCCGGCAGTACCGCTATGTCGGTCCCCGGACCAAGAGTTCGCACGATACGCTCAGCTTCCAGGAGGTTGCGCTGTGGCTCGGCCCATCTTATGTCGAGCGGGATGGCAGCGATTCCCAGCTCTTCCTTTATGCCGTTTTCCGGGGCACAGTTCAGTCGGTCAGACATTGGTCAGGGTATTTGCCGGTGTATGAACTGTAAAAGCGCTTGACCGCGGCCATATCCGCTTCCATGTCGCCAGTCGGCTCGAACATCTCGGTGGCGGAGATGGTCTTCGACGGATAATCGACAGCCGCAAGACATATTGGGACTCCGGCCTCGCGGGCAATGCGGAGGAAACCGGTGTGCCACTGACGCGTGCCCCGGCGCGTGCCCTCCGGCGTTATCGCCAGCCGGAGCGGAGCGGGCTCGCGGAACCGGCCGACAAGGAACTCTGTCAGCGACTGCCTTTTGTTTCCGCGCTCTACGGGAACGCCCCCGAGGGCCCTGAACAACGACCCGAGCGGGAAAAAGAACCAGCTCGACTTCATAAGGAAGCCAGCCGTGCGCCCCACCGAGCGTATGGCAAGCTCGCATAACAGGAAATCCCAGTTGGACGTGTGCGGGGCAACGCAGTATATCATCTTCTGATAGTCTGGCACCGTGACCTCCACTTTCCAGCCCGCCAGGTCAAGAAGCTTCTTGCAAATATTCATAGGTCATATAACGGGGATGCATAATTGCCGTACAGGCGCGACGCGTCAGCGTCAAACCGGCAAAACAACGGGTACGCGGCGTGCGGCGCCTGTCGGATAGTCCGTTCAGACGCGGCACGCCGCGTCGCCACATCCCGTAGGGAGAATGCGCTCCCCCGGTTTATTTCTTCTTGTTCGCGTCCTTAACATCCTGCGGCAGCGCGGCGTTCATATCTCGCACGATGTCGGTCACATGCCCCTCGAACTTCTCGCGGAACGACTTGTAGGCTTTCTTGTAGTAGGAACGCCTGGCGGCGCGGTACTCGGCGCGCGATGCGAAGTCGGCCGGGGTCTTGTCGAACCCGAAGGAAGCGTGTTCCAGGGCGTTTTCCTGGAGGACGGCGATATCGCCTACTATTTCCTCCATACGGTCCCTGTCGACCCCCTTGATGAATGTGCGGGCCATTAGACACTCGGCGGCGAGATCGCCGCAGACATATCTTACTTCTTTCTTGAGATTCCTGATGTTTGCCATGTTGTGATATTTTAGTTGTTTTGATGTATGCTTAGAACCCTTTGCAGGGCGCTCTGTGTGGCTGGGATTTTCTGCGCGGACTGCGAACGGCGGTAATTTCCCCAATCGGCGACACGGGGAAGCCTGGGACGCACGCCGAGCACGCGTTCCACGGTGTCGGCGTCCAGCCCCGGGGCGGCGCCGGAAAGCGCTATTCCCGTCTCTCCCGGAAGCAGCGCTCCGTCGAGGGCGCGGAAAGCCGCCGCGCCCTGGGGGTCGAGAACATAGCCCGTCGAGCCGTACACCTCGCGCATCGCGGCCGCGATCTCCCCGTCGTCGAGCGACCGGCCCTCGACATCCTCCCTGAGCCGCTCGAGACAGCCGCCATAGAGGTCGATGATCCGCGCGATGTTCGACGGATTGCCGACATCCATAGCCCTGGCAATGGTCATCAGGGCCTTGCGAGGGCGGAAACCGCCGGTGCGCAGATATTCGGCGAACTCGTTGTTGACGTTGTTCACGGCGACGAAGCGCCTAACCGGCAGCCCCATTCTTTTAGCCATCAGGCCAGCGGCCAGGTTTCCGAGATTGCCGCACGGCACACTGACGACGATTTCTCCCGCCGACGGATTCTCGCGCAGAGCGCTGGCGTAAGCGTGGAAATAGTATATTATGGACGGGAGCTGCCTGGCGGGATTGATGGAGTTGCCCGAGGTCAGCGGCCTCCCCGACGCGGAGTCGGCCGATAGGCGCAAAGCCTCGACAGCGAGCCGCTGGCAGTCGTCGAAAGTACCGTCGACCTCTACCGCCACCACGTTGCGCATGGTCGCGAACAACGCGACCTGCTGCCTGGTAAGCCCCTCTTTCGGAAATAGCACGAACACCCTTGTGGATGGTTCGTGCAGAAAGCCGTCAGCCACGGCCCACCCGCTGTCGCCCGATGACGTTGCCACGATTATGTCGCGCCCCCCCTGACCGACTGGCGACATCAGCGGCAGCAACCTGGCCATAAAGCGGCTCCCCACATCCTTGTAGGAATGTGTGGGGCCGTGGAACAGTTCAAGAACATAACGGTTGCCGGCCACGCGGCGCAACGGTATCTTGAAGTCGAGAGCGTCGTCAACAACCATTTTCAAGTCGCCCGACGACAGCAGCGAGCCGAACAGCGAGTTGGCCACCACATAGGCGACCTCGCGCAGCGACATCTCGGCCATATTGTTGAAAAACGCCTTCGGAAGCCTCGGTAGCGAGTCCGGCAGATATAGGCCGCCGTCAGGGGCTATGCCGCAGGCGGCCGCCTGCGGCAGGGATACCTGCGGAGCGCTTCTGTTGGTGCTGTGGAGAATCATTTCGTATCCGTTTCCGATTGCCTACCCCGCCGGCCGCCTGGCGGAGGAGTAGCGGACAGGAGCCGGGAGGGATTACAAAGTTAAGACTTATCGCCATAATAAACAAACCGGAGCGCCAAAAAGGCCCGCGGAACGCATATGTTGCATAACATACGGAAGCTGCGACGCAGTGTGCATAATATTCATTATTTTCGCGAATACAAGCAGCCGTACGCACTTGGCCGGCTACTTGCGGACACGAAGCCTTCATCAAGCCACTTTTAGCCTTAAAACGCATGAAAACCAAAAAACTCCTCCTGGGCGACGAGGCTTTCGCCCTCGGCGCCATCAGGGCCGGAATGTCGGGCGCTTACGCGTATCCCGGCACACCTTCGACCGAAATACTCGAATTTGTACAGAACGACCCCGTGGCGCGCCGCCGGGGAATACACTCCCACTGGTCGTCGAACGAGAAGACCGCCGTCGAGGAAGCACTCGGAATGAGTTTCTGCGGAAAGCGCTCCATCGCGGCCATGAAACACGTGGGGGTAAACGTAGCCGCGGACCCATTCGTAAACTCGGCCATGACCGGGGCGAACGGAGGCATGATGGTCGTGGCGGCAGACGATCCCTCGATGCATTCCTCGCAGAACGAGCAGGACTCCCGCTTCTACGCCGAATTCGCCATGGTGCCGGCACTCGAGCCATCCTCGCAGCAGGAAGCCTATGACATGGCGGCATACGGCTTCGACCTCTCGGAACGCCTCGGTCTGCCTGTGATGCTCAGAATCGTCACCCGCCTGGCCCACTCACGCGGCGTTGTCGAGACCGACGACGAAAACCGCGCGGAAAACCCTCTCCGCTATCCAGACAACCCGTCGCAATGGGTGCTCATGCCGGGCAACTCGCGCCGCCGTTACGCGGAACTGATATCGCGCCGTCCCGAAGTCGCGGGAGAGTCGGAAAAATCACCTTTCAACCGATACATCCCCGCCGGCGACCACTCGCTCGGGATTCTCGCCTCCGGCATAGCCTTCAATTATGTGATGGAGGCATACCCCGCCGGATGCCCCTTCCCGATAGTGAAGATCTCGCAGTACCCGCTGCCGCTGCAAACCATAAACCGCCTCTTCGACGAGTGCGACAAGGTTCTTGTCGTCGAGGAAGGGCAGCCCGTGATCGAGCAGGCCCTGCGCGGCGCCCTCGACTCCAACGACAAGGTACGCGGCAAGCTCGACGGATACCTGCCCCGCACAGGCGAGCTTACCCCCGACAGTGTGCGCTCCGCCCTGGGAGCGCTCGCGCCCGACACCGTGGCGCCCCTGCCGCCAGCGCCGGAACCACATCCGCTGGTGGCCCCGCGCCCTCCGGCGCTCTGCCAGGGATGCTCCCACCGCGATGTCTACGCCGCCCTAAACGCCGCCCTCGAGGAATACGCCGATGCCAAAGTGTTCGGCGACATCGGATGCTACACCCTCGGATGGCTCGCCCCGTTCAACGCCATAGACACGACAGTCGACATGGGCGCTTCCATCACCATGGCGAAAGGCGCGGCCGATGCCGGACAGCATCCCGCGGTGGCCGTCATAGGCGACTCCACGTTCACCCACTCCGGCATGACCGGGCTGCTCGACGCTATTAACGAGGACTCTCCCATAACCGTGATCATCTCCGACAACCTGACCACCGGCATGACAGGCGGCCAGGACTCCCAGGGAACCGGCAAGATCGAGCAGATATGCCTCGGCCTGGGAGCCGATCCGGAGCACGTCCTGACGATAGACACGCTCCCCCGCAAGGTCGACGAGATGAAAGAGATGTTCCGCCGCGAGTTCGACCACCAAGGCCTCTCCGTGATAGTGGCCCGACGCGAGTGCATACAGACCGCCCGCCGCCACGCGGCCGCGAAAACGCCGAAGGCGTAAACCGCGAAAGGACAGTTGTAACGAATATTCCATACAGCGAAACCATGAAGACAGATATAATCCTTGCCGGAGTTGGAGGACAGGGAATCCTCTCGATAGCCACAATACTCGGAGCCGCCGCCCTGGCGGAGAACCTCCACTTGAAACAGGCCGAGGTCCACGGCATGAGCCAGCGCGGAGGCGACGTGATGTCGTGCCTGCGACTGAGTTCCGACCCGATCGCCTCAGACCTCATACCGCGGGGCGGAGCCGACCTGATAGTCTCGCTCGAGCCCATGGAAGCCCTGCGCTACCTCCCCTACCTCGCCCCGGGGGGACGTATAGTCAGCAGCACGGTGCCCTTCGTGAACATCGGAAACTATCCCGACCAGGAGGAGCTCCTGCGGGAACTGCGCGCCCTCCACGGCACAATCGCCTTCGATATGGACGAAGTGGCCAAGGAGGTCGCGACGGCCCGCTCATCCAACATGGTGCTTCTCGGAGCCTGCGCACCGTTCACCGGCGTTGCCCCCGAAGCCATAGAGGATGGAATACGGACCGTCTTCGGAGCGAAAGGAGCGAAAATCGTTGACGCCAACCTCGCCGCCTTCCGCGCGGGAATGGAACGGGCCAAGGCGTGAAGCCTCTCCGTAGAATCAGAAAGAGAACATACAGAACATCCACATGAATCCCGTATCAGAAAGCATATTCCGCTCGCACCTCGAAGCCATGCACATACCCTGCATAGCTTCCGCCACCATCAGGCAGATCATGGCTCTCGCCGCACGCCTCGAAGAGGATATGGGCGAGCCGTTCGTACACCTCGAGATGGGGAATCCGGGACTGCCTCCCCAGCGCATAGGCATCGAGGCCGAATGCGAGGCGCTGAACAACGGCGTCGCGGGGGTATACCCCAACATAGCCGGAATTCCGCAGCTGAAACAGGCCGGCTCGGAATTTCTCAAAGCGTTCCTCAACATCGACATACCTCCGCGGTGCGTGGTTCCGACCGTAGGCTCCATGCAGGCCACGTTCACGCTGTTCCTGCTCATGGGCCAGCGCCTCCCGGGACGCGACACCATCCTGTTCCTCGACCCGGGCTTCCCCGCCCAGCACAACCAGGTGAAGCTCCTGGGGCTGGAATCGGCCTCCGTCGACATATACGACTGCCGTGGCGCGGCGCTTGAAGCCCGCCTGGAGGAAGCCGCCGCGTCGGGCCGCGTGTCCGCCCTGATTTACAGCTGCCCCAACAACCCGGCGTGGACCAACTTCACCGACGAGGAGTTCCGCATCATAGCCCGGGTGGCCGAGAAACACGACATAATCGTCATAGAGGACCTGGCCTATCTCGGAATGGACTTCCGGCAGCGTTTCGGATGCCCCTACTGCGAGCCGTACGTCCCGACTATCTCGCGCTACACCTCCAACTGCGTCGTGCTGGTATCCTCGTCGAAGATATTCAGTTACGCCGGGCAGCGTATCGCCATGGTATGCGTGCCGGAAGCCACCGCCGACCGCCGCTATGATTTCTTCGAGAGGTTCTACGAGATGCCGACCTTCCTCGACGCTTATATCTACGGCGTGCTCTATTGCGCCTCATCGGGCACCGCGCACTCCGCCCAGCACGCGTTCGCGGCCATGCTCCGCGCGGCGACGCAGGGGCAGCTCGACTTCGTGGCCGAATGCCGCGAATACGGCCGCCGCGCCAACCGGGCCAAAGCGCTCTTCGACGTAAACGGATTCCACCTGGTCTACGCCAAGGACGGCGACCAGCCCGTATCCGACGGCTTCTTCTTCACCGCCGGATATCCCGGCATGACAGGCGACCACCTGCAGAGCGAATTGCTCCGCTACGGCATAGCCACCATATCGCTCCCCTCGACAGGGAGCCGCCAGCAGGGAGTGCGGGTATGCGTCTCCATGCTTTCCTCTGAAAAAGACTTCGAACGCCTGGCGCGCCGCCTCGAGGCGTTCCGCCGCGACCATCCGGTAGCGGCAGTCTGAGAGATTGTCTGAAAAACTATTGGAAAAGATTTCAGGCAATCCCTGAAACACCCGACACTGACACAACTATGAGCGTTGAGATTCCAAAACTGATGACGGCCGACGAGGCCGTGCGCCTGATCAAATCCGGCGACCATGTGTATATCCAGGGGAGCACATCCGTTCCCGAGACCCTCGTTGACGCTATGACGCGCCGGGGAGGGGAGCTCAGGGGCGTCGTGCTCCATTCGGGCTTCTCCGTGGCGTCGCGCGAGGCACCATACTGCAAGGAGGAATACAAGGACTCCTTCATCGTCGACACCTGCTTCGTGTCAAACAACGTGCGCCGCTGGATAGCCGAAGGCTACGGCACTACCACCCCCATGTTCCTCGGCGAGGTGCCGTCGCTCTTCCGCGACGGGCGCTGGCCCTGCGACGCTGTGCTGCTGAACTGCTCCCTCCCCGACGAGAGGGGTTACGTCAGCTACGGCGTCTCGGCCGACCTGGCCGTATCGGCGACCGAGTGCGCGAAAAAAGTCATAGCGCAGATCAACCCGCACATGCCGTTCAGCTACGGCGACCCGGTGATCCACGTCTCTGAAATCGACGCGGCGGTGATGGTCGACGACCCGCTCGTGGAGGTGCCGACACCTGTTCCAGGCCCGATAGACACCGCCATCGGCAAAGCGATCGCGGAGATAATCCCGGACGGGGCGACCCTCCAGATCGGGGTGGGCGGAATACCCAACGCCGTGCTGCAAGCCCTTGGCGGCCACAAGCACCTCGGCCTGCACACCGAGGCGATGACCGACGGCGTGCTGTCGCTCATCGAAAAGGGAATAATCGACAACTCTTTGAAGAAGGTGTCGCCGGGCCGGTCCGTCGCCTGCCTCGCCCTCGGATCGCGTAGCCTTTACGACCTGATGGACCACAACAAGGAGATGGAGTTCCGCGACGTGGCCTGGACCAACGACCCCTTCATCATCTCCCAGAACCCGAAAGTGGTGTCGATCAACTCCTGCCTCGAAATCGACCTCACGGGCCAGATCTGCGCCGACTCTATCGGCACGCGTATCTTCTCGGGTGTCGGCGGGCAGCACGACTTCGTTTATGGCGCGTCGCGAAGCCTCGGTGGCATCTCGGTGCTCGCCATGCCGTCGGTCACCTCGAAAGGTGCCGGCAAGATCAAACCGGTGCTGACACCCGGAGCGGGAGTGGTCACTACCCGCTTCCAGACCAACTTCGTAGTCACCGAACACGGCCGGGTCGACCTCCGCGGAAAGTCGGTCGCCGAGCGAGCCAAACTCCTTATATCCATCGCCAACCCAGCCGACCGCGAAGACCTCGAACGGGCCGCCCGCGAACGCTTCGGCCACGTTTTCTCGCGCCTCTATTGAGCGTGCGTCCCCCGCGGAAGCTCATCCCTGCGCCATAAATCTCCCGTCACACGGGAGATTTTTTTATCGGCATATCCGTAATACCGGGCGGTTTTCGTAACTTCGCGGGCGAAAACTCACTTATTTGCTAAACTTGTTTTAAATCTCTAAGAAATCATGTGCGGAATAGTAGGATATATAGGTAATCGCACGGCCTACGACGTGCTCGTCAAAGGATTGCACCGCCTCGAATACCGCGGCTACGACAGCGCCGGAGTGGCGATGATCTCGCCACTCGGACATCTGAACGTCTACAAGACCCAGGGAAAGGTCGACGACCTCGAACGCTTCTGCGACAGCAAGGACACAGCGGGATCCATCGGCATTGCCCACACACGCTGGGCCACCCACGGCGAACCCAACGACATCAACGCGCACCCCCACACCGCCCCCGGAGGCCGCATCGCCCTGGTCCACAACGGAACAATCGAGAACTACGGCGTGCTCCGCGAAGCCCTCGAACGCGAGGGACGCGTGTTCCGCAGCGAGACCGACACCGAGGTGCTCGTGCAGCTCATAGAGTATATCAAGGAAACCAATGGATGCTCCACGCTCGACGCCGTGCGCGAGGCCTTGCGCGAGGTGGTGGGAGCCTACGCCATAGCGGTGCTCGACCTCGACAATCCAGGGACTCTTATCGGCGCGCGCAAAAGCTCCCCGCTCGTGATAGGACTGGGCGACGACGAGACATTCCTGGCATCCGACGCCACCCCGATAATCGAATACACCGACAAGGTCGTGTACCTCAACGACGACGAGATCGCCATCATCACCCGGGGCGAGCCCCTGAAAATAATCACCACCGACAACAAGCCCTCGGCAATCGACATACAGACCCTCCGCATGTCGGTCAGCGAGCTGGAAAAAGGGGGCTACCCCCATTTCATGCTCAAAGAGATCTTCGAGCAGCCGCGCACAATCAACGACTGCGTGCGAGGCCGCATCGGCAATTCCGGCTCGCAGGTGACCCTCTCGGGCGTGATTGAAAACAAGGACAAGTTCCTCAACGCCCGCCGCATAGTGGTCGTGGCCTGCGGCACCTCGTGGCACGCCGGCCTCATCGGCAAGCGCCTGTTGCAGGAGATAGGGCGCGTACCCGTCGAGGTAGAGTACGCGAGCGAGTTCCGTTACAGCAACCCCATCCTCGACAGCCGCGACATAGTGATCGCCATATCCCAGTCGGGCGAGACCGCCGACACCCTCGCCGCCATACAGATGGCCAAAGAGCGCGGCGCCTTCGTCTACGGCATATGCAACGTCGTAGGCTCCTCTATCGCCCGCGCCACAGACAGCGGCACCTACATCCACGTCGGCCCGGAAATCGGCGTCGCCTCCACAAAGGCGTTCACAGGGCAGGTTACCGTGCTGGCCATGCTCGCCATGGCCGTCGGCTCGATCAAGGGCACCATCGACAAGCAGGTGAAAGCCGATGTCGTAAAGGGCCTCCGCAACCTCCCCTCGCTAATCACCAAGGCGCTGAAACTCAACGACCAGATCGAGCGCCTGTCGGCCACCTACACCTACGCGAAGAACTTCCTGTACCTCGGCCGCGGCTACAACTTCCCCGCCGCCCTCGAAGGAGCGCTGAAACTCAAAGAAATAAGCTACATACACGCCGAAGGTTATCCCGCCGCCGAGATGAAGCACGGACCCATCGCCCTGATTGACCGGGAGCTACCCACAGTCGTCATAGCGCCCGACGACGAGATGCACGAGAAAATAATCTCCAACATCCAGCAGGTGAAGGCGCGCGGCGGCAGCGTCATCGCCATAATCACCAAGGGTGACGAGACCATACGCGAGATTGCCGACCACGTTCTCGAGATACCACAGGTTCCGGAATGTCTCTCGGCGATAATAACCTCGATCCCCTTGCAGCTCCTGGCCTACCATATCGCCATCAAGAAAGGGTGCGACGTCGACATGCCGCGCAACCTGGCCAAGTCGGTCACTGTTGAATAATCGGCGCTTTTTTCGTATCTTCGCGGAACTTATCCAACACCACGAATGAAGAATATCAGGAATTTCTGCATCATAGCCCACATCGACCACGGCAAAAGCACCCTGGCCGACCGTCTGCTCGAATACACCAACACCGTGGCCGGGAAAGACCTCCAGGCACAGGTGCTCGACGACATGGACCTCGAGCGGGAGCGCGGAATCACAATCAAGAGCCACGCCATACAGATGGACTACGCGCAGGACGGCACGCGCTACGCGCTGAACCTGATAGACACCCCGGGGCACGTCGACTTCTCCTACGAGGTGTCGCGCTCGATCGCCGCCTGCGAGGGGGCGCTCCTCATCGTGGACGCCACCCAGGGAATCCAGGCGCAGACAATATCCAACCTATACATGGCGATTGACTCCGACCTGGAGATCATCCCCGTGATAAACAAGGTTGACCTTGAAAGCGCGAAACCCGACGAGGTGGAGGACCAGATCGTTGACCTCCTGGGCTGTTCGCGCGACGAGATAATCCGCGCCAGCGGCAAGACCGGCGAGGGTGTGCCCGAAATTCTGCGCGCCATCATCGAAAGGGTGCCGGCCCCGCAAGGCGACCCGGAGGCCCCGCTCCAGGCCCTGATTTTCGACTCGGTGTTCAACCCCTTCCGAGGCATCATCGCCTACTTCAAAATCGAGAACGGCTCCATCTCCAAGGACGACTTCGTGAAGTTCGTCGCCACCGGCAAGGAATACCACGCCGACGAGGTGGGAATCCTAAAACTCGACCTGCAGCCGCGCGAGACCCTCTCGGCCGGCAACGTCGGCTACATCATCTCCGGCATCAAAAGCTCCAAGGAGGTAAAGGTGGGCGACACAATAACCCACGTCGACCGCCCCGCCCCGGCGATCGCTGGATTCGAGGAGGTGAAGCCGATGGTGTTCGCGGGCGTGTACCCCATCGAGGCGGAGGACTTCGAAAACCTGCGCTCGTCGCTCGAAAAGCTGCAGCTCAACGACGCGTCGCTCACGTTCCAGCCCGAATCATCGATGGCCCTCGGCTTCGGATTCCGCTGCGGATTCCTGGGACTGCTCCATATGGAAATCATCCAGGAGCGCCTCAGCCGCGAGTTCAACATGGAGGTGATCACCACCGTCCCCAACGTTTCCTACAAGGTGTTCGACAAAAAGGGTAACGAGACCGAGGTACACAACCCCTCCGGCCTTCCCGAAGTGACGCTCATCGACCATATCGAGGAACCCTACATACGTTCCTCGATAATCACCACCACCGACTTCATCGGCCCCATAATGACCCTCTGCCTGGGCAAGCGCGGCGAGCTTATCAAGCAGGAGTTCATCTCCGGCAACCGCGTGGAGCTTACCTTCGACATCCCCCTGGGAGAAATCGTGATCGACTTCTACGACAAGCTGAAATCAATCTCGAAGGGTTACGCGTCGTTCGACTACCACCTCCACGACTTCCGCCCCTCGAGGCTCGTCAAGCTCGACGTGCTGCTCAACGGGGAGAGCGTCGACGCCCTCTCGACCCTCACACATGCCGACAACGCCGTGCAGTTCGGCCGCCGCATGTGCGAGAAACTGAAAGAGCTGATACCGCGCCACCAGTTCGACATAGCCGTGCAGGCCGCCATAGGTGCCAAGATAATCGCCCGCGAGACCATCAAGGCCGTGCGCAAGGACGTGACCGCGAAATGCTACGGCGGCGACGTCTCCCGAAAGCGCAAGCTCCTGGAAAAACAGAAGGCCGGCAAGAAGCGCATGAAGCAGATCGGCTCCGTGCAGGTGCCCCAGAAGGCCTTCCTTGCCGTCCTGAAGCTCGATTGAGCGCCTTTGGAATAACAATTACAATATTTTGGTTAAAAAACGTGTCACACCTATCGGTGATGGCACGTTTTTCTGCTTTTATGTTAATTGATACGCCAGACACGTTATTTGTCGAATTTTTGGCGACATTATATTTGCAAATGTAAAATCAATACTTCGGTTATTTTTTGAGAATTTGTTAACGGCTCCGAGGAGCCAAG
>CAJTRT010000039.1 GCA_910579105.1 uncultured Muribaculaceae bacterium | reverse complement strand
TTGAATTTCAATAATTTCAAAGTACTCTTATGATTTTTTAGTGGACACTAATGACTTTGCGTCAATATTAGTCTCTTCGGAAGAGACGCGACCTTAATGAATATATCAACCGATGTTTAACATGATTTAGCGTCTGTCGTAATTTTTCGTGCGAAACTGTTTCGACGGGCCCGCTGGCGCGTAAAGCTCCGGCAGCCATGTTCCACCTGGTTCACATTATTTGACCAATCCATTATCTACAACCATTTTATCAAAACCATGCCTGTATGAAAATAAGTCAGAAAACGCGCTATTTGCTCACATGGCTTTTGGCGGTAACCTTCTCACTTACTGCTTATGCTCAGGACATCACCGTTACCGGCACAGTGCTTGACGAGACCGGCGAGCCCATGGTGGGCGCCACCGTCATGCAGAAAGGATCCGGCAACGGCGTTTCGACCGACATCGACGGTAACTATTCAATCAAAGTGCCGTCGAAGAGCACCCTCACCTTCTCCTATATCGGCTACGACCCGAAATCAGAGGCCGTGAACGGCCGCACGAAAATCGACGTCACCATGGACGGCTCCTCGACGATGCTCGACGAGGTGGTGGCCATCGGTTACGGCACAGTGAAAAAGAAAGACCTCACAGGCGCCGTCTCCTCCGTATCAGGCAAGGACCTGGCGAAAGTTCCTGTCGCCAACGTGGCCACCGCCCTCCAGGGCAAGGCCGCCGGCCTCAACATCGTGTCGCAGAACGGCGCGCCGGGAGCGAGCCTGAATATCACAGTCCGCGGCGGAACGTCGATCACGCAGGGAACCAAGCCTCTGTACATCGTCGACGGCTTCACGATGGAAGACGCTCTGACCAATCTCGACATCAACGACATTGAGACAATCGACGTGCTGAAAGACGCGTCGGCCACCGCCATCTACGGCGCGCGCGGCTCCAACGGTATCATCGTAATCACCACCAAGTCGGCGGCAAAAGGAAAAACCAAAGTCGACTATAACGCTTTCTTCTCCTGGGAAAAGCTCTCCAACAAACTCGACATGCTCGACAACGCCGAGCAGTATGTGCGCTACCAGTATGAAATGGCCGAGCTCCAGGGCAACTCCGCAACCTGGGGCATGGGTTACGACGACAATATGAACCCCGGAAACGCATCCTTCTACCAGGATGTCTACGGTCCCGACGGAGCACTCGTTTCCCCCGGCGTGTTCTCCCGAATCCACAACCGCTATGGCGACAGCTACGCCGTTGACTGGCAGGACGAGGCTTTCGGAGGCACAGCTTTCACCCAGAACCACAACGTCAGCGTGTCGACAGGCAACGACAAGCTCCAGGCTCTCGTAGCATACAACCACAACGGCCAGGACGGCCTGCTCGCCAACCACGACTATCAGCGCAACTCGCTGCGCGCCAAGATTAACGCCCAGCTCTTCCCCCATATCAAGTTCGATATGTCGGCGTTCTTCTATAACAACGTCGTGCATGGCGGTGGCAAGTACTCAGGCATGAAGAGCGTGCTCCTCCAGCCTATCAACGGCGGCACGCGCTTCACCCGCGACGAACTTGTCAACACGCAGACCTACGTCGCTTACCGCGCCCTCGACAACACCTACGACACGGCCAACCCGCTGGTACAGAACGATGCCGCCACCTCCGAGAAGCGCTCGCGCCATTTCGACGTAAACGCCGGTGTCACCATCGACTTCCTCAAACACTTCACCTGGCGCACCGCCGGCAACTACTCTACCAACTGGGGAAAGTCGACCTCCTTCGCCAACGAGAACTCAACCTCCTACCTCTCCGACCCGGTCAACACCGGCATGAACGGATCCATCGAGAACTCAGAAGGCTTCGGGTGGCACATCACCAACACCCTCAACTGGCAGCAGGAATTCGGCAAGCACGACATCAGCGTCATGCTCGGCCAGGAATACAGCTATTCCGAAAGCGAGAAGAACGGTATGAAGATGCGCAAGTTCCCCTACCCCAACCACGGCCTCGACGACATAAAGAACGTCGACGTCTACGAGCAGGAAACTGGCCACAGCCACAGCAACATGCTCTCGTTCTTCGGCCGCGCCTCCTACAATTACGACAACCGCTACCTCCTGACCGCCACCATGCGCGCCGACGGCTCCTCGAAGTTCGCCAAGGGCAACAAGTGGGGCTACTTCCCCTCGGCTTCCGCCGCGTGGCGCGTGTCGCAGGAAAAATTCTGGCTTGACAACAGCGTCTCCAACGTCATCAACAACCTCAAGCTCCGCGTTGGCTACGGCGTGACCGGCAACAACAATATCAGCGCCAACCTCTACGACACCAACCTGTCGATGACCTCCTACCCCATGAACAACGACGAGAGCGGGCCGGCATACGTCTTCGGCGAGACCCGCGGCAACAGCAAGCTCAAATGGGAAACCCTCCACGCCACCAACGTGGGCATCGACCTCGGCCTGTTCAGCAACCGCGTGGATCTGTCGGTCGAATGGTATAACAACCAGATTTCCGACATGCTCTTCAATGCCGTTATTCCCTCGTCGACCGGCTTCAAGAAGCAGTACCAGAACATCGGCAAGATGCGCAACCGCGGCTGGGAAATCTCCCTTAACACCGTCAACATCGACGCCGGCGGCTTCCAGTGGACGTCCAACCTCACCCTCTCGTTCAACCGCTCCAAGGTTATCGCCCTTTCGGGCGACGAGGAGTTCCACCGCTTCAACGTCGGCGGCAACCGTTCGGGAACGCTCACCTACTATGCCCAGGTCGGCAAGGCTCTCGGCGACATGATCGGCTACAAGTACCTCGGCATCTACACCGCCGACGACTTCGACGAAGTAGGCGGCAAGTTCGTCCCGAAAGAGGGTGTGGCCGTAGAAGACGGCAAGACCCCCCAGCCCGGCGACATAAAGTGGGATCTCGCCCCCGACAAGGACGGCAAGATGAAGCGCAAGCTCCAGAAAATCGGCAACGGCACGCCCGACTGCATCGGAGGCTTCAACAACACCTTCACATACAAGGGCTTCGACCTCAGCATCTTCCTGAAATTCTCCATCGGCAACGACATCTACAACGCCACCAAGCACTCAATGTCGCCCTACGCGGCGTTCCAGAACATCCCGACCGATTTCGCCAACTATTACCGCCTGATCGACCCCGTTACCGGCAAGATGGCAGCGAGCCTCGACCGCATCCGCGAGCTCAACGCCAACAACCCCGACTACACCTGGGGCCTCACAACGACCAACAGCGGATACATCACCGACGCCAACTCGTTCTACGTCGAGGACGGCTCCTACCTCCGCATCGGCCAGATCACGCTCGGCTACACCTTCCCCTCCAAGTGGCTCAAGAAGGCGTACATCTCCAACCTGCGCCTCTACTTCACCTGCAACAACGTGGCCACATGGACCAAGTACTCGGGCTACAACCCCGACACCTCGGCCGCCAACGACAACGTTGTCTGCACGCCCGGCTACGACAGCTCGACCTATCCCCTGTCGCGCAGCTATGTACTGGGTCTCAACCTCTCATTCTAACCGCAGAGCGCATTCAAAGGTTAACTCAACTTGAAATTTAAGAACATGAAAAAAATCAAGATACAGAGCTTACTCGCGGCAGCCGCTCTCATTGGTCCGGCACCGGTCATCCTGACTTCCTGCGAGGACACGCTCGACATGCCCTCTTACACCGCCGACAGCGTTGACTTCGTGTTCGGCGACGAGAAAAAGGCCGAGATCTACGTCAAGGGATGCTACCGAGGCCTCATCCACGAGGAGCAGTACCGCCAGTACAATACCGGCGACGGCGTGACCCACGCCGCCGAAGACGCGTACTCAGGCTCGAAGTTCTACATATCCAACTTCTTCTTCGACCCCAAGCAGGGACCATACACCCTCGGCACGACCTTTTCCGAAGGATACCGCCTCATAGAGGCCTGCAACCTCGGCCTCGACCGCATAGCCAAGCTCCCCTCGACCGCCAAGACCAAGGCCCTGATGGGCGAGCTGTACACGATCCGCGGCCTGGTATACCACAACCTGATCCGCTTCTACGGCGACGTGCCCGCCAAGTGGACACCCGACCTCGACAAGGAGCTTGACAGCAGCGTGCTCTATCCTTCACGCACCAGCCGCGACGTCATCTACGACCACATCATCGCCGACATAGCCGACCACGTTGACGACATCCCCTGGCAGTCGGAAAGCGGTTACGGCTTCCCAGAACGCATCTCCAAGCAGGGCGCTCTCGCCATCCTGGCGCGCATATGCCTCCATGCCGGCGGTTACTCGCTCCGCTGGGACCTCGACACCTACGCCGAAAGCTCGCTGCAACTCGCCAAGCGTCCCGACGAAGGCCGCATACGAGAGATTTACGAGATTGCCGACAACGCGCTCAACCGCATCATCACACAGAACGAGAACGACCTGATCCAGGCCGGCAACGGCATGAGCGGTTTCCAAAACCTCTTCTACAACTACTGCCAGCGCAACTACGGGGCGACCGCCCAGGAAATGATTTTCCAGACAGCCTGCCTCGGAGCCACGACGAACTCCTCGTTCGGTGTCTACAACGGCCAGCCCGGCTCGTTCGGAGGCCAGTACGGCGACCGCAAAACCCTTCAATTCAAGCTTCCGACCTACTACCTGTCGTTCGACCCCGCCGACACCCGCCGCGACGTTACCTGCTGCGACTACTCGGTGTATCCCTACGGCACGAAAGAAGCCGGCCCATGGTGCAACTCAGGAACGACCTATTCGAGCATCCTCAGCGGCAAGTTCCGCATTCAGTGGTGCACGGCTCCGCAGGAAGCCAGCAAGCGCAACATCGACGTTCCAGTCATCCGCTTCGCCGACGTGCTCCTGATGTACGCCGAGACACAGAACTACCTCTTTAACGGCCCGACGGGCGAGGCGATAGCCGCCCTCAAACGCGTCCGCGACCGCGCCGGCGTAGGCCACCTGCCCATTCCATCGGGCAAGGACGACTTCCAGAAAGCCATCATGCAGGAACGCCAGTGGGAGCTTGCCGACGAGATGACGCTCCGCACCGACCTGATCCGCATGGACCTGCTCGACTGGCAGGTTCACAAGACCCAGGACGAGCTGGTAGCGCTCTCAGACCACTCCGGCGCATACGCCAACGTTCCCACCATCCGCCTCTACAAGGTCGAACTTGACGAGCAGGTCTACGGCACCAAGTTCCTCACCACTCCCTACATCGAGGTAACCGACCCCGCCGAGCTCGCCACCATAGCCGAGGTCCCCGCCGGAGAAACTCTCATGCAGGGATCGTCAGCCCGCAAAAAGCACCAGAAGGCGGTTGAAGCCATCGTGGCCGCTCATGGAGGTGAAGGCACATATTACGCTGTGCGCATGTTCGAATCCTACAACAGCGACTACAACGCCAACAGCCGCTGGGCGGCAGGCTTCAACATGGCCTCCATACGCCAGATCAACGTCGGCTCCTCGCACTACACGCTCAACACCGGCCGCGCCGAGAACGGCGGCGAATATCCCCGCTGGATTGACCCCGCCAAGGACCGCGTCTACTACGCCTACAAGAGGAACAAGGTAGAGCTTCTGCCGCTTGCAGATATCTCCGTAGGCCACCCGCTGGTCGACAACCCCAACCTGAAACAGCTCCCCGGCTATTGATAGCGACCACTCCCCCGCCTCCAGGCATGCGCCCAACATCGCGTGCCTGGAAGCGGACACCGAATAAAAAATCAACTCTAATCTTTAACCCTTAAAGTTTTTCACGACATGAAAAAGACTTTACTCTTATCAGCCCTAGCCGTTGCCGCTTTCGGCGCACAGGCAGAGGACATCGTTTACGACTTCTACAAGGTGGCTCCTGAAATGGCCGTGTTCCTCAGCGATGAAGGAGCGGTGGCATCAAAGGTAAACTACGACCTCATCGACAAAACCGGTGCTGCAGTGAACTTCGCCGGTGAAATGTTCACCCTCGGCAGCAAGGAGGAAGGTTGGCATGGCGACATCACCAAGATGATTGACCTGACCGACGGCGCGGTCGTTGATGCCGACAAGGCAGACCCCACCCACTCATTCATCGTATGGGGCGAAAAGGGCCCTTCCCGCACTATAATCATGGGTGGCTGGGGAACCGAGGACGGCACTTTCGGCAGTGACTACCAGGCTGCTACCGAAGCTGACTATGTTGCGACCAAGCACGCTCTCGCATTCCTGCGCAACGCCAATTCCGCAAGCCGCGAGGACACCTACTTCCAGGTTCCCGAAGTGCAGGGTCCCTGCGAAATCGAGCTTTACGCCGGCACCCCCCTCGGCAAATACGCCACCCAGCTCGAAGTGAAGGTCGTTCCTATGGTGGGCGGCGAGCTTAAAGAGGCTGAAAGCGTGATCAAGGCTGATGCCGAGGCAAAGCGCATGTACAAGCTCATCTACAACTACAACGGCAACGAGAAGGTTGGTTTCCGTTTCGGCTGCAACAAGCACGAGCTCTACCTCCACCACATCATCATCAAGACCGGTGTTGAAGCCGGCGTTGAGAACGTGGCTATCGACTCCGCGGCTGAGAACGCCCCCATCTACAACACCCTCGGCATCCAGGTTGACGAGAACTACAAGGGTCTCGTGATCAAGGGTGGCAAGAAGTACATCCAGAAATAAGGAATGACTTCTGTCATTGACCGAAATAACCTCTGAAATTCAACCGCCGCACCTGTTTTACGGGTCCGGCGGTTGAACACTTTAACCTAACAAATTATATTACCTATGAAAAAATTCCTGAAAGGCGCGCTCGCCGCTTCCGCCCTGCTGGCCTCCTCATTCGGAACCACGGCGCAAGAGCAGCTGCTCGCCTTCCCCGGTGCCGAGGGTTTCGGCCGGTTCGCCACAGGCGGACGCGGCGGAGAGATCTACCACGTCACCAACCTTAAAGACAACGGCCCCGGCTCGTTCCGCGACGCCGTGAGCGGCACTAACCGCGTGATCGTGTTCGACGTTTCGGGCACTATCAAACTGAGCTCCGCCCTCGTGGTAAAGGGGAACAACACCATCCTCGGACAAACCGCTCCCGGCGAAGGCATCAATGTCTACGGCAACCGGGTGTCGTTCTCCGGCGCCACAAACCTGATCGTGCGCCACATGCGCTTCCGCATGGGCAAGGGAGGTGACTCCGGCAAGGATGCCTGCGGCATCGCCAACGGCACGGACATGATATTCGACCACTGCTCGGTATACTGGGGCCAGGACGAGAATTTCTCGGTAAGCTGGGACAACAAAGGCACCAAGCCTGGAAATATCACGATCCAGAACTCCATCATCGCCCAAGGACTCCTATCGCACTCCTGCGGCGGCCTGATACAGACCGACGGCGGCGTGACCCTCTACCGCAACCTCTATATCGAGAACAAGACCCGTAACCCGAAAGTCAAAGGCCTCAACCAGTACGTAAACAACGTTGTCTACAACTGGGGCAACGGCGGCTGCTACATAATGGGTGAGACGGAAGGCGCGTCATGGGCCCACATTGAAAACAACTACTTCATGCGCGGCCCCTGGAACAGCGCTACGGCCCCGTTTATCCGCGGCTCCGAAGCGTTCCATTTCTACGGCGCGGGTAACTATTATGACGACAACCTGGACGGAGTGGTAAACGGCCGTCTGCTGACCACCGACGAGACCCGCGGCTGGCTCCGCAACAAAACCGTGATCATCGGCGGCGAACAGACAACGATGGACTGGGCAAGCACCCCCGTAGAGTCGTTCGACGCTCTTAACAACACGGTGATACACGAGGTGATACACAACTCATACAAGGCCGAGGCCGGTGGAAGCGCCATTCCCATCATGGACGATATCGCCTCGCAGCGCGACGTGGCCATTCCTCAGCCCTTCCCCGTTATCGCGGGAATGATGAGCGCGGAAGAAGCCCTGAACTGGGTCGCAGCGAATGTCGGCGCCTCGCTCCCCGTCCGCGACGTGATTGACCAGTACGTCATAGACGAGCTCACCTCCTGGGGTATCGCCGGCTCCAAGAACGGCATTTCCGCCGAATCACAGCTCCCCCACAAGGGTAACGCCAACCTCTCCGGCGGCTCCAAGCCCCTTGACAGCGACAACGACGGCATGCCCGACGACTACGAGACCGCCAACGGCCTAAACCCCAACGACGCGTCCGACGCGACGGCCATCGCCGCCAACGGCTACATGAACATCGAGAACTACTCGTTCACCCTCACCGGCGCCTATCCCTATATCAAGAAGCCCGTCAACCTGACATACTCCAACGTCACAAAGACCACCGTCGACCTGGCATGGGAGCCAAACGGCAACACCGACAAGGGCTTCATCGTGGAGGCTTCGACCAACAGCAACGACTACTCTCAGGTCGGCACCGCTCCCGCCGGGGCTACCTCGGTGACCGTCACCGGCCTTCTGCCCGAGACGTTCTACACCCTCCGCGTGAAAGCCAGCGGCGACGGCCTCACCTCCGACCCCTCGAACATCGCACAGTTCGAGACAGCCGGAGACCCCTCGCTTCCTAAGAAATCGACCAACCCCTCCGTCGCCGACGGCGGCAAAGTAGGCGTGGCTTCCGGCCTGGAACTCACCTGGGAAAACGACACCAAAAACTACGGCGGAGCCGTGACCTACACCGTGAACCTCGGCGAGGCCGCCGACGCGATGACCGCCGTGGCCACCGGCCTCACCGAGAAGAAATGCTCGCCCGCCGTGGAGGCCAACAAGACCTACTACTGGCGCGTCGACGCGAAGAACGACCTCGGCACCACCGAGGGTGACGTCTGGCGCTTCTCAACCACCGAGGGAGGCATCCTCTTCTACTCCGACTTCAACACCATGCCCGCCGCCTTCGGCGCGAAGTTCGCCAACATCACAGCCAACACCAACGTGTTCGACGCCGCCAACAAGGCCGAGAACTTCGACGGCATGATCATCGGATCAGGCGATGCCAAGATGCGCGTGGCCGCCCTGTCGGCCTCGAACGTGCTTGATCCCGCGAGCGATTCCGACAAGGGCGCGTCACCCCGCTGCATCCAGTTCGTAACCGCGGCGGAAGGCGGCTACGTTGAATCGCCCGAAGTGAACGGCCCGGCCACCGCCACCCTCTATGTCGGCAACGGCAGCGGCTCTTCGAGCTGCACCGTCAAGGTCCACACCATCGTCAACGGCGAAATCGTGAACACCGAGAGCTTTAAGATGTCCGGCAAGAAGATGTTCAAGATGTCTTCAACCTACCTCTCGTCTGGTCCTGTTAAGTTCCGCTTCGACTCCAACGGCAAGAAGCAGGTGAATGTCAACGACTTCATCGTCGAACGCTACATATTCCCCTCGGGCGAGGAACCCCTCGAACTGACCTCCGGCAACCTCGACAACACCGATATGAGCTATGCCGACGGCTCGCTCAGCCTCGCTTTCAGCCAGGATGTCGTTTACGACGGCACGGCCTCAATAGCGGGCAAACACCAGTTCGAGAACATCAACGTTACCGCCAACGGCAGCAAGATCAACGTTGAATACGAGGCTCTCGACGCCAACAGCGAGTACACCGTCACCTTCCCGGAAGGCTCCGTCAAGAACGTGGCAGGCAACAAGACCTGGGCCGGCACTCTCAAAATCAAGACTTCCGACTTCGGCCCGCTGAAAGCCGAAGGCGAGGTTCACTTCGGCAAGCCCATCAAGGCCCTCCCGGCCAACTTCGAGCCGTTCGACGCGGTAGCGCCCTTTGAGACAGTAGGCGGTCTCGTGCAGGACAAGCAGGCCGACTATCCCCACTGGGTGCAGGCTTCCGGCTCTGTCGAGGCCGGACTGGTCAAAATGACCAGCAACAAGGACAAGGTCATGGCCTACTACGCCCCCGTCGCCAAGAATATGTATGTCGACATCGAGGGCGAGGGTACCTTCACTTTGAAAATCCAGGAGTCGCGTAACTGCGACGTAAACCCCGGATGGCGCACAATCCGCGTGCTCCACGCCGAGGATATGCCTTTCGCTGGCGAAATCGCCCTCAATCCCGAATCGCACTTCATCAAGATCACCCCGTCGAGCATATCCGGCACAGTGACCCTCAACGGCTTCATCATCTCCGACGCCGACGGTAGCTATGGTGACAGCGGCGTTGAGAACGTGGCAGCCGAAGGGAACGGTCCCGTAGAGGTATTCAACCTCTCGGGCATCTCGCTCGGCGTGTTCGACAACCTCGGCGAAGCCGGCCTCCCCGCAGGCCTCTACCTCGTGAAGAGCGCCAAGGGCGTGGCCAAGGTAATCCTCTGAGGCAAAGCCACAGAAACGACAAACCGCGCCTGACGGCGCTCTACAACAAAGGAGCCGCACTCACAATGAGCGCGGCTCCTTTGTATTTGGGTTTAACACCAATGTAAACCTTTGCGCACTTCCAAACACATACGCATATGCGTCCCTACACGTTAGTGTTTAGCTACTTTCATAAAGTTTCAGAGGGCTACTTTGCGGGTGATGGTGCCGCGGCGCTCGATGTATACGCCGGGGGCGGCGGTGGCGCGGTCGACCATGATGCCCTGGAGGTTGTAAAGCTCGGCCTTGCCATCGGCCGCGGCGTTGTCAACAACCACGTTTGAGATCGCAGAGGGGCGGTCGGTTTCCAGTTTCACACAATCCCACATAACACCGCCGTTGTTCTTGATGCCCGACATGGTGAGGGCGATTTTGTTTTGCTCTCCGGGTTTCAACACGGATGCGGGAACTACCACCTGCTTCACACTGTGGCGCCCGCCGAGCTTGCCGGAGCGGTATATGGCGGCATCGTTGTAGAACGACCAGTTCGCCTGGCTCTTGCCATTGACAGAGACACCGATTTTCGGCGAGTTGGTGGCACCTGCCACCGAGGCGGTCAGCACCACGTCGTCGTCGAAACCATCTTCGAGATCGAAATATATGCTCCACGTCCCATTCTTTGTCTGGGCGTAATACCAGTTTTTCTCAGGCGTGCTTGTGCCTATCGTATAGCTCAACGTGGCTGGCACCTTATCCCAGTCGCCGTAGGCGCGGGGATCGGCGGAATAACGAAACCCGTCGGAAAGGCGGTCGGCCTCCCCTATCTGCCAAAGGAGCGTCAGGCGGTTGTCGGGAGTCCAGTTCACATCGCCCAGGTCGGTCACAGCCTCCTCCCCCACCTCGACACCGTCGTATTTCATCTCGTCGGTTATGGAGCCTTTCGTGGCATAGGCATAAAGGGAATAACTTCCCGGACGCACAGCCGGAATCTCGAAATTCCCATCAGCGTCGGCGTTGGCCCAGAACATATACTGGCGACCTTTACGATAAAGCTCTGTATCCTCGCTGTCGGCAAGAACCATCTTCATACCCTCGGGGGAAAGTCCGTCGGGAAGCACCAGGCGACCTTTTACAACCGAGCGCTCGGTAGGGTACAGATCGTTTTTGAACCATTTGAACGGCCACTCGGCACGGGCCTGCAACGCACGGGCGCGGGCATCGGCAATCATCTCCTCCTGTGTCGCCCCGCTGTTCAGGTATATCATAAACGGACCATAGAGATGCACCTCGCCCTCATTGAAAGGCTGCGCGGCCGCTCCGAAGTGCTCGCCCTGGAGCATCTGTATGGAGATCGGCGACTTGCTTGTAGCGTGCACGGTCAGTTCCTGGCGCATCGGGCCGCCGTTGAGCCATTCATAAGAGACGGGGATGTTCCACACTCCGTTCTTCGTGTTCATGAGGCCGTGGAAGAGGTCGCGATCGATATACTGCGCCCAGTTATACTTGGTATAGATGGAGCCGTCAGCAAGGCGGTACGTCGCATCCTGGATGGTGTTCTCGGCTTTCTCCGCGGTAGCCATCTCAGAGTTTGTCGGGATAGTCCCTTTCATAGTCTCATCAACGTAGCCGTTAACGAAACTTGAAGCGAGTCGCACGCACACACGCGCTTCGCGTAGATTTATGGAAGAAGAGGACTCCGAACCGCGGACAACGACATAAGTATATAGAGCCTGATCTCCTTTACGGAGTATAAAACCTTGCGAAACCGGCATAGCGCTCGTTGTGTTGGAATATAGCACCTCTACATAGTCATCGGTCTGCGCAATCACCTCGACCTTGTCAGGGTTGAGCCCGACATTTGACGACGCCGTATAGTCGAAATAGATTCCGTTGGAGGCAAGCAGGTTAATGGGCACTCCGGCGCGTTTTAGCGTTGACACGCGCCCATTCGACGCTATGGTAAACTGGATAAGGCCGTTTGCCAGGGTCGCCTGGTTGCCGCTCATCGCCAAGGTTACCGGAGCGGCATCATCGGCCTGCGCGGCGACAGCCAGAATGGCCGTCACAGCCGCGAGTAATTGTTTCTTCATTAGCTGAAATATGTTTGGTTTATTACTTTTTCAGGTTGGCGAGCACCCAGTCGAGCGCCACGTCGAGGTTCTCCTTGAAGTTGTAGTGGGAGTTGGTGTAGGTGTTGTAGACTGTCTTGGGCGCTTTCACCTCGTTGAGCATCGCGCTAATGGATGTCGGCGAGCAGGTGTTGTCGTTGTAGCCGAAAAGGTAGAACCCCGGCTGCGTGAGCGTGCGGGCAAAGTTGACCACATCATAGTAAGGGAGTGTCGAAAGCACGGCCTCGCGGTCGGAATCAGCCACCTCGACGTTGCGGAAATACTTAGGCCACCCTCCGGCCCGGTCATGGACGAAACCCTCGAGGTCGCACAGCGCGGGATAGGAGGGGCATACGAGCGTCACCTTCGGATTCAACGCCGCGCTGACAATCGACAACGCGCCCCCCTGAGAGCCGTCGAGGCAGACGATGTTCTTGCCGTCCCAGTCGGGAAGCGACGCGAGGAAGTCGACGCAACGCGAGCACCCGGCGTAGACCTGCCGGTAATAGCAACTGTCGCGCGAGGTGATGCCGCGCCCCCAATAGCCGTATACATCATCGTGTATATCCTTGAAATACTTGTCGGACAGTTCCGGCGAGAGGCCGTGGATGTCGGTGCTGAAAACGATAAAGCCCTTTTTGGCGTATTCCGCCCGCGGCCAGCGCTTATAGGGCCCGGCTCCGGGAGGGCAGAACATGGCGGGATGCTTCCCCCCGTCGTTCGGCTTGGAAAGATAGCCGTAGAAATAGCGGTTCCCCTCCCCTACGGTCAGACGCACGAGATATGTAGAGATGGAATCGTTGGAGAGATGCTTCAACAAGGTAAGCTGCGGATCGAGAGGCACTTTTGCAGCCTTATCCAACTCCGAGGCCCAAAATTTCTTGAAATCCTTGGGCATCCTGGTGAAAGTCTTGATTTTGTGGGGGTCGAAAGCCACTTTCACGACTTTCTTCGCGGTTTTCCGCCCGACCTTGAACGTGAGGTTACATTCGCGGAAGCCAGGATGGTCCATAGTGCCCATATCTATGACGGCCACTCCGTCGCGGAACACCACGGTATCCGTCAGCGCGGGCAGGAACATCTCGTCGGCGCAGGCATACGCGACCTTAACCCCGTCGACGGGGATACCGCCGGCATAAGCCTCGACGCGGATGTGCGGATTCTCTCCGACGCGGTAAACGCGGTCGGGATGGTCCACCGTCACGATGTGCTGCAAATACTCCTCTTTCGGAGCGGTAAACTGCGCGCTGGCTGTCAGCAACGAGCATAACGCCGCCGCGCAGGCAAATAAGTTTCTCATCAGATGTAAGGTTAGCGGATAATTAGTGGATTAGATTCGCAAAGATACGAATTATTCCGCTAACAACCTCACACAGCGTTTCCCTTTACTCTGCCGGACCGCCGGTCCACCCGCCTCCCAGCACCTTGTATAGATTAATCAGCCCGAGGTAGCGGTCGCGCACGGCGTTGATCAGCGATGTCTGCGCGTCGAAGTAACGGCGCTGAGCGTCAAGCACGTCGATATACGCGAGATTGCCGCCCCGGTAGTTGGCGAGCGCCAGGTCGGCGTAACGTCGAGCGGCGTCGCGCAGGCTGGCGCGCAACTCAACCGTCTCGCACACCTTCTGATATGCCGACGCAGCATCGGAAACCTCGCTGAACGCGGTTATCACATCCTGCTCGTATGTAAGTCTGGCCTGGTCATATGCCGCGATCGCAGCCTTGTAGCGGCGTTTGCGCTTGCCGAAATCAAAGATCGACCCGGCGATGGAGCCGAGCGTGTATGTATACGGCGATTTGAAGAAATCTGCAAGCTCCTTGGCCTCTATTCCGCCCTGGAATGAGATTCTGAGCGAAGGGAAGCGGTTGGCATAAGCCACGCCCACCCCGGCCATGGCAGCCTTCAGGCGTTGCTCCGAAGCACGCAGGTCGGGACGGCGCTGCAACAGCTCGGAAGGGAGCCCCACGGGAATATCGAGGTCAAGCCTTTCGTCCGGGTCGAGAGCGGCGGTCGTGTATTCCCGGCCCGGAAGGTCGCCAAGAAGAACCGCGAGGGCGTTGTTGGCCACGGTCATACGGTGCTCCACACCGGGAACGAGAGCCGCGGTTGTGGCATGCTCCACGAGCGCCTGGCGGTAAACCACCTCGCTTACGGCGCCATATTCAAAGCGCAGCTTAGCGTAGCGGACATTTTCCTGCCTGGTTACCAATGTCCTGCGCACAATGGCGAGCTCGCTCCGCAAGGCACGCAAACGATAATACAGCGAAGCCACGCCCGCGACAAGCGACATCTGCACGGCACGGCGGTCCTCCTCCGTAGCGAGCCACTGTGCCTGGGCCTGGCGGCGGTTCTGTATGCCCGCCCCCCAGAGATTAAACTCCCAGGCGACAGTAGCCTTCAGGTCGAAATAATCCTTTACGGTCGTTTCCGGCACGTCGCCGTAATGCTCTGTCTCGCGTGTGGGCTGCAGGTTCGCCGACAATTCCGGGAGAAGCTGCGCCTTGGCTACCCCAAGAAGTTCGCGGGCTTCTTCCACGCGGGCAGCGGCGCGCCGCAGGTCGCGGTTGTTGGATAGCGCCCTGTCGATAAGGGAGCATAGAGCCGTGTCGGTATAGAACTGCCACCAGCCCTTGTCGGCCACACACAAAGAATCGGCATAGCCGGCAGCAAGGGCGGCAGGCATGCCGACCTCCGGTTTGGCGAGGTCGCGGGTGCCCGAACAGCCGGCCGACACAGCGGCAGCCACAAGCAGCGACGCGATTATTATCTTGTTCTTATTCATTTTTTCCCTTGTTTCTCAGACTCCTGAACGCGCCCCCGATCTTGCCGGCGATACCGCGCGCTTTACGCATCCTGGGTCTGGCTATTTTCGAGACCTGCACGAAGAAAAACGGAACATAGATTATGCCTACCGTGATGGCAACCAGCATCCCGAAGAACACCCCCGTGCCTATGTCGCGGCGGGCGGCCGAACCGGGACCTGACGCGAACACAAGCGGCAGCAGCCCGAGCATGAACGCGAGCGAGGTCATGACAATCGGGCGGAAACGCATCGATGCCGCTTTGAGCGCCGCCTGGGCGGCGGTAAGCCCCTGCTCCACACCTTCCTTGGCAAACTCCACTATGAGGATGGCGTTCTTGGCTACCAGACCCACGAGCATCACAAGCCCGATCTGGAAATATATGTTGTTCTCGAGGCCGCACACCCAAATTCCGAGGTAGGCTCCCACCCCCGCCACGGGAAGCGAGAGAATAACCGCCAGGGGCACTATCCAGCTCTCGTACTGCGCAGCGAGGAAGAGGAACACGAACAGGAACGCCAGACCGAGCACCAGACCTGTATTGCCGCTTTCATGCTTCTGCTGGTACGACAACCCGCTCCACTCTATGCCGATATTTTCCGGCAGCTTTTCGTAGACGATACTCTCCAGGTCGGCCATAGCCTCGCCGGTAGAATACCCCTTTGCCGCCTCGCCCGAAACGGTCGCGGAGTTGAACATGTTAAAACGCGAGATCGTGCCGGGCCCGGTGGTGTAACGCGACGTGCCGAGCGATGTCACGGGAACCATCGCCCCCTGGGCACTCCTTACAAAAAAGAGATTGAGGTTGTCGCGGCGTTCTCGGTAAGGGGTCTCGGCCTGGAGATAGACGCGGTAAATGCGGTTGAACATATTGAAGTCGTTGACGTAGATCGAGCCTGTGAACGCCTTCATGGTGGAAAATATGTCGCTGAGGGGTATGCCCTGCATCTGCGCCTTGTCGCGGTTTACGTCGAAATAAAGCTGCGGAATATCGGCCTGCATCGATGTCGACAGGTCGCTGACCGACGGAGTGCGGGAGGCATAGAGTTTCAAAGTGTCGACAGCCGCCTGCAAGTCGGCATAGGTCGCATCGCCCCTGGCCTCTAGCACCATCTCGAAACCGCCCGAGCTTCCAAGTCCCGGAATGATGGCGGGAGTGAAGATGTAGACATTGCTTTCAGGATAAGCCGAAAGCTCGCGGCGCACGCGCTGGCGCACATTGTCGATAGCGCCGCTGTCGGTGCGCTCTTCCGACGGTTTCAAGATCACCGTCAGCTGGGAATGTGCCTGGTTCGTGCCTACGCGCGGCGACGAACCCGTGACGTTCAGCACATGCTCCACATCCGCGTCCGCCATAATCGCCTTCATGGCGCGTTCTGTGACCTCGCGCGTGCGCTCGATGGTAGCGCCCTCCGGAAGTTCGAGCTCCACGGTGAAATATCCCTGGTCCTCCTGCGACATAAAGCTCTGCGGCATAACGCGGTTCATAGCCCAGATCGCGACAATGGCAAGGCCGAAACCGGCATACATGCGGGGCGAACGGGCCAGCGAACTCCGTATGAGACGGCAGTACACGCTGCTCCCTTTCGCCAGCCAGTAGTTGATCAGGCGGAACGGGCGCCACTTCCTGCGACGCGAGGGGGGAGTCAGCAGCGCCGCGCACATTACCGGCGAGAGCGTGAGGGCCACCACTGTCGAGATAATCACCGAAACGGCTATTGTGATAGTGAACTGCCGGTACAGCTGCCCGGTTATCCCGGGAAGGAAACTGACAGGAACGAACACGGCGCACAGAACCAGCGACATCGCGACAAGAGCCGATCCCAGCCCATCCATAGCCTTGCGTGTGGCCTCGCGCGGCCCCACATGCTCAGTATGCATTATCCGGTCGACGTTTTCCACCACCACGATGGCATCGTCGACGACGATTCCGATCGCGAGAATCAGGCCCAGGAGCGTCAGCATGTTCAAAGAGAAACCGAACACCAGCATCACGCCGAACGTGCCAATCAGGGAAATGGGCACGGCGATTATCGGAATCAGGGTGGCGCGCCAGTTCTGTAACGAGAGGAATACCACGAGAATTACCAGCACCAGCGCCTCGAAGAAAGTGCGGTAGACGTGGTGAATTGATTCCGATATATAGGTTGTCATATCGAAAGGAATCGAGTATGTGATTCCCTCGGGAAAGTTGCGGCTTATGGTTTCCATCTCCTCGCGCACCCTCTCCGCGACCTCCATAGCGTTGGCACCGGGAAGCATGGTGATGTTCAGCACGGCCGCGTTGCCCAGGTTGATCCCGCTCTCGGTGTTATAGCTCTGGGCCTCGAGCGTCACAGAGGCCACATCCCTCATCCTGACAAGGGAACCGTTGGGATTGGCCCTGACCACGATATCCTCGAACTCGGCGACTGACGACAGACGGCCGCGGGCTATAATCGGGACAGTCACGTCAACCCCGTCCATAGGGGCCTGGCCGAGGACCCCGGCGGCCGACTCTCGGTTCTGGTCGCGCAGAGCGTTCTGCAAGTCCTTCACCGTAAGTCCGAGATCGGCCAGCTTGTCGGGCTGCACGCTGATCCTCATAGCGTAATACCTGCCGCCGACACTGCTTACGCGGCCCACGCCCGGTATTCGCCGGAGGAGGTCGAGAACGTTCAGCGTCGTGTAATTGCTCAGGTAGATCTCGTCGAACTTCGGATCATCGCTCATCACCGTTATAGTCATCAGGCGCGTCGAGGTCTCCTTCTCGACCGAGATGCCGTTCTGGACCACCTCGGCCGGGAGCCTGCTCTCGGCAGCCTTCACCCGGTTCTGGATGTCAACCGCCGCCAGCTCCGGGTCGGTGTCAATGTCGAAAGTCACCAGCCCCGAGAAACCGCCGGAGTTGGAGGAAGTCGAACTCATATATATCATACCCGGCGTGCCGTTCAGTTCCTGCTCTATCGGGGTGGCCACCGCCTGCGTGACAGTCGACGCGTCGGCTCCGGGATATGACGCCGAAATACGGACGACCGGGGGCACGATGCGCGGATACTGGTCAACCGGGAGCAACGCAAGGCCTATGCCGCCGAGAATCACCACCACGATAGAGATCACGATGGAGAAAACCGGATGGTCAAGGAAAAAATTCTTCTTCATATGCAGCTTAGTTGGCCGCGGGGGCGCTCTTTTTTTCGGATTCCAGATCTGTAAGGGTGACCACCACGGGATTCACACGCATGCCCGGCACGAGCTTGTGGTACCCCTCGACCACGATCGCCTCGCCGGGAGCCAGTCCCCTTTCAGCGATCACGCCGTTCGGCACTTCCGGACCGGTTTCGATAAAGCGCTTCTCGACTATTCTGTCGCGTCGCATCACATAAACGAACGATCCCCCTTTCTCCACAACCAAAGCCCGGGTCGGCACCACGATGGCTTTCTCCCGTACGTCAAGAAGCACCTTTACCCTTGTGAACTCGCCAGGCAGCAGGGAATGGTCAGGATTAGGCATCTCTGCCCGCACGGAAAACGTCCCGGTCTGCGGATCTACCTGCGGGTCGGCGAAATCCACATTGCCCTTGTGGGGATAGAC
>CAJTRT010000038.1 GCA_910579105.1 uncultured Muribaculaceae bacterium | reverse complement strand
TATAAGAGTTATAAGAATTATAGATTTTATAAGCTATATAAGTTTATCGCGATTCTTTTATGATTAAACAGATCCTGCTCGGCGCTCTGGCACTGGCTCCATTCGCTGCGGCCGTGGGCAACAGCCTGTACGTCAAGGAAGTGACGTTCCCCAAGAATGCCACCGTTGAACAGAAAGCCGAGATGGCCGCGGGCGTGGTTCCCACAGACGCGCAGCTCGCATGGCAGAAACTCGGCCTGACGGCCTTCCTCCATTTCGGCGTCAACACTTTCACCGACCGCGAATGGGGCGACGGCTCCGAGGATCCCTCGATTTTCAACCCCTCGGCACTGGACGCCCGCCAATGGGTCCGCTCCTTGCAGGCCGCCGGGGTGAAGCTGGTCATACTGACGGCCAAGCACCACGACGGGTTCTGTCTGTGGCCGACGGAGACCACCGCGCACTCCGTCAAGTCGTCACCCTGGAAAGAGGGCAAGGGGGATGTCATGAAGGAACTGCGCGAAGCGTGCGACGAATACGGCATGAAGCTCGGCGTGTACCTCTCTCCCTGGGACCGCAACGCCCCCTGCTACGGCGACTCGCCGGCCTACAACGACATGTTCGTCAGGCAGCTCACCGAATTGCTCACCAACTACGGGCGCATCGACGAGGTGTGGTTCGACGGCGCGTGCGGCGAAGGCCCCAACGGCAAGAAACAGGAATACGACCTCGACCGCTTCCGCGAAGTGATAGCCACGCTGCAGCCCGGAGCCGTCACCGCCATAATGGGCGACGACGTGCGCTGGGTGGGCAACGAGAAAGGGCTTGGCCGCGAGACAGAGTGGAGCTGCACCCCCCTCCTCCCCGACAGCCACAAGAGCGACCAGAACAAGCGCCTCGGGCTGCGACACAAGTCGCCCGACCTGGGCAGCCGCGACGTGCTCGCCGAGGCCGGCAAAGTAGTGTGGTGGCCCTCGGAGGTGGACGTGTCGATCCGCCCGGGATGGTTCTACCACGACACCGAGCAACCGAAGAGCCTCGCCAAGCTCGCCGAAATCTACACCCGGTCGGTAGGGCGCAACTCCGTTCTGCTGCTCAACGTACCTCCCGACCGCCGCGGCCTCATCGCCGCCGCCGACTCCGTGCGCCTGGCCGAATTCGGCCAATGGCTCGCCGGGAACTTCCCGGAAGAAACGGGTGGCGAAGCCATCGACCTCCCTTATCCCAAGACGGTGAACTGCGCCGTCGTCGGCGAGGATGTTTCCAAGGGGCAGCGCGTCGAGGCATTCGACGTCGAGGGACTTGTCGGCGGAGAGTGGAAACCGCTCGCCTCCGGCACCACCATCGGTTTCAAACGGATACTGCTTTTCGAGCCCGTGGAAGTCGACTCCATGCGCCTCAACGTCACAGCGTGCCGCCGAGAGCCCGTCATCGCGGGCTTCCGCGGCCTGATGGCCGACATGCCGGCGGAGGAAACGTCCGGCAACGCGGCGCTCGAGCTGCCCAAGGGGGTTACCGCCTCTGTCGAAGGCCCAGCATGCACCCTGCGGTTCGCCGAGCCGTCCACAGTGAAAGGCTTCACCTACGCTCCCCCCGCCGACGGCGCGGCGGTGTTCAACTACGCCGCCGAGGTCTCCCGCGACAACGGCCGGACCTGGACCCTGGTCAACGGACTCTCAGGCGAGTTCTCCAACATACAGAACAACCCCATACCGCAGACCGTCCCCTTCCCCGCGCCGGCCACCGGCGTGACCGACCTGCGCCTACGCGCCACCAGCCTCACCACCGGCCCCGCCTCCTCCTTCCCCGGAAAGCTCATCCCGCGCCTCTGAAATCAAGAGATGACCGGAGCTTTGTAGGGACGCGATACATCGCGTCCGCACAATGAATGGTGATTATTAACTTAATGCCATCCGGGTGCGGACGCGATGTATCGCGTCCCTACAAGGCGGTCGTAACCGTTCCAAAGATTTCAGGAGCCTTTGCCCATGAGGGCTTTCACCCTGTTCATCAGGGAGTAGGGGAGTAGGCGCATCAGGCGGTGGCCCAGGGTGGAATAGAGGCGGGCGAACTGGTAAGAGGCGCTGCGGGGGAGGGTGTGGAAGTGCTCGACGGCGGCCATGAGCATCCGCGAGGCGCGCATGGACGAAGCCGCCGGGTCGTGGAGCGACAGCGGAAGCTCCCCCTCCTTGCGTATGACCGCCACAATCCTTCCATCCGTGGTCTCAGACGCCTCCACCGAGGCGCTCGCACCCAGTTCGGCCGCGACATCGATGGCGGTTTCGCGGTTCCAGAGCGTGAGCGCCCCGCCGCGCAGAGTGATGTTCCACTGGTGGAAGCCGCGGTAGCCCTCGCGGCGCGCCTCGTCGCGGAAATGGTTGAGGTAGAGCACTCCCCCGGGGCGCAGGCACGCCAGCGCCTCGATGATGCCCCGCATCGGGTCGGCGCAGTGGTCAAGGGCGTTGCGCACATGGATCAGGTCCACGCTCCCCGGAGCGTAGCTGCCGGAAAGGTTCTCGACCATGCCGAAGCGGATCCGCGGGCGGTCTATGGCGTAGCGGTCGAGTATGCGGTTATAGAACGGCGCCAGGGGATCGACGAAATCGACCCGCGCCGCGGGCTTCGCCGGGAAAAGATTGCCCATGGCGTAGCTAAGGGCGCACCCGAGATCGACCACGAGGGGGTCCGGATGGGGGAGCGACGCTATGTAGCCCTGCGCGTCGAAGTTGTCGAGGCGGCACTCCCTGCCGTATTCCGACCATCGGAACAGGTCGCGGCGGCGGCGCTTCGAGCCATAATAGCTGCGCCAGAACGCCACCTCGTAGGGTATGCCGCGGAGCCAGCGGCCGGTGTTTAGCCGCTCGTCGGCGGCCTGGTTTTCCCGATTCGTCTTCATACGGGGCAAATTTACGAAATATTCATAACAGCCTGCCACATTCTCCGGGGAAAAGTGTTACTTTCGCGCAAGTAGTCATATACCCCAGTGCATTATGGACCAGCGAAACAACGCCTCCGACCGGCGCGTCATGGAGCTGCTGTCGCAGAGCTTCCCCACCGTCAGCGCCGCCTCCACCGAGATCATCAACCTCGAGGCAATCCTAAACCTGCCGAAAGGCACCGAGCACTTCGTGGCCGACCTCCACGGCGAGTACCAGGCCTTCCGCCACATACTGCGCAACGCCTCGGGCAACATACGCCGCAAGGTGCGCGAGATCTTCGCCCACGAGCTTTCCGACGGCGACATGCGCGAGCTCTGCTCCCTGATCTACTACCCCGAGCGCAAGCTGGAATTCATCAAGGAACAGGTGGATGACATGACGGAGTTCTACAACCACACGCTGCACCGGCTGGTGCGCGTCTGCCGCTCGGTGTCGTCGAAATACACCCGCTCCAAGGTGCGCAAGGCGTTGCCCAAAGCGTTCGCCTACATCATCGAGGAGCTGCTCCACGAGCAGCACTCCGACTACGACAAGCAGGCCTACTTCTCGCGCATCATCGAGACGGTGATCTCCACCGGGCAGGCCGATTCGTTCATCACCGCCATATCGAACGTGATACAGCGCCTGAGCATCGACCAACTGCACATCCTGGGCGACATCTTCGACCGCGGCCCCGAGGCACACCGCATAATGGACATGCTCTGCGAGTATGACCGCTTCGACATACAGTGGGGCAACCACGACGCGCTCTGGTTCGGAGCCGCCGCCGGCAACGACTGCTGCATAGCCAACGTGCTGCGCCTGTCGCTTCGCTACGGCAACATGGCCACCCTCGAGGACGGCTACGGCATAAACCTCGTCCCCCTGGCCACCCTCGCCATGGAGGCCTATGCCGACGACCCCTGCGAGCGCTTCCAGGTGCTCGCCTGCGACAACGACAAGGGCACCGACGAAAAGACCCGCATGCTCCTGGCGCGGATGCACAAGGCGATCTCCGTCATACAGTTCAAGCTCGAGGGGCAGCTCATCGACAAACGCCCGGAGTGGGGCATGGCCGACCGCAAGCTCCTCCACCGCATTGACCGCGCGAAAGGCACCATCCGCCTCGGCGAGGCCGAATACCCGCTGCTCGACACCAGCTTCCCGACGGTTGACCCCGCCGACCCCTACCGCCTCTCCCCGGAGGAGGAGAACCTCGTCAGCCGGCTACGCCACTCGTTCCTGGTGAGCGACAAGCTGCGCCGCCACGTCGGCTGCCTCTTCTCCCACGGATGCATGTACACCATCGTCAACTCCAACCTCCTCTTCCACGCCTCGGTGCCTCTCAACCCCGACGGCACACTCCGCGAGGTGGAGCTTGGAGGAGCCCTCTACTCGGGGCGCGAACTTCTCCACCACATAGGCATGACGATGCGCTCGGCCTTCAACGACGACACCCCGGCGGCGGAGAAGGACTTCGCGACCGACTATTTCTGGTACCTCTGGTGCGGGCCTGAGTCGCCACTGTTCGACAAGTCGCGCATGGCGACATTCGAACGCTACTTCATAGCCGACAAGGAGACCCACGTCGAGGAAAAGGGTGCCTACTACACCCTCCGCGACGACGAGGCCGTGTGCGACCGCGTGCTCGACGCCTTCGGCGTCACCGGCGAGCACCGCCACATAATCAACGGCCACGTGCCCGTGCGCGTCGGCAAGGGGGAGAACCCCGTGCGCGCCAACGGCAAGCTCCTGGTGATCGACGGAGGCTTCGCGAAGGCCTACCACCGCACCACCGGCATCGCCGGCTTCACCCTCGTCTACCACAGCCGCGGCCTCCAGCTCGTCGAGCACGAGCCGTTCACCTCCGCCGAGGAAGCCATCAGCAAGGGCACCGACATCGTGGGCACCACCCAGATCGTCGAGCTGTCGAACCACCGCCAGCGTGTCCGCGACACCGACAAGGGTGCCGAGCTGCAAGGCCAGATCGACGAACTCATCCAGCTCCTCTACGCCTACCGCCACGGCCTCCTCAAAGAGCGCCTCTGAGGCCGCCAGGCAATGTCCGGAACGCGCCAGAGGCCGTAGGGATGCGGCGTGCCGCGTATAACCCCGCCCGGACCCCGTCGGACTTGTCCGAACCACATCCAAGCCATACGCGGCACGCCGCGTCCCTACATCGTAAACATCACAGTAAACATCACATCATAAAATCAGAAACGATATGCGCGAATCATTCAGAAAAACCATCAGCCGCCTGGCCGTCTGCGCCGCGGCCATCATGCTCGCCTCCTGCGGGAGCGACAGCGGCGACGAGCCGGAAGGCGGCAACAACCCAGGCGGCTCCGCCGGGAACACCGGCCACGCCGTGAAACACCGCTTGGAAAGAGTGGAATACATCTACGGCCAGGGAGAGCGGAAGACAGCCTTCTCCAACCTAATCTACGACAAAGAGGGACGCCTGGAGGGATACAACGGACAGCACAGCAAAGTCTACACCTATCACTACCGCAAGGATAAGATTGAGGTAATGATAGGTCTCGACCATAACTCAACCAGGCTTGAACGCGGGTACACTCTCGAAAAAGGCCGCATAGCCAACAGATGCCGCTACGATAAGGAGAACCGCCTGATCGCAGTCGTTAATATCCCCCAGACTATCGGAACCATCCGCCAAGATATCGAATGGACAGACGGCAACATCACCAAAATCACCACCTCCAACGAAAGCGACGGCAGAGTCCTCTACACTTACCGGTATAAATACTCCGACATTCCCTGCGAATCACTTATGATGTGTATGGGATATTTAGGCGACACGACAATGCCAAGCCCATACAACGCCCTTTATTATATCGACCCCGTGCTGGTCGAAGAGGGCTATTACGGCAACTCCATGGTAAAGAACCTCTGGAGCGAATGGGAGCACGAGGACGCGAAAGGCGAAATAGTCCGCCACAAGCTCAGCTGGGATGACTTCGCCAACGGACTCCCCGGCTACGCGCTCTACACCTGGGATCCATCGGGCGTGGAGAAATTCTGGTACACCTGGGCCGACTGATCCGGAGCCGACCCGCCATATAGCCCGGCAACGCGCCGTAGGGACGCGGCAGAAAGGGACGCGAGGCTAAATTCCGGGGGATTAGTTGCGAATCGCGGCGGGATTTATTACTTTTGCAACTTGAAGCGGACGCCGCGCGTCCCTGCAGACCGCATCAACACAACGAAAGACAGGATAAAACAAGACACAACGAAAATGGCAAAAGTGATCATCATAGGCGCCGGGGGCGTCGGAACAGTATGCGCCCACAAGTGCGCCCAGCTCCCCGAAGTGTTCTCGGAAATAGTCATCGCCTCGCGCACACGCTCGAAATGCGAGGCCGTCAAGGCCGACATCGAGCGGCGGGCGGCCACAGAGGGGCGCGCGCTCCCGAAAATCGATACCGCGAGGGTCGACGCCGACTCCGTGGCCGAGCTTTGCGACCTTTTCCGCGCCCACAAGCCGGAGCTGGTGATCAACCTGGCGCTCCCCTACCAGGACCTGACGATCATGGACGCCTGCCTCGAATGCGGCGTCAACTACCTCGACACGGCCAATTACGAGCCGCGCGACGAGGCGCATTTCGAGTATTCCTGGCAGTGGGCCTACCGCGAGCGCTTCGAGAAGGCCGGACTGACGGCAATCCTCGGCTGCGGCTTCGACCCGGGGGTTTCCGGCATCTTCACCGCCTACGCCGCCAAGCACTACTTCTCGGCTATGGAGACCCTCGACATCGTTGACTGCAACGGCGGCAACCACGGAAAGGCGTTCGCCACGAACTTCAATCCCGAGATAAACATCCGCGAGATCACCCAGAACGGGCGCTACTACCAGGACGGCAAGTGGGTGACCACCGGACCGCTGGAAATACACAAGGAGCTGAAATACCCCGCCATAGGCCCCCGCGACAGCTACCTGATGTACCACGAGGAGCTGGAATCGCTCGTGCTAAACTTCCCCACCATAAAGCGCGCGCGTTTCTGGATGACCTTCGGCCAGGAATACCTCACCCATCTGCGCGTGATCCAGAACATCGGCATGGCGCGCATCGACGAGGTCGACTACAACGGCCAGAAGATCGTCCCGCTGCAATTCCTCAAGGCCGTCCTCCCCAACCCGCAGGACCTGGGCGAGAACTACACCGGCGAGACATCCATCGGCTGCCGCATCTCCGGAGAGGACAAGGACGGAAAGCCGCTGACCTACTACATCTACAACAACTGCTCGCACCACGCGGCCTACGAGGAGACCGGCATGCAGGCCGTCAGCTACACCACCGGCGTCCCGGCCATGATCGGCGCGATGATGTTCCTCACCGGCAAATGGAACAAACCAGGCGTCCACAACGTTGAAGAATTTGACCCCGATCCTTTCATGGAGCAGCTCCCCCTGCGCGGCCTCCCCTGGCACGAGGTCATCGGCGGCGACCTGGAGCTGTGAACCAAAAGGCGCGGAGAATCAGCCCGTAGGGACGCGGCGTGCCGCGTAAAACCGGCGTACAAACCCGCGAGCGAACCAAACGCGGCACGCCGCGTCCCTACACGACAATACGCTTAATCCAAAGTTAGCCAACAAATAAAACGAAACCACGAGATATGGACAAATACAACCAGGCGATCGCCGACTGCGCGTTCATCGCCGACGACGCGAAAGTGAAAGAGGCTGTCGACAAAATCCTTGCCGAAAACCTCGCCGCGAACATGAACGAGGAGGTCTACAAGTTCCTCTTCAACTGCATCGACCTGACGACCCTCCGCTCTGTCGACTCACCCGCCTCGGTGGCCGACTTCACCGAGCGCGTCAACGCTTTCGACGCCGAGCATCCCGAGATGAAGAACGTGGCCGCCATCTGCGTCTACCCCAACTTCGCCCAGGTGGTGCGCGCAGTCCTGGAGGTGTCGAGCGTCGACATCGCCTGCGTCAGCGGCGGATTCCCCTCCTCGCAGACCTTCCCCGAAGTGAAGGTGGCCGAGACAGCCCTGGCCGTCGACGGGGGCGCCGACGAGATCGACATCGTGCTCAACCTCGGCGACTTCCTCGACGGCGACTATGAGAGCGTGGCCGACGAGATAGCCGAAATCAAGGCCGCCTGCCGCGACGCCCGCCTGAAAGTGATCCTCGAGGCCGGAGCGCTGAAAACCGCCGAGAAAATCAAGGCCGCGTCGGTGATCTCGATGTACTCCGGGGCCGATTTCATAAAGACCTCAACCGGCAAGGAATACCCCGGTGCCGACCTCAACGCCGCCTATGTGATGTGCTCCTGCATCAAGGACTACTACGAGAAGACCGGCCGCATGGTGGGCTTCAAGCCCGCCGGCGGCGTGCGCACCCCCGAGGACGCCGTGGCCTACTACTGCGTCGTCAAGAGCGTCCTGGGCGAGAAATGGCTCACCAACGAGTACTTCCGCATCGGAGCCTCCGGCCTGGCCAACAACCTGCTGACCGCCATCCTGGGCACCGAGACCAAATTCTTCTAAAACCGACCATCCCCACACCCCGCGGCGATGCCGCGGGGCACACAACCAATCGCTGACAATGGATTTCTGGATTATAATCGACCAGCGCCACGCCGGGCCTTTCTCCCTGGAACAGCTCCGCGAGCAGCAGATAACACCCGACCGCCTGGTATGGCACGACGGCCTTACCGACTGGACCCCGGCCCGCGAGGTCGAGGTCCTGGCCGAACTCTTCGCCGCCCCGGCACCCCCGCCCATGCCGGAAACCGCCCCCGCGCCGGATGCAACGGTTCCCCCCTCAGAGTGCGCCGCTCCATCGTCGGAGCGCCCCCAGGAGGCTGAATATGGCCCCAACCCGGAATTCCATTACGGCGGCTACGCCCCCCGCCCCGACTGGCAGCAAACCAACTACCAGCAGCCTCCCTACGGCCCGCAGCAGCCACAGTACGCCCCCGGGCAGCCCCCTTACGGTGGTGGAGTGCCCCCCTGCCCACCGACCTACCTCGTGTGGGCGATCATCGTGACCGTCTGCTGCTGCACACCCCTGGGAATCGTGGCCATAATCTACGCCGCCAACATCAAGAACGCCTACTACCGCGGCGACTACGCCAAGGCACAGCGCAACTCCAACCGCGCCCAGGCCTGGATCATCGCCGCCATCGTCCTCGGCCTGCTATACATCCCCGTGCAGATAATCTACTTCGGCCTCCTCGACATGTTCTGATGAGAACCCGCAAAGAATTTCACAGCTGATGACAACCGGCAACAGATACTTCAAGGCCGCGGCGATCCTCCTGGGAGCCGCGGCCTTGCTCGCCCTGTGGTACGGCATCCACGCCGCCACAGGCTTCATGCCGCGCTGCCTCTTCCGGGAACTGACCGGCTGGAAATGCCCCGGCTGCGGCAGCCAGACAGCCCTCATGGCGCTCCTGCGCGGCGACCCCGCGGCGGCCTTCATGGCCAACCCCGCCATCCCATTCTATATCCTCTACCTCGTGGCCATCCTCCAGCCGTTCAGCCCGCGCCTCCGCGACCTGCTGACCACACCCCGCGCCCTCTACCTCCTGGCCGCCGCCATCCTCCTCTGGGCCCTGGGTCGCAACCTCCTGGGCCTCTGACCGTAAGATTGCCATACATTCGTGGGGATGCACCGGAGTGCATCCCCACGTTGTAAGGCGGCGTGTTTTTATGGGGGAGGGGCGCGGCGCGACAGGTGTTTAATCGCGGGCCGTTCCGACGGCCTGCGAAGTTAAGGCATCAACCCGGGTAGGGTGTGTCTTCATATCCGGGCTTTACGAAGTTCGGGGTGAAAGGTGACTGGTACTCGATTTCAACCCCTATCACGTTGTCTCCGATAGTCTCGCCGGAAGTTCCTTTGGTCAGAGTCCCTATGATCCTGAAAATACAGTACGCGTAATTTCCGGTCTTACCCTCGGCCTGCTCTACAAGTGGCACGCGTGCATAGTATTCCACCTTCTGGACGGCTCCGTCGTTCGAGATTCTCGCCGCGGCGCGCCAGCCGTTAGGATAATCGTAAGCCCAATGGTTGTTCCCGTTGGAATCCAGGAAGGACACCTCGGCATCCCCGACTATGTCCCAACCATGATAGGGAACAGGATTCGGCACATCGTCAGAGTAAGTGTCGCTAACGATGCGGAGCCTGGAGAATCCAGGTATTGAGAGACTTGTGGCGCCATACTTCTCGTCGAGATACAGTTTGGCTTTCTTCTTGCCAGTCGGGGTCAGCTTGCCGTATACCGTCATAAGTCCGTCCTGCGGATTCTGCGGAATTTTCGGGGTGTCGTCACCATCCCCTCCACAAGAAGCCAGCGTCATAGAAACAGCGACCAAGGCCGCGCAAAGCAGGGCCGCCCTGCCTGCCAGGGCATAAATAATTTTTCGCATAGAGTCCTTTCAGATTGTTTTCCGGCAAATTTACACAAACGCTCACGTTTTACCCCCCCCAATTGTTAAATATAGTTAAGCGCATCCCGGTGGTTTCGGTCGCAAGCATCAACCCTGTGTAGGGACGCGGCGTGCCGCGTACACCCTGGCAAAGATAGATCCCGGGCAACTCCGTTATGGAACCATACGCGGCACGCCGGAAGGATTTTTTTGGAGGTTCGGCGGGGAATGGCTAAATTTGCGGCAGTAAAGACAAAAGGGGTGCCGCGGGGCGTCCGGCGGGAGAAGCCGGAGCGCCAAGGAGCGGCTGAGATCATACCCTGTGAACTTGACGCGGGTAATTCCGCCGTAAGGATTTTGTCGCGGCGCGCCGCGGGCAGAGAAGAGGCTCCGGCCCTTTCTTTTCACCGCCGCCAAAAGCGAAATGCTTGACGTTCATAGCTACCGGTTTCGGGCTTCCACGGCCCCCTGGAACAATGATTGCCCGGAACACTTCCGGCAATAAAAAAAAACCGCTGGCTATGAATATTTTTTTCAACAACACTGAAATCGAGCTGCCGGGCGATGTCGCCACGGTGGCGGAGCTGCTGCGCTCGCGGGGAATCGCCGCGACGGGAATCGCCGTGGCGGTGAACGACCGGGTGGCGCGCAAGGCGGCCTGGGAGGAGACGCCGCTGAAAGAGGGTGACAGGGTAATGGTGATAACCGCCGTATGCGGGGGCTGACAGAAGGGGGCTTCCGCCTGGTGGCGATAACCCCGCCTGACTTCCGCCCGGGCGAGGCCGCCGAGATAGCCGAGGCGCTGCGCCGCGGGTGGTGGCGCGTGCACATCCGCAAGCCGGGGCACCCGGATGAGGCCATCGAGCGACTGATTAACGACATCCCCGAGGAGCTGCGACCCCGGCTGACCCTCCACGACCTTTTCCACCTCGCCGAAAAGACAGGGATAGGGGGAATCCACCTGAACTTCCGCAACCCGGAGCCTCCGGCCGGATGGCGGGGAATGCTCTCGGCGAGCTGCCACTCCGTCAACGAGGCACGTTACCACCGGGGCAAGGTCGACTATATGTTCCTCAGCCCCGTCTACGACTCGCTGTCGAAACCGGGCTACGGGAGCCGCTTCACCGAGGAGGAGCTTGCCCTGTCGGGCGCGCTCGGCCCCGACGTGCTGGCGCTGGGAGGGGTGACACCCTCGAAGCGCGACCGTCTGCGCCGCCTCGGCTTCGGTGGCGCGGCGATGCTCACCGCCGCCTGGCAACCCCTGGTGGAGGAGGACAAGACAATCCTGCAATACATCACCGACCGTCCCGACGGCCTGGAGGAGGTGCTCCGCGGCGGGTGCCGGTGGGTGCAGCTCCGCGTCAAGGAGGCTTCCGACGAGGAGTTCGCCTCCCTGGCGCTCCCCGTCGGGAGGCTGTGCCGCAAATACCGCGCCACGTTCATCCTCGACGACCGCGCCCACCTCGTAGAGGCGCTGAAAGCCGACGGGGTTCATATCGGCAAGAACGACATCCCCCTGGCCGAGGCCCGCGCGATGCTCGGCCCTGTGAAAATAATCGGAGCCACCGCCAACACCCCCGCGGAAGCCGCCGAGGCGGCGAGAGCCGGGGCCGACTACCTCGGCATCGGCCCCTTCCGATTCACCACAACCAAGAAACGCCTCGCCCCGATCCTCGGAGCCGCGGGAATCGCGGAGGCCGTCGCGGCCGCCCGCGCCGCACGTCCGGGCATACCCGTGGTGGCAATCGGCGGAATCGGAATCCCCGACCTCGCCGAGGTAAATGGTACCGGGGCGACGGGCGTAGCCGTCAGCGGCCTGATCCTCAACTCACAAGACAAGACAGAAACCACAAAAGAGATAATCCGCATATGGAAAAACTGACTATCGGCGGCACCGACTTCGCGAGCCGCCTCTTCGTCGGGACCGGCAAGTTCAGCTCCAACGCCGTAATGGCCGAGGCGGTAGCCGCCTCAGGCTCGGAACTCGTCACGGTCGCCCTGAAACGCCTCGACGCCGAGAACAGCGCCGAGGACGACATGCTGCGCCACGTACTGCGCCCCGGGGTGCGCCTGCTCCCGAACACCTCCGGGGCCCGCGACGCCCGCGAGGCGGTGCTCGCCGCCCAGCTCGCCCGTGAGGCGTTCGAGACCGACTTCATAAAGCTCGAGATACACCCCGATCCCAAATACCTCCTCCCCGACCCTGTGGAGACCCTCAAAGCCACCGGGGAGCTGGCGAAGCTCGGCTTCATAGTGATGCCTTACATCCAGGCCGACCCCGTGCTCTGCAAGCGCCTCGAGGAGGCCGGCACAGCCGCCGTGATGCCCCTCGGCGCGCCGATAGGCACCAACAAGGGGATCGTGGTGCGCGACCTGCTGGAAATAATCATCGAGGAGAGCCGCGTGCCCGTGGTGGTCGACGCCGGACTGGGAGCGCCGTCGCACGCCGCGCTGGCAATGGAGATGGGCGCCGACGCGGTGCTTGTCAACACGGCCATAGCCGTCGCCGGCGACCCTGCGGCAATGGCACGCGCCTTCGCGAAGGCTGTCGAGGCCGGGCGCGAGGCTTACGAGGCCGGACTTGGAGGCATCTCCCGCGTGGCGGCCGCCAGCAGCCCACTGACTTCATTCCTGAACGACTGACATGTTTTCCGACGAACTACTGAAATACGACTGGGACGAGGTGACAGCCCGCATCGCCTCCAAGACCGAGGCCGACGCGCGGCGCGCGCTGCGCAAGCCGCACTGCGACTGGGACGACTTCCTGGCCCTCGTATCCCCCGCTGCCGCGCCCCTGCTCGAAGAGATGGCCGCCCTGAGCCGCCATTACACGCGGGAGCGCTTCGGCAAGACGGTGTCGATGTACATACCGATGTACATCACCAACTCCTGCACCAACTCCTGCGTCTACTGCGGGTTCAACCGCCACAACAAGTTCGACCGCGTGGTGCTCACCCCCGACCAGATCCGCGGCGAGTGCGAGGCCATCAAGGAGCTGGGACCCTTCGAGAACCTGCTGCTTGTTACCGGCGAGAACCCCCGCGTGGCCGGGGTGGAATACCTCGAGGAGGCGCTACGCGTCTGCCGCCCCTACTTCGCCAACCTCACAATCGAGGTGATGCCCCTCAAAGCCGAGGAATACGGGCGCCTCACCCGCTCGGGCCTCAACGGCGTGGTATGCTTCCAGGAGACCTACCACCGCGAGCGCTACAAGACCTACCACCCCGCCGGCATGAAGTCGAACTTCGAGTGGCGCGTCAACGGCTTCGACCGCATGGGACAGGCAGGGGTCCACAAGATAGGCATGGGAGTGCTGATCGGCCTGGAGGACTGGCGCACCGACGCGGCGATGATGGCCCTGCACCTGCGCTACCTGCGCAAGCGCTACTGGCGCACCCGTTACAGCGTAAACTTCCCCCGCATGCGCCCCGCGGCCGGCGGCTTCCAGCCCAATGTAGTAATGAGCGACCGCGAACTGGCGCAACTCACTTTCGCCTTCCGCATCTTCGACCACGACGTTGACCTCTCGTTCTCGACCCGCGAGCGCCCCGACTTCCGCGACAACATCCTGACGCTCGGAGCGACCTCCCTCTCGGCGGGCTCCAAGACCGACCCCGGGGGCTACCGCACCTATCCGCGGTCGCTCGAACAGTTCGCCGTCAGCGACGAGCGCACACCCGCCGAGGTGGCCGCCGCCGTGCGCGCCCGCGGCTACGAGGCCGTGTGGAAGGACTGGGACAAGGTATTCGACTGACACAACGATGAAAGACAACGACATAGAACGCTATGCGCGCCAGATGCTCCTCCCCGGTTTCGGGGAGGAGGGGCAGCGCCGCCTCCTGGCCTCCTCGGCACTGGTCGTGGGTCTCGGCGGCCTGGGATGCCCGGCGGCCCTCTACCTGACGGGAGCCGGGGTAGGCCGGATCGGCCTCTGCGACCCCGACGCGGTGTCGCTAAACAACCTCCAGCGCCAGACCCTCTACTCCGAGGCGAGGGTGGGGACGCCCAAGACCAAGGCGGCCCGCGAGCGCCTGAGCGCCCTGAACAGCAACGTCACCTTCGAGCTTTTCCCCGACGGCCTTACGCCGGTAAACGCCGCGGAGATTGTCAGCCGCTACGACATAGTGGTTGACTGCTGCGACAACTTCGCGACCCGCTATCTGATCAGCGACACCTGCCGCACACTGCGGAAACCCTGGGTGCACGGCTCGATAGGGGAGTTCCGCGGGCAGGTGGCCACATTCCTCCCCGATGCCGCGGCGGGCTACGACGACCTCTACCCCGACCGGGCCGAGTTAGTCCCGCGGCCCGCTGCCTCCGGGGGCGTGCTCGGCGCGCTCCCGGGCGTTGTGGGAGCCATCGAGGCAGCCGAAGCCATCAAGGCGCTCCTCGGCATGGAGGGAACCCTCGCCGGGAGGCTCCTGACAATAGACCTCTCCACCATGACATTCAACACCCTGACACTCTGAAAAAATGGAACATAAGAAATGGAGCGAGGAGGCCTGGCGCCTCGCCGAACCTATATACCGGGCGATCATCGAACTACCCTTCGTCCGCGAACTCGCCGCGGGGACGCTCAGCCGCGAGCGCTTTCTCTTTTACCTCAGGCAGGACGCGATGTATGTCGACAATTACGTCCGCGTCCTGGCGCACGTCGCCTCGAGGCTCCCCGAAACCGCCATGGTCGAGGACTTCCTGAAATTCGCCCTCGACGGGGTGCTGGTCGAGAAAGCCCTCCACCAGTCATACCTCGGCCCCGAGGGGCTTGACGGAGCGAAACCCACGGCCGTGAACCTCCTGTACATGGACCACGAGACAGCCCTAGGCCTCAAGCCAGTGGCCATGGAGGCCGCCGGAATCCTCCCGTGCTTCTGGGTGTATCAGAAAGTAGGGGAGTCAATCCTGGCCAACGCCGCGAAAGAGAACCCCTACTACCACTGGATCGAGACCTACGGCGACCCCGCCTTCGAGCAGTCGAACCGCCGGGCCATAGAAATCTGCGACACCCTGGCCGACCTCGCCTCCGAAGAAGTGCGCCGCGAGATGACCCGCGCCTTCCTCCTCTCGACCCGCTTCGAGCAAATGTTCTGGGAAAGCGCCTACCGCCTCGACGAAATGCTCCCCTACTGAAACACTTCACAATGTAGGGACATGCCAAAGGCATGTCCCTACCACGAACAAACCTACGTCTTTTGAACTTCAATTATGGAACAGACCTACAAGCGAGTGCTGACAATCGCCGGGAGCGACCCCTCCGGCGGAGCCGGCATACAGGCCGACATAAAGACCATCTCCGCCCTGGGGTGCTTCGCAACCTCGGCCATAGTGGCCGTCGTCGACGAGAACACCCTGGGGGTTACCGGCGTGCATCCTGTGCCGGTCGATTTCGTGGTGGGGCAGATCCACTCCGTGCTCGACGACATAGGCACCGACGCGGTGAAAATCGGCATGCTCCACTCCTCGGAACTCGTGCGCGCCGTGCGCCGCGCCCTCGACGAATACCCCCGGATCCGCGACATCGTGCTCGACCCGGTGATGGTGGCCACCTCCGGCGACCCCCTGCTCGAAGCCGACGCCGTGGCCACCCTCCGCGACGAGCTGGTTCCCCGCGCCCGCGTCATCACCCCCAACATCCCCGAGGCCGAACTGCTCCTCGACCGCTCCATCACAACTCAGGAAGAGCTTCCCGACGCCGCCCGCGACCTGGCGCGCCTCGGCGCCTCCGTCCTCCTCAAGGCCGGCCACCTCGCCGACACGGAGCTGGTCGACATCTTCTACAACGCGGAGACAGGCCGCATGACGCGCCTCCCGGCTCCCCGCGTCGCGACCCGCAACACCCACGGCACCGGCTGCACCCTCTCCTCGGCCTTCGCCGCCTCGCTGGCCAAGGGGATGCCACTCGACGAGGCCTCCCGAGCCGCAAAAGCCTACATCGCCGCCGCCATCGCCGCCGGCGCCCGCTACCGCGTAGGCCGCGGCCGCGGCCCCGTCCACCACTTCCACCCCTTCTGGCAGTAACGCCGCACCACGCGTCAGACTAAAAAAAATGAGGCATTCTGACAGCACCCTCCCATCATAACAAAAGGCGCTGTGTCGGTTTTCGACACAGCGCCTTTGTTTCTGGTGCCCTGAACCGGGATCGAACCGGTAAGGATTTCTCCAACGGTGTTTGAGACCGTCGCGTCTGCCAATTCCGCCATCAGGGCTGACGGGTGGGGCCGCGGGTGGCGGCTGCCGCTTGGTTTCCGCTGGCAAAGTTAAGGCTTTTTTGTCATCGGCGCAAACCGCCGGGACACATTCCACGCCAAATACGGGCGAATCACATCGGAAAACCTGTAAGGACCGCGGGAAGGCTTGCCGCAAGGCGCAAAAAAAATTACCCGTCATCACGACGAATAATCTTCTTACCTTAAATCTAATACCATGAAAAACTGACGCAAAGGTACGCATTTTATGTTTTACAACATATTTATCGCCATAAAAATCACCTAATTTTAACTTTATTTCGCAACAGCACCCCAATAAGCCCGTTTATTAAAGTTTTGTTAACATTTTGCAGGGAGGCCTTTTTTCTGTAAATTCGCGAAAAACCAGTAGAACCAACAACAGAACCCATGTTTTCAGGAATAGTAGAAGAGGCGGCGCGCGTCAAGGAGCTCCGCCGCGAGGGGGGCAACCTCCACATAACGCTCGAATGTTCGTTCGCCGGAGAGCTGCACGTCGACCAGTCGGTGGCCCACAACGGCGTGTGCCTCACCGTGGTCGCAATCCACGGCGACGGCTCCTATACCGTCACCGCCATCGAGGAGACCCTTCGCCGGTCGAACCTGGGGCTGCTCGCCGTAGGCGACCGCGTGAACGTCGAGCGCTGCATGGTCATGAACGGCCGCCTCGACGGCCACATCGTCCAGGGCCATGTCGACTGCACCGCCCGCTGCGAGGAAATCATCCCAGAGGACGGCTCGAAGATGTACCTCTTCCGCTACGACGTCGCCCCCGAAATGGCCAAAAAGGGGTATGTTACGGTCGAGAAAGGCTCGGTGTGCGTCAACGGCGTGAGCCTGACCGTCTGCGACTCCGAGAACGGCTCGTTCCGCGTGGCCATCATCCCCTACACCTCCGAGCTGACCAACTTCGGCGACCTGGAGGTAGGGTCTGTGGTCAACATCGAGTTCGACATCATAGGCAAATACATTGCCCGCATAGCGGCCTTATGAAAGCGATACTGATCAGCGCGGCAGCCCTATGCGCGCTCGGGGCAGCCGCCGTCGCCCCCCTGCGGGGCGTCACCCCCGACGGACGCGCGGTGACGGTCGAGGCCGTGACCGACAACATATTCCGGGTAAGCAACCTGGCGCCCGGCGAGACCCTTTCCGAATCGAAGGTCACAGAGAAACCCGCCAGCGAGGCGCAGGGAACTCTCGCCGACAACGGCGGCCTGAAAGTGCTGACGACGGCCTCAGGCCTCCGCGCCATCTTCGACACCGCCAACGGCTCTCTGACCATCTCCGACAGAAACCGCAACGGCCTTTACGATAGCGGCAGGCGGACAACCGACGATAAAGGGCGCCGCGCAACGCGCCTCGTCCCCCTGGGCGGGGCGGATTCCTTCTACGGCGCGGGCGAAAGGGGCCACTCGTTCAACCTCGCCGGGGACACCCTGGTGATGTGCAACCGCCAGAACTACGGCTACACAGCCTCCGACCCGCGCATATCGCAGATGAACATCTCGATGCCCCTGCTCGTCAGCCCGGAGGGGTACGCGGTGCTGTTCGACGACTTCGCCGCGGCCGACCTCGCGGCGACCTCCCCGTTAGTATACTCCTCGGAAAGCCCGGAACCGGTCTCATACTACTTCGTATCCTCCCCCGACGGCTTCGAGGGGGTCGCCGAACAGCTGACCTCGATAACCGGGCGGCAGCCACTCCCCCCGTTCTGGAGCCTCGGCTACATAACATCGAAATACGGCTACAAGACGCGCCGCGAGGCCGAGCAGGTGGTGGATTCACTGAAAACCGCCGGTTATCCAGTCGACGGCATGGTGCTCGACCTCTACTGGTACGGCAAGGAGCAGGACATGGGACGGCTCGACTGGGACCCGGAGCAGTGGCCCGCCCACGAGAAGATGCTCCGCGACCTGAAAAAGAAGGGGGTGAACATGGTGGCAATCACCCAGCCCTACGTCCTGCGGAACGGCCGGGGGCTTGACAACTACAACTACCTCGCCTCAAACGGCATGCTCGCCAAAGACTCCCTCGGCAACCCCGCCGAGGTGAAAATATGGGTAGGGGAGGGGGGCATGATCGACGTCAGCAACCCCGACGCCGCCAGGTGGTACAGGGAGACATACCGCCGCCTCACCGACCAAGGGATGGGGGGCTGGTGGGGCGACCTCGGCGAGCCGGAGGTGCACCCCGAAGGGTTTCACCACGCCAACGGACTGACAACACGCCAGTACCACAACCTCTACGGCAACGACTGGAGCCGGATAATCGCCGACCTCTACTCCGAAGAATACCCCTCGATGCGACTCATGACCCTCATGCGCGGCGGCACCACCGGCCTCCAGCGCTACTCCGTGTTCCCGTGGAGCACCGACGTGTCGCGCTCGTGGGGAGGCCTGCGCCCGCAGGTCACCATCATGCTCGGGGCCGGGCAGAGCGGCCTTGGCTATATGAGCCACGATGTCGGGGGGTTCGCCGTAGACCCGGGGAACCCCGTCGACCCGGAGCTGTACGTCCGCTGGCTCCAGCTCGGCCTCTTCTCCCCGGTGCTCCGCACCCACTCGCAGCACCACGCGGAGCCATACCTCTACCCCGACCACCAGGACATCATCCTCCCGCTCGTCAAAGCCCGCTACTCGTGGCTCCCCTACAACTACACCCTCGCCTACGAGAACGCCGCCAAAGGGCTTCCCCTCGTGCGCCCCGTGGGCACCTACTCGCCCGACCCCGCGGCCTACGACCACATAACCGACCAGTACCTCTGGGGCCGCGACGTGATGGTGGCCCCCGTGCTGGAACAGGGAGCCACCTCGCGCCCCGTCACCTTCCCAGAAGGGCGCTGGATCGACTACGACGCCCCCCTCAGAAGCTACTCCGGGCCGGCTGACTCCGTTATGGTCGAAGCCCCGCTGGCTACCATCCCCCTGTTCGTGCGCGCCGGAGCTATAATACCCTCCGCTCCCTACGCGATGCGCAACGTGGCCGACTACGACCCCTCGCGCTACACCCTCGACTACTACCCCTCGTCCGAGGTCGCCGACAGCCGCTGCGAGATCTACGAGGACGACCGCTCCGACCCCCGCTCCCTTCCCGAAGGGCGCTACGCCCTGCTGACGGTCAGCGCCTCCAACACCCCCGAAGCCTACACCTTCACCGTCAGCGCCACCCCGGGCGCCCCGAATGAAACTCCAAATACCGCGAAAGAAGCCCCGGTCACTTCCCGTAATCGTAATGTCGGGTGGAGCGAGCCGAAGGCGAGCGGCTCCCCCTATCCCGGCTGTCCAGCGAAACGCCGCCTGACGTTCGTCCTCCACAACGTCGACGCGCCAGCCTCGGTAAGCCTCTCCGGCGGACGCGCCCTCAAAGGCGACTATACCCCCTCGACGCGCACCCTGAGCGTCGCCCTTCCCTCCTCGACCCTCCCACTGACCCTTATCATCCGTAAATAACCATACCCAATCCCGATAAATCCGGAGGGTGTCGCTGAACCGCTGAATTCGCGGGTCATACGACACCCTCCGGACTTTTATACAAATTTTATAATATACCATATCATTATGCATAACCGCATATTTATTGCATAAAATAATCAATACTTCGGTTATTTTTTGAGAATTTGTTAACGGCTCCGAGGAGCCAAG